>JBIIUP010000002.1:0-41435 GCA_044339885.1 Pirellulales bacterium | reverse complement strand
CGGCCCGCGGCCAGTCGGACCGGGCCCTGTTCCTGCACGCGGTGTCCCGCAGCGCGATCCTGGTGCTGCTGGGCGTCTTCCTGAGTTCGGTCGGACCGCAGGTGACGCAGACGAACTGGACGTTCATGAACGTGCTCTCGCAGATCGGTCTGGGCTACCCGTTCCTCTTCCTGTCGTGGCGTCGCCCCGTCGCGGTCCAGGCGGCCGCCGTCGCCGGGCTGCTCGTCGTCACGTTCCTGGCCTACCGGGCGTATCCCACCGCCGGCATCGACCTCACGACCGGCGACGCGGCGGTGGGGATCCCGGCGGCGTGGGCCCGCGACCACCTGGCGGACGTGGATCGCCACTGGCACAAGAACGCGAACGTCGGGCATGCGGTCGACACGGTGTTCCTCAACTGGTTCCCCAGGCAGGAGCCGTTCCGGTTCAACCCCGGCGGCTACCCGACGATCAACTTCATTCCCGCGTTGGCCACGATGCTGATCGGGCTGATCTGCGGCGAGACGTTGCGGTCTCCCGCCTCGGAGCGGCGGCGGCTGACGACGCTCCTCGGCCTCGGCGTCGGCGGCATCGTCGCGGGGCTGGCGTGGCAGCAGCTGGGATGCCCGATCGTCAAACGGCTCTGGACCCCGTCCTGGACGCTCTTTTCCGGCGGCATCTGCGTGCTCATCCTGACGGCCCTCTACGCCGTCATCGACGTTGCCGGCCAGCGGCGGTGGAGCTCCTTCGCGGTCGTCGTCGGCGTCAACTCGATCGCCATCTACATGATGTCGCAGCTGCTGCGCGGCTGGACCGCCGGCCGACTGCGGGTGCACCTCGTCCAGCCGCTGGCGGAGCTCGTCGGCGGCGGGACGCTCGCCGCTTGGAGCGACTTCATGCCGCTCGTCGAGGCCAACGCCGTCGGACTCGCGTTCTGGCTGGTGTGCCTGTGGATGGCGAAGCAGAAGATCTTCATCCGCGTGTAGCGGAAGGATCCCGCACTCTTGGAGCGTCGGCTCGGGGGCGGCAAAAGTCTCGTCGCTGTGTGCCGAGGCGGCCCAAGGCTCCTCGAGCGTTCGCCGACCCCCTTCGCCTCGTCAACTGGTTTCCCAGGGTCCGTTGTCGCATGCGCTTCAGCGGAAGGATCCCGGGACCGGAGGCGACCGCGCGGCCGCCGCGTCAGGCCGGACGGGGCGTGATCTCGAGGAGGGCGGTCTCGCTCTCGGTGCCGGCCAGCGGCCAGGCGTCGATGCGGCGGATCGCAAGCCTCCGGCCGAGGCCGGCGTGGCGGGCCTCCGCCTGCTCCTCCTCCCACCGCGGACCCTTGATCACCAGCAGCCGGCCGTAGTTGCCGGCGAGCGGCTCGAACCAGCGGAGGAGCTTTCCCAGCGGCGCGACGGCCCGCACGACGAGCGTGTCGAAGCGGTCCGGACCCTCCCGGCGCCCGGCGACGAGCGCCTGGGCCGCCGCGGCGTGCACCGGGATCGGCAGGCCGGCCTCGGCGACGATCGCCTCGACCGCCCGGGCCTTCTTGGCGACGCTGTCGCAGAGCTCCACCCGCAGGTCGGGCCTGAGGATCGCGAGGATGACCCCGGGCGCGCCGCCCCCGGTGCCGACGTCGAGCACCCGCTCGCCGCGGGCCAGGTGCCGGGCCAGCGCCGCGGCGTCGGCGACGTCCCGGCCGACGAATCGCTCGACGTCGAGGTGCCGGGTGAGGTTCAGCCGCTCGTTCCAGGACCAGAGGCTCACCGCGTAGGCGGCGAGCCCCCGGTGGGCGTCGGGACTGACGTCCAGGCCGAGGCGGCCGCACGCGGCGGCGATCGCCCCGGGCAGGTCGGCCTCGCTCACTTGATGAACAGCATCTCGCGGTAGGTCGGCAGCGGCCAGAGGTCGTCCGGCAGGATGACTTCGATCTGGTCGGCCGTCTCGCGGAGGGCCACCATCGCCGGGATCACGTCGTCGTGGAAGTGTCCGACCTCGGCGCGGAGGTCGCCGCCTCCGTGGTGGGCCAGCGACTTTTCGAGCGCCCCGATCCGCCCCTCGAACTCGCCGACGAGCTTCGTGAGCGTGTCGAGCGTGCCGAGGTGGGGCGTCTGCCCCAGGCCCTTGAGCTTCGACGCGATGTCGACGAGCTCGCCCTGGTAGCGGTAGCCGGCCGGCAGGATCATCGTCTTGGCGATCTGCAGGGCGGCCTGGGCCTCGGTGTTGATGTCCTTGCAGTACCGCTCCATGTAGATGTCGTAGCGGCTCCGCATCTCCCGCTCGGAGAGCACGCCGTACTTCTCGAACATGGCGAGGGTCTTCGGGGCGACCAGCTGGTCGAGGGCCTCGGGTGTCGAGCGGTGGTTGGGCAGCCCCCGCTTCTTCGCCTCGTCGTGCCACTCCTGCGAATAGCCGTTGCCGTTGAAGATCACGGCCTTGTGCTCGGCGATGAGCTTCTGGAGCAGCTTCTCCACGGCGGCGGGCAGCTTGGCGACGTCCCCCCCGGTGGCCTTCTCCAGCTCCGTCGCGACGTGGTCGAGGCTCTCGGCGACGATCGTGTTGAGCGCCACCAGCGGCCCCGCGATCGACTGGCTGGAGCCCACGGCCCGGAACTCGAACTTGTTGCCGGTGAAGGCGAAGGGGCTCGTGCGGTTGCGGTCACCGGCGTGCTTGGGGAGCGGGGGCAGGGTGTCGACGCCCACGGTGAGCGTGCCGCTCGACTTGGAGCTCGTCGCCTTGCCCTTCTCGATCTGCCCGAAGATGTCGGCGAGCTGGTCGCCGAGGAAGATCGAGATGATGGCCGGCGGGGCCTCGTTGGCCCCGAGCCGGTGGTCGTTGGCGCTGGAGGCCACCACGGCCCGCAGCAGGTCGCCGTGGAGGTGCACCGCCCGGATCACGGCGGCACAGAAGACCAGGAACTGCATGTTGGCGTGCGGCGTCTCCCCCGGCTCCAGCAGGTTGCCGAGCTTGCAGCCCATCGACCAGTTGACGTGCTTGCCCGACCCGTTGATGCCGGCGAAGGGCTTCTCGTGGAGCAGGCAGGCCATGCCGTGCTTCTGCGCCACCCGCGTCAGCATCTGCATGATCGACTGCTGGTGGTCGGTGGCGATGTTGGCGTTCTCGTAGATCGGGGCGATCTCGTACTGGCTCGGGGCCACCTCGTTGTGCCGGGTCTTGACCGGCACGCCGAGCTTGTAGAGCTCGCGCTCCGCGTCCATCATGCAGGCCAGCACCCGCTCGGGGATCGCGCCGAAGTACTGATCCTCGAACTCCTGCCCCTTCGGCGGCTTGGCGCCGAAGAGCGTCCGGCCGGTCATCGTCAGGTCGGGCCGGGCGAAGAAGAAGTTGCGGTCGATCAGGAAGTACTCCTGCTCCGGTCCGGCCGACGCCATCACCTGGCCGACGTCCTTGTGGCCGAAGAGGGCGAGCACGCGGCGGGCCTGCTTGTCGACCGCCTGCATCGACCGCAGGAGCGGCGTCTTCTTGTCGAGCGCCTCGCCCGTCCACGAGCAGAAGGCGGTGGGGATGCAGAGCGTGGTGCCGTTGGGGTTCTCGAGGATGTACGCGGGGCTCGTCGGATCCCAGGCGGTGTAGCCCCGCGCCTCGAACGTGGCCCGCAGGCCGCCCGAGGGGAAGCTCGACGCGTCGGGCTCGCCCTGGATCAGCTCCTTGCCCGAGAACTCCGCGATCGCGTCGCCGTCGCCGGTCGGCGTGAGGAAGCTGTCGTGCTTCTCGGCGGTGAGGCCGGTGAGCGGATAGAAGACGTGGGCGTAGTGGGTGGCGCCCTTCTCGATGGACCAGTCCTTCATGGCCAGGGCGACGGCGTCGGCGATGCCCGGATCGATCGGCTTCCCCTGCTTGATGGTCGCCTGGAGGGCCTTGTAGACGCTCTTCGGCAGCCGGTCCTTCATGACCGCGTCGCTGAAGACGTTCGAGCCGAAGATCTCGCTGGTGGGCGTCTCGCGGAAGTTCCAGCCCGGCCCCTTGGCCTTGTAGGAGTTGATGGCGGCGATCGCGCTGGCACGGGCGGTGGTCATGGGAGGTCCTGCTTCCGGTTGCGGGTATGGCTGGAGAATGGAACGGGAGCCCGGCCGCGCGCCGGCATCGCCACCGACGTCGGTGCGCGTCCCCGGAAACCCGCCGCAGCCAGAAGAAATTTCAACGGCGGGCACCGCTGACTACCGTCAGTCGCAGGGTAACGCCGGGGCAGGGGCAGTTCAAGGGACGGCCTCCGCGGGGCGGCCGCCTCAGGACGCATGTCATCGGGCCTGTGCCACCGGCCGGACGGTCGGCCGCGGCTGCAGCGACCGCCGGGCGACCTCGACGGCGGCGTCGAGGGCCGAGTCGGCCACGGCCCGGGCGAGCGTCTCCTCGACCCGCTGCCCCTCGACGGGCCGGGCGGCGGCGTGCACCGGCACGTGGGGCTCGACGCCGACGTTGCTGTAGGGCAGGCCACGGGGGGAGAAGAACTTCGCCGTCGTCAGCCGCATCCCCACCCCGGCGCTCTCCAGGGGGAAGATGCCCTGGATCGATCCCTTGCCGTAGCTGCGGGAGCCCACGATCGTGCCGCGGCCGTGGTCGCGGATGGCGCCGGCGAAGATCTCGCTGGAGCTGGCGGAGTCGCCGTCGATGAGCACGACCAGCGGCATCCGCCAGGTGCCCGGCCGGCCCGCGGAGTAGTTGAAGTCCTCCTCGGGGCTGCGGCCGCGGGTGGCCACGACGAGGCCGCGCTCGAGGAACAGGTCGGCGACGTCGACCGCGGCCGAGAGCAGCCCCCCCGGATTGCCGCGGAGGTCGATGACCAGCGACCGCATGCCGGACTGGTCGAGCCGCCGCAGCGCCGCCTCGAGGTCGGCGGCGGTCGTCTTCTGGAACGACGCCAGCTTGAGGTAGGCCACGCCGGCCGCGGCGTCGAGCAATTTGTCCCCCTCGACGCTCGGCACCTCGACGTGCTCGCGGCGGACCGTGACGGCCCGGGCGGGGCCGGGACCGCGGACGATCGCGAGCGTCACGAGGCTGCCCTCCGCCCCCTGGAGCAGCTGCGCCGCCTCGTCGACGCCGAGCCCGCCGATCGCCCGTCCGCCGATGCCGACGAGGTGGTCGCCGGGGCGGAGGCCCGACCGTTCGGCGGGGCTGCCGGGGATCACGTGCACCACCAGCAGGCCGTCCGGCGCCGACTTCAGCTCGACGCCGAGCCCGACGAAGCGGCCCTCGATCTGCGCGTAGAGGTCGTCGAGCTGGCCGTTGGTGAGGAAGGCCGAGTATTCGTCGAGGCCCCCCACGGCGGCGGCGGACATCTCCATGAGCGTGACGGCCGGGGCGACGCCCAGGATCGAATGGGCGACGCGGGCGATCCAGGCGGCGTGGGTCTCCACGTCGGCCTGCGTGGCGACCGGACGTGCGGCGACGAGCGCCTGGACCTGCTGCCGGTAGAGGGCCCGCCGCTCCGGCGTGGCCTGCGTGGCGTGGACGGCGACGAACGCCGGCTCCTCGATCGCCACCTCCACCGCCAGCCGGCCGCGGCCCGCGAGGCGGGCGAAGTCCGGATGGTCGACGTGGTGCGAGGCGATTCGGCCGATTACCTCGGCGTAGACCCGCCTGGCGTCGGCTTCGGACAGCGCGGCGAGCTGGCGACGGAAGGCCGGTTCGGCGTGCCGGCGGGCGATGTCGCAGTGCAGCTTGGCGAGGTCGTACCGCTCGCGGAGCGCCGGGGCCAACGAGCCCTTGCGGGCCGCCGTCTCGCAGATGCTGACCACGTCGGCCCATCGGCCCTCGTGGGCGAGCGATTCGGCGCGGGAGGCGAGGTCGTCGTGGTGGCCGGCCGCCGGCGTCCAGGCGAGGGACGATTCGGCCGCACCGGCCGGGGCCGCCAGCAGCACGAGTGCGGCCGGGAGAAACGCCGCGCGGAGGAGGCGGCGGATCCACGTCTGGGGGAGGACGCCAGGCACGGGGGAAGTCCGTTTGCTCGCGCTTCGCCGCGGCATGGCGCGGCAGCCAGCGGTCTCTCCATGAACCGCCGGCGATTATGGCGCACGGTTTCTCGCCGGGCAAAAAACTCACTGGCAAAAAAGGGTCGATTTCCCGCCGCCGTTCGGAGCTCGGGCCCGGACGTCGCGCACGATCGGCATCACCGTCCGGGTCGACACGTTGGTACGATGGGGAAATCCAGTTCCCGGGCCACCGACCGTCATGACCCGCACGTCCGACAGCCCTGCCGGCGAGGGGCAGCCGACGCTCGCCCTCCTCGACCGCGTCCGCCGCGGAGACCGGGCGGCCGTCAACGGCCTGCTCGAGCGGCACCGCGCCGCGATCCGGCGGATGATCGACCGCCGCATGGACCGCGGCGTGCA
Source organism: Pirellulales bacterium (assembly GCA_044339885.1). Classification (GTDB taxonomy): domain Bacteria; phylum Planctomycetota; class Planctomycetia; order Pirellulales; family UBA1268; genus QWPN01. The sequence continues at coordinate 35,124 of JBIIUP010000002.1, read as the reverse complement.
GCGGCGGGTCGACGCCAGCGACATCGTCCAGGACGTGCTCATCGAGGCCAATCGCCGGCTCGGCGACTACCTCGCCAACCCCACCATGCCGTTCCAGTTGTGGCTGCGGCACATGGCCCGCGACCGGCTCATCGACGCGCACCGGCGGCACCGGGTCGCGGCCGCGCGGAGCGTCGATCGCGAGGTGCAGTTGGGCGGCGGCGACTCCCGGGACGGCGCGGTCGGCCCGACGGACCGCCTGGCCGACCGGGAGCTGACGCCGGCGGCGGCCGCGACCTGGCACGAACTGGAGCGGCGGTTCGCCGCCGCCGTGGAGACGCTCGACGAGGCGGATCGGGAGATCGTGCTCCTGCGGCACTTCGAGCATCTCTCGACCGCGGAGGCCGCCGAGGCCCTCGGGCTGTCGAAGCCCGCGGCCGGGATGCGTTACCTGCGGGCCATGCGGCGGCTGCGTGCGCTTCTGGAGTGACACCGGGAGCGACCCCGGCGAGCCCGCCCGGCGGGCGCCAGCGGCCGCGACCGGCCTAGGATGGAAAAGCGGTTTCCGGAGCGAGCGGTTCCTGAGGTTCGGGTGTGGCCAGCATGACCCCGTCGACGACCAGTCCCGTCCAGGGTGCCGTCGCGCCCCTGGCGGCCGACCGCGAGGAGCTGCTGGCCGCGCTCCTGGAGGCGCTCTCGGAGGAGCGCGGCGCGGCGGCCCAGGCGGCGCTTGAGCGGATGGTGCGGGAGCACCCCGACCTGGCCCCGCACCTCCGCGAGCTCTTCGCCACGATGAGCATGGCCGACGCGGTCGCCGAGCAGTCGACGATCCTCCTCGGCGGCGAAGGGGACGGCGGCGTGCTGGTCGGCGGTGCCGCCGACGCCACCGGCGGCTTCCTCGCCGGGGGCTCCCCGCTGCCGACGACGTTCGGCGACTACGAGCTGGTCGCCGAGATCGGCCGCGGCGGCATGGGGGTCGTGTACCGCGCGGTGCAGCGCAGCCTCGGGCGGACGGTCGCCCTGAAGATGCTCCTCCGCCGCGACCTGGCCAGTCCCGCGGACCTGGCCCGGTTCCGCAGCGAGGCCGAGGCTGCAGCTCAGCTCGATCACCCGGGCATCGTCTCCGTCTTCGAGGTCGGCGAGCACGACGGCCATCCCTTCTACAGCATGCAGCTCGTCGAGGGGACGACGCTCGCCCGGCGGCTGGCCCAGGGTCCGCTGCCACCGCGCGAGGCGGCCGACGTGCTGGCGAAGGTCGCCGTCGCGGTGGAGGCGGCGCACCGCCGTGGCGTCCTGCACCGGGACCTCAAGCCCTCGAACATCCTCATCGACGCGGCCGGCGAACCGCGGGTCTCGGACTTCGGCCTGGCCAAGCGGCTGGAGAACGAGATGTCGATGACGCACACCGGCGCCATCCTCGGCACGCCCTGCTACATGTCCCCCGAGCAGGCCGCCGGCAGCCGGGGCGACGTGGGGCCGACGAGCGACGTCTGGAGTCTGGGGGCGATCCTCTACCAGACGCTCACCGGCCGGCCCCCGTTCCTCGCCGGCAGCGCCATGGACACGCTCCTGGCCGTGCTGGAGAGCGATCCGCCCCCGCCGCGGTCGCTCGAGCCGCACGTCGACCGCGACCTCGAATGGATCGCGCTGAAGAGCCTGCAGAAGCCGCAGGATCTGCGGTACGCCACGGCGGCCGACCTCGCGGCCGACCTGCAGGCCTACCTCGCGGGGGAGCCGGTGGCCGCCCGCCGGGGCGGGTTCCGCGACGTCGTCGCCCGGCTCTTCCGCGAGACGCACCACGCCGTCGTGCTGGAGAACTGGGGCCTCCTCTGGATGTGGCACTCCGTCGTGATCCTCGGTCTGTGCGTCACGACCGACGTGCTCGCCTGGCAGGGGCTCACGACCCGTTGGCCGTACCTCGTGCTCTGGGGAGGCGGCCTCGCGCTCTGGGCGCCGATCTTCTGGGCGCTCCGCCACCGCACCGGGCCGGTGACGGCCGTCGAGCGGCAGGTCGCGCACATCTGGGGGGGCAGCGTGCTGGCGAGCGTGCTCCTGTTCGCCGTCGAGGCGCTGCTGGGGCTGCCGGTGCTCAGCCTCTCGCCGGTGCTGTCGCTCCTGGCCGGCGTCGTGTTTTTCGCCAAGGCCGGCGTGCTGTCCGGAGCCTTCTACATCCAGGCGGCCGTGCTGTTCGCGACGGCGCTGGTGATGTGCGCGATCCCGTCCTTCCAGCACATCGTCTTCGGGCTGGTGAGTGCAGCCTGCTTCATGGTGCCGGGCTACAAGTACTTCCGCCAGCGCGGCCAGGCGACATGAGTCAGTGGCACTACGCCGGCGTGTGCCTGGCCCTCGCCGCCGCCGCGGCCCACGGTGGCGACTGGCCACAGATCCTCGGCCCCACGCGCGACGGCGTGGCGGCGGCCGACGAGAAACTCGCCGCCGCGTGGCCCGCCGCCGGCCCACCGGTCGTGTGGCGGCGGTCGGTCGGCAGCGGCCACGCCGGCGTGGCCGTGGTCGGGACCCGGGCCATCCTCTTCCACCGGCAGGGCGACCGGGAGATCGTCGAGGCCCTCGACGCGGCGACGGGCGACACCCTCTGGAAGTCCGATCATCCCACGACGTTCCGGCCCCAGGTCGGCGGTCCCGACGGGCCCCTGTGCGCGCCGGTGGTGCAGGCCGGGACGGTGATCACCTTCGGTGCCCAAGGCGTACTCTCCGCGCACGACCTCGCGACCGGCGCGCGCCGCTGGTCGCGGGCCACGCACCGCGAGTTCACCGCGGCCGAGGGGTATTTCGGCGCGGGCTCCACGCCCGTCGTGGTGGGCGACCGCGTGATCGTCAACGTCGGCGGCCGCGACGGCGCCGGCGTGGTCGGCTTCGACATGGGCACGGGCGACACGCTCTGGCAGCGGACCGCGGAGGCGGCCAGCTACTCGGCGCCGGTGGCCCGCGAGGTGGATGGCGAGCCGCACGTGCTCATGGTCACGCGGCTCTCCTGCCTGCTCATCGACCCGGTCACGGGGGACGTCCGCTGGCAATTCCCCTTCGGGCAGCGCGGGCCGACCGTCAACGCCGCCACGCCGCTGGTGATCGGCGGCGACCGGCTCCTGGTCACCAGCGCCTACGGGATCGGCTGCGTGTGCGCGGCCTTCGACCGTGCGGCCGCGAAGCCCGCCTGGCAGGGCGAGGGTCCGCTCGCCAGCCAGTACTGCACCCCGGTGCTCGTGGGCGACCACCTGTACGGGCTCGACGGCCGCGACGACGTGCCGCCGGCCGACTTCGTGTGCGTCGAGGCGGCCACCGGCCGCGAGGCCTGGCGGGAGCGGAACTTCGGCTACGGCACCCTGCTCGCCGCCGACGGGAAGCTCGTGGTGGCCCGCACCGACGGCGAACTGCTGCTCGTCCGGCCCGACCCGGCGCGGCTCGAGGTGCTCGCGCGGTGCCGGCCGCTCACCGGCACGGTCCGGGCCCTGCCCGCGCTCGCCGCCGGCCGCCTCTATCTCCGCGACGACGCCACGCTCATCTGCCTCGACGTGGGCCGCTGATGCGGGTCAGGACGGCGCCTGGCGGGGCACGTCGACGCCGGTGCCGAACGGCCGCGGCAGGAAGTCGGCCAGGCGGAAAGTGCCGCCGCCGTCGATCACGATCTCGGTGTCGGGCCCGCCGAACTCGGCGATCACCTGCAGGCACGCGCCGCAGGGGACGATGCCGCGCACGCGGTTCCCCGCGGCGTCGGTGCAGGTGAGCGCGAGCCTGGCGAGCCGCCGCTCTCCGGCCACGACGCCGGCGCAGATCGCCGTCTGCTCGGCGCAGATCGTGAGGCCGTAGGAGCGGTTCTCGACGTTGGCGCCCACGAACGGCGGTCCCGCGGCCCCGGCGAAAATCGCAGCGGCGCCGACGTGCCAGCCCGAGTAGGGGGCGTGGGCGTTGTCCGCCGCCCGCCGTGCGGCCGCGACGAGCGGATCGAGCGAATCGGACTCCCCTCCTCGGTCGGCCATCACCCCAGTCTACCCTGCCGTTCCGCCGTCGACATTCACCGGGGACGGGATATGATCGAACCCGTCCGCCCCGGGGAACTCGCCATGGCCGGCGTCCACGTGTCCGCGCATCCGCTGGTCGCCCACCACGTGGTCGCGCTCCGCGACCCGGCCACGAAGCCGTCGGAGTTTCGCCGCGTGGTGCGGCAACTCACGCGGCTGCTCGGCTACGAGGCGACCCGCGAGATCCCGGCCCGCGACGTCCGCGTCCGGACGCCCCTCGGCGAGACGGCGGGGCGCCGTGTGGAGGACCGCATCGCGATCGTGCCGATCCTCCGGGCCGGGCTCGGCATGGCCGACGGCCTGCTCGAGATGATCCCCGACGCCGAGGTCTGGCACGTGGGGCTGTTCCGCGACGAGCGCACGCTCGAGCCGCGCGAGTACTACAACAAGTTGCCGCAGGACGTGAACGCCGAGGTGGCGATCGTCGTCGATCCCATGCTCGCCACCGGCGGCTCGGCCGTCCGCACCTGCGAGATCCTCCGCGATGCCGGCGTGCGGCGGATCATCTTCGTGGCCCTCATCGCCAGCCCCCAGGGCGTGGCGGCCCTCGAGCGCGGCATGCCGGGCGTGAGCATCCACGTGGCCGCGATCGACGAGGGGCTCAACGACTCCGGGTTCATCGTGCCCGGCCTCGGCGACGCTGGGGACCGGCAGTTCGGCACCGCCCGCCGGCCGCACTGACGACCGTTCCGGCCGCCGCGGGCGGCCCACCGGCGCGGAGCGCCCCATGCGAGCAGTCGACCTGATCCGCCGGAAGCGCGACGGTGGGGAGCTTTCCGCCGCCGAGATCGGCTTTCTCGTCGGCGGCATCGCCACCGGCGCGGTCCCCGACTACCAGTGGTCGGCGCTGTGCATGGCGATTCTCTGGCGGGGGATGGCCCCGGCTGAGACCGCGGCCCTGGTCGACGCCATGCTCCATTCCGGCACGGTGATCGACCTCGGGGACATTCCCGGCCCCAAGGTCGACAAGCACTCGACCGGCGGCGTGGGGGACAAGACGAGCCTCGTCCTCGCGCCGATCGTGGCCGCCTGCGGGGCGACGGTGCCGATGGTGTCGGGCCGGGGCCTCGGTCACACCGGAGGCACGCTCGACAAGCTGGAGAGCATTCCCGGCTTCCGCATCGACCAGGACCTCGCCGCCTACCGAAGGATCGCGCGGGAGTGCGGCCTCGTGCTCGTCGGGCAGACGGCCGAGATCGCGCCCGCCGACCGCGTGCTCTACGCTCTCCGCGACGCGACGGCGACCGTCGAGAGCATCCCCCTCATCACGGCCTCGATCCTCTCCAAGAAGCTCGCCGAGGGAATCGACGCGCTCGTGCTCGACGTGAAGACCGGCGACGGTGCGTTCATGGCGAAGCGCGAGGACGCCCGCGCCCTCGCCGAGAGCATGACGCGGATCGGCCGCGAGCTCGGCAAGCGGGTGCGGGCGCTCATCACCGCGATGGACGAACCGCTCGGCCGCGCGGTGGGCAACGCGCTGGAGGTGGCGGAGTGCGTCGAGTGCCTGCGCGGGGGTGGGCCCACCGACCTGGTCGAACTCTCGCTCGAACTCGCCGCCGAGACGCTCGTGGCGGCAGGCGTGGCCGCCGACCGCGAGGCGGCGCTCGGGCGGTGCCGCCGCGCGATCACCGACGGCTCGGCGCTCGAGCGGTTCCGGCGGGTCGTGGCGGCGCAGGGGGGCGACCCGCGGGTGTGCGACGAGCCCGAGCGGGTCCTGCCGCGGGCGGCGCGGTCGGAGGTGTTCCGGGCGGCGTCCGCCGGCTTCGTGACGCGGCTGCGCGCCTGGCCCGTCGGCCAGGCCTCGATGCTCCTGGGTGCCGGGCGGCGCACGGTGAACGACGGCATCGACCCGGCCGCCGGCATCCTCCTGCACCGGAAGGTGGGTGAGCGGGTGGCCGCCGGCGACGCGATCGCCGAGCTGCGGTTCAACCCCGGGCACGCCGCGGCGGTGCCTGCCGCCCTCGACCTGCTCGCCGACGCCGTCGCGATCGGTCCCGAGCCGCCGCCCCCATCCCCGCTCGTCCTGGAACGCCTGTAGTCCTCCGGTCCACCCTTCAACGGAACGCACCGATGCCCGATCTCGGCCGCTGGCAGGGACTCCTCGGAGTCGCCGCCATCCTCCTCGTCGCCTGGACCTTCTCGGAGAACCGCCGGCGGATCTCGCCGCGGATGGTGCTCGGCGGCCTCGGGCTGCAGTGGCTCTTCGGCTTCCTGCTCCTGCGGTTCGAGGCGGGGCGGGCGGCGCTCGACTGGGCCGCGAAGTGGGTGGAGAGCGTGCTGGCCTGCGCCGCGACCGGCGCGACGTTCGTGTTCGGCGAGAAGCTCGTCGACCCGGCCGGCCCGGCGGGCTTCGTGTTCGCCTTCCGCGTGCTGCCCACGATCGTGTTCGTGGCCGCGCTCTTCGCGGTGCTCTACCACCTGGGCGTCATGCAGCTGGTGGTGCAGGCCTTCGCCTGGGTGACGGCGAAGGTGCTGGGGTCGAGCGGCGCCGAGACGCTCAACGCCGCCGCCAGCATCTTCCTCGGGCAGACCGAGGCGCCGCTCGTGATCCGCCCCTACCTCGCGCGGCTCACGCGGTCGGAGCTCGCGGTCGTGATGGTGAGCGGCATGGGACTGGTGTCGGGGGGCATCCTCGGCGCCTACATGGCCGCCGGCTGCGCGCCGCGCGACCTGCTCACCGCGATCCTCATGACATTTCCCGCCACGATCTACCTGACGAAGATCTTCATCCCCGAGGAGGGCGTTCCCGAGACGCTCGGCCGCGTCGAGGCGGCCGCGGAGAAACTCGACGGCAACGTGCTCGCCGCCGCGGCCCGGGGCACCCGCGAGGGCATGCTCCTGGCGGCGAACGTGGCGGCGATCCTCATCTCGTTCATCGCGCTGGTGGCGCTTGTGAACCTGGCGCTGGGCTGGATCGGCGGCCTCGCCGGCAGGCCCGAGCTCTCGCTCCAGCGGCTCCTCGGGCTCGTCTTCGCCCCCCTGGCCTGGCTCATCGGCGTGCCGGCGGCCGACTGCCCGGCCGTCGGCGGCCTGCTCGGCACCCGCACGGTGCTCAACGAGCTGATCGCCTACTTCGACCTGGGCGGCATGAAGCAGACGCTCTCGCCGAAGGCGTATTCCCTGGCGACGATCGCGATGTGCAGCTTCGCCAACATCTCGAGCATCGGCATCCAGATCGGCGGGATCGGGGCCCTCGTGCCCCAGCGGCGGGCCGACCTCGCCGACCTGGGCGTGAAGATGCTCGTGATCTCGACGCTGGCGACCGCGCTGTCCGCCGCGATCGCCGGCGTGATGCTGCCGTGAAGCTGCGGGGATGCGGCGGGGATGCGGCGGGGATGCGGCGGGGATGCGGCGGGGATGCGGCGGACGGGCGATTTCCGGACGTTCGTGCGGGCTCGGGGCTCCCCCTGCCCACTCGCCGGACGTTCGCGTGCGCTCGGGGCTCCCCCTGCCCACTCGCCGGACGTTCGCTGCGCCCTTCCTGGGCTCCGCTCACTCCGAGCCGGCGGCGCTTCGCCATCCTGGCTGCGCTTGCCGGCTAGGCCGGCTCGCCGGGCAGGGGGAGCCCCTCGCTGAATCGTGGGTAGGTCCTCGTTGAGTCGTGGGTGAACCCTCGCTGAGTCGTGGGTGAGGTGAATCGGGGCGAACGTGGTGGTTCGGACTGCGTATCATGCTCTCGGAGGATTCGTCATGGCGCAGGGTGAGCGGCTGGCGGTGGAGCGACGGATCGCGGGGTCGACCGTGACGTATTCGCATCACGGGATCGACGTGGGCGACGGCACCGTCGTGCATGCCCGGCCCGACGACTTCCGCAGGCCCTTCGGCGGAGGCCGGGTGGAGCGGACGACGCTCGCCGAGTTCGCCGCGGGCCGGCCCGTCCGCGTGGTGACCGAGCCGCCGGCCGCGTTCGAGCCCGCCGCCATCGTGGCCCGGGCGCTGGCCCACGTGGGCCGCGACGGCTATTCGCCGGTCGTCGCCAACTGCGAGCACTTCGCGACCTGGTGCGCCACCGGCCGGCGGGCGAGCCGGCAGATCGACCTCGTCGCCGCGCGGGTCGGGGCGGCGGCGGCCCGGGTGGCCGCGGCGTTGTCGGCCGGCGCCGGCGGCCGGGTGGCGGTTCGCACGCTCGCCGGCACGACCGTGCGGCTGGGGTTCAAGACGCTGGTTCCGGCCGCGGTGGTCGGCGAGGCGGCGGCGCTGGCCGCCGAGTGGCGGGCGCACCAGCGGGGCTCAAGCGAGCGCGACAGCCGCCGCGCCGGCGAGGCGGCGGGCCTCGCGGCGACCGCGGGCACCTGTGCCGTCGCGGGCCTGGCGGCAGGTCCGGCCGGCGTCGCGACCGGCGCCATGGCGGGCGTTGCACTCTGGCTCGCGGGGTCGGCTGCTGCTGCGGCGACACCCACCGCGGTGCGGGCGGTGCGTCGCATCGCGCGACGCTGATCGCTCAGCGGTCGGCGCCGGCCAGCCGGCGGCGGTCGGAGCGTCGCACCGCAGGAGCCTCGTCGCCGCCGCGATCCGCACCGTCGGTTCCGGGTCGGCGAGCAGCGGCGCCAGCGAGCGGAGCCGCTCGGGCACGTGCACGACGAGCGGCACCCGCAGGCCGTGTTCGGTGAGCGACCGCTTGCCGTGCGGAATGCCCTCGCCGTGGTCGCCCCAGAAGAACACGATCGTGTCGTCGGCGAGCCCGTCGGCCTCGAGCTCGTCGAGGATGTCGCCCGCCGCGCGGTCGAGGAGCGCCGCAAGCTCGAGCCGGGCCGCGAGGCTGGCGCGGACGACCGGCGTGTCGGGATACCACGGGGGCACGCTCACGTCCGCCGGATCGCGGCGGGCCTCCGTCGGCAGCGCCCGCCGGGCGGCCGCCCGCATGTCACCGAACAGGCCGCTCTCGTGGGTGATCGAGAGGTTGAAGACCGCGAAGAAGGGCTGCGCGGGATCGGGCCGATTGCGCCAGTGGGCCTTCCCGTTCGACTGCCGCCAGCCGGCGGTGAAGCTCCGATCGAAGTTGTAGTCGGTCTTCGCGTTGTTCGTGCACCACCAGCCAGCGGCGCTGAGCAGCGTCGGAAATCCCACGACGTGCGCCGGCGGCGTGGCCGCGCACCGCATCGGCAGGCTGCCGAGCGTGGTCGGCATGACGCCGGTGATGATGGCGCTTCGCGACGGAGCGCAGACCGGCGCGGCGGCGAAGGCGGCATCGAACCGCAGGCCGGCGCGGGCCAGCGCGTCGAGCCGGGGCGTGTCCGCGGCGCCGCCGTAGCAGCCGAGCGTGGAGGCGGAGATGTCCTCCGCGGAGATCCAGAGGATGTTGGGCCGGTCGGCCGCCGCGGCGCCACCGACGGCGGTGATCCACGCCAGGCAGGTCACGACGATGGTGCGCATGGGTCGCCCCCGTCAGTGGTAATCGGTCAGGTCGCCGGGTCGCCAGGCCACCCGCAGGGCGTTGAGGACCGCGACCACGTCGATCGCCTCCTGGAGGAGCGCCCCCGCCGCCGGCGGCAGATATCCCGCCGCCGCCACGGCCATGCCCACCACGCTGGCGGCCATGCCGCCGACGGCGCTCTGCAGCGCGATCGACCGCATCCGGGAGCCGATGTGGAAGAGCTCGTCGACCCGCTCGAGCGCCGAGTCCATGACCACGGCGCCGGCGGCCTCGCTCGTCACGTCGCTCGCCGCGCCCATGGCGATGCCCACCGTCGCGGCGGCCAGCGCCGGGGCGTCGTTGATCCCGTCCCCCACGAACACGGTCGGTGCCTCGGCCATCGCCGCCTCGACGATGGCCAGCTTGCCCTCGGGTTGGATGCCGGCGTGCACCTCCTTGATCCCGACCACATCGGCGAGCCAGCGGACCTCGCTCTCGCGATCCCCCGACACGAGCATGATCCGCGAGAGGTGGTGGGCCGGCTCAAGGTGGCTCACGAAGGAGCGGCCGTCGGCCCGCGGCGCGTCGCGGAACCGCAGGAGGGCCGCAGGCTCGCCGTCCACCACGACCACGCACTCCAGGCCGCTGGCCGCGGCGGGCAGGGAGGCCGCGGCGGCGCCGAGCTTCTGCCGGCTCGTGATCGCCACCTCATGGGTCTCGTCGTCACCGTTGAGCCGCTTGACCTTGCCGACGAGACCCTGCCCGGGCTTCTCGGCGAGGTTCTCCACCTCGAGCAGCCGCACGGAGCGGTCGGCGGCGGCCTGGACGACCGCCGCGGCGAGCGGATGCTTCGAGTAGGCCTCGAGGCTCGCCGCCAGCGCGATCGCGTCGGCCTCCGGGAGCCGGCCGAGCGGGACGACCTCCGTGAGCTGCGGCGTGCCGTAGGTGAGCGTGCCGGTCTTGTCGAAGATCGCCGTGCGGCAGGTGGCCAGCCGTTCGAGGATGGCGGGGTCGCGGATCACGATCCCGCGACGGGCGGCCAGCGACACCGCGCCGATGATCGCCACCGGGATCGCGATCAGGAGCGGGCAGGGCGTGGCGACGACGAGCACGGCCAGGAACCGCACCGGCTCGCCGCTGGTGAACCAGGCCGCCGCGGCGATCGCCACGGCCAGTGGCGTGTAGAGGGCGCCGAGCGAGTCGGCGAGCCGGCGCAGCCGCGGCCGCCGCTCCTCGCTCGTCCGCAGCACTTCCATGATCTTCGCGTAGCGGCTGTCGCCGGCCACCCGCTCGGTGTGGATCTCGAGCGCGGCCTGGCCGTTGATCGCTCCCGAGAGCACGGCCGACCCCGGCGCCTTCGCCATCCGGTAGGGCTCGCCCGTCAGGTAGCTCTCGTCCATCGACCCGCGGCCGGCCACGACGGTGCCATCCACTGGGCAGATCTCGTGGGGCAGGACCACGATCACGTCGCCGACGGCGAGGTCGTCGAGTGCCACGTCGACGAGGCCGGCGGCGGTCTTGCGGCGGGCGCGGGTGGGCATCCGGCGGGCCAGCGCCGTGAGCACGTCGCCGGCGCGGCTCACCGCCCGCGCCTCGAGCGCCTCGCCTCCGGACAGCATGAGCACGACGAGCACGCCCGCGAGGTACTCCCCGAGCACCACGCTGGTGACGATCGAGATTCCCGCGAGCAGGTCCGAACCGAACGTGCCGGCGAGGAGTTTCCGCGCCAGACCCCACACCAGCGGCACGCCGCCGAGCACGAGCATGGCCACGAGCGGGAGATCGGCCCACGTGAGCGACCGGCCGGGGAACCAGCGGCCCGGATCGAGCGGGCCGAGCGGCGCCGGTGCCGCGCCGCGTCCGCTCCAGACGAGCACGCCCCAGGCCGCCAGGGCCAGGATCGCCCCCAGCGCGATCGCCTCGTCGACCGGCAGGAGGGCCGCAGGCCGCGACGGTCGGGGAGCGGGTTCTGGCATGCGGCGGCTCCGGGATGGGCTCGGCGGATCGGCTCTGGGAAACGGTCGCCGCGCCAGGTCAGCTGTGCATCCGGGGGACCGGGTCGCCGCGGTCGATGATCGCGGCTTCCTCGGCGGCCAGCCACTGCAGCCGCTGGCGGACCTCGTCCTCCGGCGCGAAGTCGCCCGCCAGCCGCACGTAGGTGGCGTGGTGACGGGCCTCGGATTCGAAGAGCCCGCGGTAGAAGTCGCGGAGCTCCGCGTCGGCCACGTGGTCGCCCAGCACCGCGAACCGCTCGCAGCTGCGGGCCTCGATGAGGCCGGCGACGAGCAGCCGGTCGACGGCCCGGCCGGGCTCCTCTCGGCGGACGAGTTCGTGGAGCCGGGGCCCGTAGCTGCTCGGCGACAGCTTGCGGAAGCGGATGCCGCGGCGGTCGAGCAGGTCGAGCACCAGCCGGAAGTGCTCGAGCTCCTCGGCGACGATCTCCGTCATCGCCCGGGCCAGATTCGTGTGGTCGACGTAGGAGAAGAGCAGGTTCATGGCGACGCCCGCCGCCTTCTTCTCGCAGTGGGCGTGATCGACGAGGATCTCGTCGAGGTGGGCGTCGACCTGGCCGAGCCAGCGGCTGTTCGACGGGGTGCGGAGGCTGAGCATTGGGCCGTTCGGCGGCGGGGGCGGCCCGGGGAATTGCCGGGCAGGTCGTCCATGGGTCATGATATCTGCCGAGGGACCATGATCGCATTCGACAAGCCGGACGGTGCGGGGCGGCGGAAGCCCGAGACCAACGTCCTCGGCGGCGTGCTCGTGGCCTGCTCCCACGAGCCGCTGACCGGCTTCTTCCGCGACGGCTGCTGCCGCACGGGCGCCGACGACGTGGGTGTGCACACCGTCTGCGCGGTGATGACCCAGGACTTCCTGGAGTTCACCGTCGCGGCCGGCAACGACCTGGTCACACCGCAGCCCCAGTGGGGCTTCCCCGGGCTCGTGGCGGGCGACCGCTGGTGCCTGTGCGCGAGCCGCTGGCTGGAGGCCGCGCGGGCGGGCCGGGCGCCGCGGGTGGTGCTCGAAGCCACCCACGTCCGCACGCTGGAGACCGTGCCGCTCGACCTGATCCAGCAGCACGCCGTTCCGCCCGGATGAGTGGCTGGCTGGTGGCCGCCGTCGGGCTGGTGGCCCTCGTCTACTCGACCGTGGGACACGCGGGGGCGACGGGCTACATCGCCGTGCTCTCCCTGGCCGGAGTGGCGCCGGAGGTGATCCGGCCGACCGCGCTGGCGCTCAACGTGCTCGTGGCCTCAATCGCCACGGTCCAGTTCGGCCGGGCCGGCCACCTCCGCGGGAGCCTGTGTCTGCCCCTGGCGGCGGGAAGCGTGCCGGCGGCCTTCGTGGGGGGCGGGCTCGCGGTGCCGACGGCCGTCTTCGAGGCCGTGGTCGGCGGTGCGCTGGTCGTCGCGGCCGCGCGGCTCGTTCGGCAGCCGGCGGGGAGCCGCGTCCCGGCGGAGCTTCCGGCGACCGGCCGGCCCGTCTCGCCGGCCGCCCTGATCGCCCTCGGTGCGGCCATCGGCCTGCTCTCGGGGCTCACCGGAGTCGGCGGCGGCGTCTTCCTCTCGCCGGTGCTGGTGGCGGTGGGGGCCGCCCCGATCCACGGCGTGGCCGCCGTGTCGGCGGCGTTCATCCTCGTCAACTCGCTGGCGGGCCTCGCCGGCCGGTTCATGGCCGGCGGCTCGTGGCCGGACACGCAGCTGCCGGCGCTGGTCGCGGTCACCCTCGGCGGGGCGATCGGCTCGCAGCTGGGCGCCTTCGGGCTGCCCGTGCGGGCGCTGCGGCTCCTCATGGCCCTGGTGCTCGCCGCCGCCGCGGCGAAGCTCCTGGTGCCGCTGGCCGCCGGTCTCGTCAGGGCGCGCGGATGGTGAGCACCGCCGCCGCGACGGTGATCCCGACGACGTTGAGCAGGACGATCAACAGTCCGACCCCGTAGATCGTCTGCATCCCCTCGTCGACGCGTCCCTTGCCCGCCAGGGCCGACGCGATCACGTTGCACACCCACGACCAGTGGAGCATCACGTGCACGAGGATGCCCGCCGCGAGCACGCCCAGCAGGCCGAACTGGATGCCGCTCCAGGCGTCGTAGTCGAGTCCCCAGAGCGTCCAGCCGCCGGCCGCTGCGGCCGCGAGCGACGCCGTTCATGACCAGTGCCCGAGTGGTCCGCGGATGCCGCACCGCGGCGCGGCCACACCCCATGATACCACCGGCCGGCCGGGTGATTGATCCGACGATTTCCCGGTGTAAACTTCTCATGTTAGTAAATGGTATAAACGCTCGTCGTAAACAGCGTGCACAGTCAGATTCAAATCCCGTACAGGAGCCGAGCCGGAACGATGGTCGACAAGAAAGACGCCAAGGGCACGAACAAGTCCGAAGAGATTCGCAAGGTCGCCAGGGTGATGAAGGAGAAGGGCGAGAAGCCCCGTCCGGTCGCGATCATCGCGGCGCTGAAGAAGCAGGGCGTCGCCGTCTCGTCGCCGCAGGTGAGCATGGTCCTCAAGAAGATGGGCTTCCAGCCGCGGCGCCGGCGGGTCGCGGCCACCGTGGCCTCGGGCCGGGTCGCGGGCCGCCGCGGAGGCGCCCTGTCGGTGGAGGATCTCCTGGCCGCCAAGAAGCTCGTCGGTCATTTCGGCGGCACGGCGCGGGCGCTGGCGGCGCTGGAAGCCCTCAAGCAGTTCGAGTCCTGATCCCGTCCGCCGCCGCGGCGCGACCCGGCCGGGCGGGGTTCCCGAGGGCCCCGTCCGGAGCCGGGGTGGCCGCGGCCCGGTCAGCCGTCTAGCCTGACCGTGGGCGCGGTGGACCCGGTTCGCGGCAGCCGTGTTCCCAGCCTTGTACTTCCCGGCAGCCTGCTTCGATGGCGCAACGGACGGACCTCGACGTCGCGGTGATCGGCGGCGGCCCGGCGGGGGCGACGGTCGCGACGCTCGTGGCCGGCGCAGGCCGGACGGTCCGCCTCTTCGAGCGGGAGCGGTTTCCCAGGTACCACGTCGGCGAATCGCTGATCCCGGAGACGTTCGGGGTGCTCGGCCGCCTCGGCATGCTCGACAAGCTGCGGGGCAGCCGGTTCGTCGAGAAGCGTTCGGTGCAGTTCGTCTCCGAGCAGGGCAGGCTGTCGGAGCCGTTTTACTTCGCCGATTACAAGCCCGGCGAGAGTTCGCGGACCTGGCAGGTCACCCGCGACGAGTTCGACCGGATGATGCTCGACAACGCCCGCGAGCACGGCGCGGAGGTGCACGAGGGCGCGCGGGTGCTCGAGGTGCTCTTCGAGGGTTCGCGGGCGACCGGCGTGCGGGTCGTCGACGAGGCGGGCCGTGAGGAGCTGGTGCGGGCGCGGGTCGTCGTGGACGCCGCCGGCCAGAGCGGGCTCATCCAGGATCGCCTGGGCCTGCGGCAGTGGGATCCGGTCCTCAAGAAGGCGGCCATCTGGACCTACTGGAAAGGGGCGGTCCGCGACACGGGCCGCGACGCCGGGGCCACTATCGTGATGCAGACGGAGGGGAAGCGGGGCTGGTTCTGGTTCATCCCCCTGGCCGATGACGTGGTCAGCGTCGGCGTCGTCGCCCCTTTCGACTGGCTGTTCAAGGAGCGGGCCACGAAGGATCCCGAGGCGATCTACTTCGAGGAGGTCGCCCGCTGCCCGGGCGTGCAGCCCCGGATCGCCGCCGCGGAGCGATCGGGCCCGTTTCGAGTCGCCAAGGAATACTCCTACCGCTCGCGGCAGCTGGCGGGCGACGGCTGGCTGCTGGTGGGCGATGCCTACGGGTTTCTCGATCCCCTCTACTCCTCCGGGATCCTGCTGGCGATCACCAGCGGTGCCATGGCGGCCGATGCGATCGTGGCCGGCCTCGCCGCCGGCGACACCTCCCCCGCCCGGCTCGGGGCCTGGGGGCCCGCCTACACCGCCGGCCTCGACCGGATGCGGAAGCTCGTCTGCGCGTTCTACGACGGGCTCAACTTCGGCCGGTTCGTCCGTCGTCACGGCGAGCTGAAGCCGCTCATCACCGACATCCTCATCGGCGACATCTTCAACCCCGAGATCGACCGGCTCTGGCCGCCCCTGGAGGCGATGCTCGCCGAGGACGCCGAGGACGCCGCGGGCGGCCGGGCTGACGCCGCCGCCTCGCGCTGACCCCGCAGGGTCGGCCCACATTGCCCCGCTTCCCGGGGAATCGGCTCGTCCGGGAGGATTCTCAAGGACGCTGCCGGGGATACCGATCGCTCCTGTCGGAGGAGTCGTGCGGGTGGCGCCGTCTGGACGGCGTGCCCGACGGCGCGGGGTGGCGACAGGCGTGGGGGAGCGATGGGCGTACGTGCATGGATCGCGATCGGCCTGGGACTCGCGGTCGCGGGCCTCGCGGCCGGCGGCCGGGCGGACGGGCCCGGTTCCGAGCCGCAGGACTACGCGATCGCCGAAGCGGTCTTCCTGCAGCGCGGCAACACGGCGACCGACCGCCCGCTGGCGGTCGAGAACGCCTTCGGTCCCGCCCCGGGCAGCGTGCTCCTCTCGGCGGGCGACCTGGGCTACGGCGTGGCTCCGGGTGTCAGGCTCTTCTACGGGCAGCGCGGCGCCGAGTGCCGCGGCTGGGAGATCGGCTACCTCGGCGTCTACGGGATGCGGGCCGCCGCCGGCGTGACGGGGGCCGACACGCTCCGGCTTCCCGACGGGCTGGGACTGATCCAGAACTCGGGGTTCGACGAGGCCGATGCGATCGCCGCTTCCACGTCGGCCTCGCTCTGCTCGGCTGAATTCAACCTCTTCGACTTTTGGTGTGACGGCGGCCGGGATCGCTCCTCGCCGTATCCCTGGCGGCGGAGCCACGACGGCCGCACGACCCACGATTGGCTCCTCGGCCTCCGCTGGGCCTGGCTCGACGAGGCGGCCACGCTCGACGTCACGGCCGTCAGCGGGGAGCCCGCCGCGCCGTATCGGGTGCAGGCCGACACGAACTGGATCGGCCCGCAGATCGGCTACCGACGGCGGACGGAGTGGCGGGCGTGGGCCTTCGAGGGCTGGGCGAAGGCGGCGCTGGCCGGCACGGTGGTCGCGCAGTCCCAGGACACGCTCGTGGGGCCGTTCGACGGCGTCGAGGTCCGGGGCCCGCGGGGGCACACCTCCGGCGGCGTGGGCATGATCGGCGACCTCAACTTCACGCTCGTGCGCCGGCTCGGCGACGTCTGGGCCCTGCGGGCCGGATACAACCTCCTCTGGCTGACCGGCGCGGCCCTCGGTCCGAACCAGTGGGACTTCAGCGACACCCCGACCAGCGGCACGCGGGTCGTCGACGGGAGCACCGTCTTCCTCCACGGCGCGAATGCCGGCCTGGAGGCCCGCTGGTAGGGCGGCCCCGTCAGATGATGCCCAGCAGCTCGACGTGGAAGACGAGGGTGCCGGCGGGGCGTCCGGCCTGGCCCTTGTAGGCCAGGTTCTCCGGGACGATCAGCTGGCGACGGTCGCCGACCCGCAACCCCACGAGGCCCTCGTCCCAGCCGTCGATCACCTCGTCGGCGCCGAGCGTGAACTCAAACGGCACGCCGCCACGCCGATCCCGGGAGCTGTCGAATACCGTGCCGTTGGGATAGGTGCCCACGTAGTGGACCCGCAGCTTGCTGCCCGCCGCCGCCGTGGCTCCCGTCCCGACCGCCAGGTCGCGGTACTGCAGGCCCGTGGGCGTGGTGACGAGCGTCGCGTCATGCCGGGCCGCCGAGGCGGCCAGCCGCAGCGAGGCCTTGAGGCCCGGACTCGTGAAGGCCGTGAGTGTGGTCCGGGCATCGACCGCTGCAGCCTTCACGCCGGCGAAGCTGCCCCCCGTCCCCTGTGCGGAGAAGACCCGGTCGGCCCGGCCGTCGCCGTCGAGGTCGACGGCCGCCTGCGACACCGCGGCGTTCGCCCGGGAGAAGCCCGCGAAGACGGCCTGGCGGTCGATCCGGGCGTTGGCGACGGCGGCGTCGATCCGCCCGTCGTAGACCTCGGTGGCCGAACCAGCCCCGCGGCCGCCGGCGACGAGGATGTCGGGCACGCCGTCGGCATCGTGCCGCGCCACGCTCACGCTCACGCCGCCGGCGAAGCCCGGATCGGCGGCGAACGGCCGGAAGGAGTCGACCACCCTCGGTGACCCCGTCACCGAATAGACGAGCACCCGCGGCGTCGTGCCGACGCCGCTGCCGACGACGATCTCGCCCTTGCGGTCGCCGTCGAGGTCGGCGACCGCCACGGTCGCACCGCCGCGGAAGTCGTCCGCGAACGGCCGGAACGACTTCCCTGCCGCTAAGACGGCCCTGGTCCCCTCGCTCCGGAGCACGCGGACGTCCCCGGCCCCGCGGGACAGGGTGGTGACGATGTCGTCGTCGCCGTCGCCGTCGATGTCGCCGGCCGCGACTTCGATCCCGCCGCGATAGGCCCCGCCGTAGGGTCGGGCGCGGAAGGCCGTCAGTTCGGTGCCGTCCGGCCGGAAGACGCGGACCTCGGCGACGCGGCCCGAGCCCGAGGCGGTGACGATCTCGTCGACGCCGTCGCGGTCGACGTCGGCGACCGCGACCTGCACGCCGCCGCGGAAGCCCCGTTCGTAGGCGAGGAACCGGTGGCGGACCGCCCCGGTGAACGGATCGATCACGGACACCACCGGCCTGCCCTGCGGCGCCGCGTCCTGGGCGGCCACGAGGATCGGCAGCGTGTCGACGTCGACGGCGGAGTCGTTGGTCGGGTTGGAGTCGACGTCGCCTGCCGCCGCGGTCACCGTGGCGCGGCTGACGAGCCTGCCCGTGGCGGCCACCGGAATGGTCACGACGTTCGTGAAGATCGCGGAGCCGCCGGAGGGGAGCGTGACCGTGGCGTCGATCCCGCCGGTGCCCGAGGCGGGGCCGGTCGCGCCGGGGGAATAGCTGGCCGTCCAGTTCCCGCCGCCGGCGATCGTCGGCAGCGGGCTGCTGACCCGCGCGGCGGTGGCCGTGTCCGGCCCGGCATTGGTGACGACGATCGTGGTGATCGCCGGCCTGCCGGGCTCGAAGACCTCCCGGCCGTCGGTGATGGCGATCGCCAGGTCGACCGCGGCCAGCATGCGGCGGCCCTCGAGCGGCTCGACGTGCAGTCGCGCCGCGCGGAGGCGGGCGGCGCGGGTGGCGTCGCGACGGGGACGAGCCAGGGTGTTCGGGCGGAGCATGCCGGCGGGATCCCGGGCGGAGAGGGCCTCTGTGGAGACGTACCCCGCCATACGGGGCCCGTCAATTTTTGGTTCGGCGGGGCCCCCCCGCGGCCCGCCGGGAGCGCAGAAAAAAGCGAGGGGGCCGGACGATCGGCTCGTCCGGCCCCCCCTGATTCACAACACGTTGCGTGCCAGACCGAACTCAGCAGCCGCAGCGGCGGCAGCCCTTGCGGCGGCAGCCCTTCTTCGCCGAGCCGCAGTCGCCACAGGCGGCCGCACCGGCGTCGCCGCAGGCACCGGCGCCGCAGGCACCGGCCGAGCCGGCATCACCGCAGGCACCGGCACCGCAGGCACCGGCCGAGCCGGCGTCGCCGCAGGCACCAGCCGCACCGGCGTCACCACCGCAGGCACCCTCGACGGGCACCTCGACGGCGACGGTCACGCACTTCTGCACGGGCACTTCCTTCGTCACCGTGTGGGGGACGCGGACCGTGTAGCTCGCGGTCTTCGTCTCGGGGACGCAGTCGTACACCGTGACCGAGTAGCTCTCGGTCTTCTGCTGCGGGACGTTGACCGTGTAGGAGACTTCCTTGGTCATCGTCTCGGGCACGCACTTGGTGACCGTGTACTCCCGGGTCTTGGTCTCCGAGCGGTGCTTGGTGACGCTGACCTTGCGGGTCTTCGTCTCCGGCACGTGCTTGGTGACCGTGTAGGTGCGGGTCCGCTCCTCCGGCACCATGGTGGTGACGGTGTAGCTGCGGGTCCGCTCCTCCGGACGGTACTTGGTGACGGAGACCGAGCGGGTCTTCGTCTCCGGGACGCACTTCGTCACCGTGTAGGTGCGGGTGCGCTCCTCGGACTTGTACTTGGTGACGGAGACCGAGCGGGTCTTCGTCTCCGGGACGTACTTGGTGACCGTGTAGGTCCGAGTCCGCTCCTCGGGGCGGCAGGTCGTGACCGTGTAGGTCCGCTGACGCTCCTCGGTGCGGTGCTTGGTCACGTTCACCATCCGGCTCCGCTGCTCCTGACGGCACTTGCTGACCGTGTAGGAGTAGGGGACCTCCTCGGTGACGCACTGGTAGGACGTGACCGGGACTTCCTTCGTCTCACACGTCGGAACCCAGACCCGCTTGCAGCACGTCTTCGGGGGGCACGGGCAGCCGCAGGCGTCGGTACCGCTCGAGGGCACCTCGACCTGCTGCGTGGCCCAGTGACCGCCACGGACCTGCACCGTCTTCGACGACTGGACCGGGACGCGCTTTTGCACGGTCCGGCTGCCGGTCATCTCCTCGGTGTAGGGGACGTTCACCGTGTAGGTCTGCTCGACCTGCTCGGTGTAGGGAACGCTGACCGAGTAGGTCGAAACCTTCTCCTCGGAGTGGGGCACCATCACCGTGTAGGTGGCGGTCTTCTCTTCCTGGACCGGGACGTTCACCGTGTAGGTCTGCTCGACCTGCTCGGTGTAGGGGACCTGGACCGAGTAGGTCGAGGTCTTCTCCTCGGGCACGGAGGTCATCACCGTGTAGGTCTGCTCGACCTGCTCGGTGTAGGGGACCTGGACCGAGTAGGTCGAGGTCTTCTCCTCCTGCTTCGGGACCATCACGGTGTAGGTGGAGGTCTTCTCCTCCGACACCGGCACCATCACCGTGTAGGTCTGCTCGACCTCCTCGGTGTACGGGACCTGGACGGTGTACTCGGCCGTCTTGGTCTCCGTCACGTTCTTGTTGACCGTGTAGTTCACGGTCTTGGAACGAGTCTCGGGAACCATCACGGTGACCGTGCGGGTCCGCTCCTCGGTCCGCGGGACGCGCTTGTTGACCGTGTAGGTCCGCTCGCGCGTCTCGGTGGTGTACTCCGTGCTCGTGACCGTCTTCATCTCGGTCACGTACTGCCGCTGGTACACCGTCTTGGTGCCGCCGCACGCTGCGCCGGCACCGCCACAACCACCATTTCCACAGGCATCGGAGCTGACGACGGCGCCTTCACAGCCACCCTCGCAGCCACTGCTGCAGGCACCGCAGTCGGCAGCCCACGTGCTGGTGCACATGGCGACGACGGCGACAGCCGGCAGGAGGCAAGACAGAACTTTGCGAATCACGCAGACCTCCGGGAAAAGAAACAGGGAAAAACCAGACACGAGCAGGTTTGTCTCGAACGCGCCCGATCGGTCGGTCGGTCGAAGAGACCTTTCTCTTGCAACGACCGAACGACTCGGCCGCCTGATAAGTTGGATAGATTACGTTGACTTAAACGGGTTTCAAGGCTTGGGCTCGGGAAAATCCGGATTCCTCGTTCGGCGGGGTGTCCAGTCGCCGGAGGCACCCCCGGATCCCACCCTGAAAAAGGGGGCATCGCCAGGGATTTCCCCGGCAATTTCGCTGGTTTTGGGCGGCTGGCGCGGCACCGCGCACCGGTCGGGCAGCCGGTCAGGCAGCTCGCCGACACGGGTCTCGACACCCCGGAGCAGCCGCGGGCCAATTACGACTGGGGCCGCCCGGCGAACAGGGCGGCCAACGATCGCGAGAGCAGCCACAGCGTGCCCAACGGCAACAGGATCGTGGAGATCGTGAAGTAAATCGCGAGGTTCACGATCGATTCCCCGACGGTGGCCAGCGCCTCGTAGATCTTCTGGGCGCGGTCGCCGATCGCATCGACCGGATTGTACCGCTCGTACCAGGGCCGATCGTCTCCGGCCGCCTCGAACTGCTCGATCCGCTCGGTCGTCGTCGTCACGGCGGCCGCCGCCTGGACGTAGTTCGATTCCAGAAACCGCTCCGCGACCCACGAGTCGATCCAGCCGGCCATGGGCAGGGCCAGCCGGGCGAAGACGGCGATCCCGAAGAGCCGCCGACCCCAGGCCAGCAGCGCCGTGCGTCGCGGTCCGCCGCAGGCCGCGCTGCACGCGACCGCCACGACGCCGGGGACGAACAGCCACCAGCCGAGCGCCCGGCCCACCTGCATGCCCAGCCGCTGCACCCCCAGGGCTGTGGTGCTCGTCAACAGCAGCGCGGAGTACTGCTCGACGAGGTCGTTGACCGGATCGAGGGCCTGCCCGATGCCGAGGCTGCCGCCGGGACCGAAGCTGAAGCTGACCTCCGAGCTCTGCGCCAGCGAGATCGCGCTGTCGAGCCCGCGGGTCGCCGCCAGCGCCGCCAGCGTGCGGGCGAACGTCGACTCCAGCCAGGCCTCGCCGCGGGCGTCGACCAGCGGCGCCACCGCCACGATCACGGCGGCCGCCAGGAGCACCTGGAGCGCGCACCGGGCCGCGGGCTCGCGGCATCGCGCGGGCAGGAGGCCGAGCCATCCGCCCCCCGTGAGCCAGGCGAGCCCACGGTCGACGGCCGTGGCGGGGTATGTCTCGGAGTGCGCGCCGGAGCCGGGGCCGGACGGCGGTCCGCTGCGGTCGGTCATGGCGGTGTCTCCCGCGGGGTGGTCGGAGCGTGACCCGGGCTGGAGTGAACCCGGGAAGGTATCGAAGGTGGTTCCGGGCGCCGGGTGCCGCGGGGCTCGAGTGGCCCGGCGCCGGAACCCTCCTCTATACTGTCTTTGGCGTCGGGGTGCGGGTCGAGTCCCATGTTCCTTGCGGAGGTGGGTCATGGACACGGTAGCGGAGCTTTTGCTGGCGAAATCCCAGCCCGGAGTCGTCACGATCGCCGCCGGGGCGAGCGTTCGGGAGGCGACGGTGCTCATGAACGAGCACGGCATCGGATCGCTGCTGGTGACCGAAGGTCGCCGGCTGGTGGGCATCTTCACGGAGCGGGACGTGCTCCGCCGGGTGGTGGCCGAGTCGCGGTCCCCCGACGCGACGCTCGTGGCCGAGGTGATGACGGCGGACGTCCTCTGCTGCACCCCCGAGACGGGCGTCGACGAGGTGGCAGAATGGATGCGGCGGCGGCGGGTGCGGCACGTGCCGGTGCTCGACCCGGCCGAAGCGGTCGTGGGGCTGGTGTCGATCGGCGACGTCAACGCCCACCGCTTCGCCTGCTGCGAGACGGCCCTGCACCAGGTGCAGGACTACATCCTCCGCCGGTCCTGAATCCCGGGCGTGCCGGCCGTCGTCGTCATGACCGTCACGACCGGCCCCGGCGGCGCCCGGTCGTGAAAATCCCGTGAACTTTCCCCGGCCACGGGACCGACGACCCCGGAGCAGGATGCCGGGTCCGGCGGAGGACCCGGCCAAACGGTTCGAACTTCCAGGGTCAACTCGTCCATGAACGAACAGATCATCGGTTGGCTGATCAGCCTCATCGCCGGCAGCGCCGGTGGCAACATCGTCGGCGCACTGCTGAAGAACAGGAGCCTCGGCCCCATGCTCAACAGCGTCCTCGGCCTCGTCGGCGGGGGCATCGGCGGCCAGCTGCTGCCGCAGCTCATCCCGCAGCTGGCGGGCCTCCTCGGCGGCAACGCGAACCTCACCAACGGCGGACTGTCGGCGATCATCGGGGCGCTGCTGCCCCTGATCGTGAGCTTCCTGCGGAAGCCGGCCAACGGCTGAGCCTCCCACGTTCGCGAGACCTGCGCCCGGCCGGCGGACACCCTGTCCGCCGGCCGGTGTCGTTGTGGAACGGTGGATGCCGGCATCCGGGCCACGCTGCTATCCTCATGGCTCCCGGAGTCCGTGGGCTGGTGCCCGCGGGCCGCCGGCACCCTCGAGGAGCCCCCCCGATGCGCCGCCGTCTCCATCGTTCGGCCTGCGCGGCCGTCCTGATCGCCTGCGTGCTCGCCTCCGGCGCCCGCGCCGAGGTGTCGCTCAACAACATGTTCGGCGACCACATGGTGCTTCAGCAGGGCATCCGCAACAGGGTCTGGGGCAAGGCCGCTCCCGGGGAGGCCGTCACGGTCACCTTCGGCGGCCAGACGCACGCGACGACGGCGGCCGCCGACGGCTCCTGGCAGGTGTTTCTCGATCCCGTCACGGAGTACGGCGGCCCCCACACGCTCACCGTGAAGGGCGGAAACACGGTCACGTTCAACGACGTCCTGATCGGCGAGGTCTGGGTCTGCGCGGGCCAGTCGAACATGCAATGGAGCGTCAAGCAGGCGAACGACCCCGACCTCGAGCAGGCCGCGGCGAAGTTTCCCGGCATCCGCTTCGTCTCCGTGCCGCAGGTCGGCACGCAGGAGCCGCAGTGGAACTTCAAGGGCTCGTGGCAGGTCTGCACGCCGGAGACGGTCGGCGAATTCTCGGCCGTCGGCTACTTTTTCGGCCGCCAGCTCCACCAGACCCTCGGCGTGCCCGTCGGGCTCATCGACAACGCCTGGGGGGGCAGCGCCGCCGAGGCGTGGGTGAAGCGTGACAAGCTGACCGCCCACCCCACGCTGAAGTCGATCCACGAGGAATGGGTGAAGAAGGAGGAACGCGTCGAGTCCGACAAGGCGGAGTATCCGCAGCAGCTGGCCGCCTGGAAGGAGGCCGTCGAGAAGGCCAAGGCGGCCGGCCAGCCCGCTCCCAAGCAGCCGGTGGACCCGGTGGTCGCGATGAAGGGCAACGGCCGTCCGGGCAACATCCATTCCGGCGTGCTCACGCCCTCGATCGGCTACGGCATCAAGGGCGCGATCTGGTACCAGGGCGAGTCGAACGCCAGTCGGGCCGCCCAGTACCGCACCCTCTTCCCGTTCCTGATCACGACGTGGCGTGAGGAGTGGGGGCAGGGTGACTTCCCCTTCTACTGGGTGCAACTCGCCGACTATCGGCCCGAAAAGGCCGAACCCGCCGAGAGCGAATGGGCCGAGCTGCGCGAGGCCCAGACGATGACGCTGGCCCTGCCGAACACCGGCGAGGCCGTGATCATCGACCTCGGGGAGGGCAAGGACATCCACCCCATGAACAAGCAGGGCGTCGCCAGTCGGCTGGCCCGCTGGGCCCTCGCCGAGACCTACAAGGTGCCGGGGCTCGCCTGCCGCAGCCCGCGGTACCGGTCGATGGAGAAGCGGGACGGAAAGATCGTGCTGGCGTTCGACCACGTCGACGCCACCGCCAACGCCTGGCGGCCGTTCGACGTCAAGGATCCGGTCGGCTTCACGATCGCCGGTGCGGACCGGAAGTTCGTGGCCGCCGAGGCCACGATCCTGCCCGACGGACGGATCGAGGTGTCGAGCGCCGCGGTATCCGATCCGGTGGCGGTCCGCTACGCATGGGCCGACAATCCCGTGTGCAACATGTACTCGCGGGCCGGGCTGCCGCTGACGCCGTTCCGCACGGACGATTTTCCCGGCGTCACGGCGGGCCGGTAGCCGGCCGCGGCCGGTCTGTGCGGCCCGCGCGAAAGCGGGTAGTCTGACTCGGTTCCCGCGCGGAAGCGGGATCGCCCCGCACGCTGGGAGGGATTCCTCGTGAGCCGCGCCGCCTCGAATCATCGCCCCCGGATCGTCGTCCGCACTCTCGCTTGCCTCGCCTGTCTTGCGACCCTGTCGGGTTGTGCGGACGGCCAGCCGCGGCACGACCTCGCCGCCCGAGACCTGCCGCCGGCGCAGCCCGAACTGCTGCCGGTCACGACCTCGGCCGATCCGACGGCGCCCGACCCGCGACACCTCGCCATCCGGCCGATCCCGCAGGTCATCAGCCGGCCGCAGCCGTTCCGCCTCCCACCCCGGCTGCCCCTGCGGTCGGATGCATCGCTGGCCGGCGGGACGCTGGGCTCCACGGCGGCGGCCCTCGATCCGGCCGTCGCGGCGACGATCCC
Organism: Pirellulales bacterium; assembly: GCA_044339885.1. GTDB lineage: Bacteria > Planctomycetota > Planctomycetia > Pirellulales > UBA1268 > QWPN01. The sequence goes on along the minus strand of JBIIUP010000002.1, from coordinate 9,931 downwards.
GCCGCGGGAGGTCGCCCGCGCCGGCGGTCCGCAGGCCGGCGAGATTCGCTCCATGCTCCGCAGCTACCTGCGGGCGTTCAACCGGCACGATCCGGCGGCCCTGGCCGCCCACTGGACCGATGCCGGCGAGAGCGTCGACCTCGTCTCCGGCGAGGTGACGGCGGGTCGGGACGCCGTCCGCGACGTGTTCGCCGCGCTCTTCGCGGAGGACACCGCCGCGACCATCGACATCGATGTGCAGGCGATCCGCCCCGTGCGCGACGACGTCGCCGTGGTCGACGGCGTGACGCTCATCACCTTCGCCGACGGGCAGCCGGCCGGCAGCCGGTTCTCGGCCGTGGTCGTCCGTGAGGACGGCCGCTGGATGCTCGAGAGCGTCCGGGAGACCGCCCATCAGGTGGCGTCGCAGCGGCCGCTCGACGCCCTGGCCTGGCTGGTCGGATCGTGGGAGGACGAGGGGGACGGCGTCACCGCCAGCACGCAGTGCTTCTGGAGTGTGGGCCGCGGATTCCTCGTCCGCACGCACTCGGTCTCCACGACGGAGCCGCCGCGGCCGCTGCCGGCGGCCGGCGACGACCGCATCCCCGGCCTCCTGCCGCCGGGAACCTCGTCTCCCCGCGAGCTGACGGAGATCATCGGCTGGGACCCGGAGCGCCGGTCGATCCGCTCCTGGCTGTTCACGTCGGCGGGACGGTTCGCCGAGGGCACGTGGACCCGCGCGGGCGACTCGTGGACCGTCCACGTCGAGGGCCGCGGTGCCGACGAGGGCTCTGCCGTTCTGTGCACGCTTGAGTCCACGGGCCCCGACGGCCTGACGCTGCGGTGCGACTCCGGCAGCCTCGCCGACCTGCTGCCACCGGCCTGCGGCTTCGTCCGCACCGCCCGGCTGGGTGGCCCGCCGGCCCGCTAGCCGCCGCGATGCGCCGCACCCTCGAACGGGCGACCGACGCGTTTCCGGTGTGGGTCGTGGTGGCCTGCGGGCTGGCGCTGGTGGAGCCCGGGCTGTTCACCTGGTTCCGCGGGCCGGCGATCGTCATCGGCCTCGCCGTGATCATGCTGGGCATGGGGATCACGCTCGCTTTCGACGATTTCGCCCGCGTGGCCTCCCGGCCGGGGACGGTGGCGGCCGGCTTCGTGGCCCAGTTCCTCATCATGCCGGTGGCGGGCTGGGGCGTGGCCACGGCGCTGCAACTGGAGACGCCGCTGGCGGTGGGTCTGATCCTCGTGGCCTGCTGTCCGGGGGGTACCGCGTCGAACGTGGTCACCGCCATCGCCCGGGCCGACGTCGCCCTCTCGGTGGTCATGACCACCTGCTCGACGCTCGGCGCCGTCGTGCTCACGCCGCTGCTGACGAAGCTGCTCGCGGGCCGTCTCGTGGCGGTCGACGGCGTGGGGCTCTTCGTCTCGACGCTCCAGGTCGTCGTGCTGCCGGTGGCCGCGGGCGTGGCCCTCAACCGGCTCTTCCCCCGGGTGGTGCGGGGCGTGCTCCCGGTGGCGCCCCTGGTGAGCGTCGTCACGATCGCGCTGGTGTGCGCCAGCGTGGTCGGCCAGAACGCCGAGCTCGTCCGCTCGGCCGGCCCACGGCTGCTGGCCGCCGTGGCGGCCGTCCACGGCCTGGGCTTCGGCCTCGGCCACCTCGCCGCCCGGCTCCTGGGCTACGACCGGACGGTCGCCCGGACGATCGCGATCGAGGTCGGGATGCAGAACTCGGGCCTGGGCGTGGTGCTCGCCCAGCGGCACTTTCCTGCCGAGCCGCTCACGGCCGTGCCCTGTGCGATCTCCTCGGTCGTCCACTCCGTGATCGGCAGCACGCTGGCCGGCTGGTGGCGGCTCCGCGCGGCTCCGGCGGTCACCGCGGCTGCGGCTTCGACGCCGGAGCGGTCGCCAGCTGGCCCCGTTTGACGAAGTAGACCTTCGGGTCGTCGATCACCCACGGCGTGCTCCAGGTCTTGCCGTCGTCGCGGGTGCAGACGTTGAAGAAGTAGGTCTTCACCCACTTCGTGCGGTAGTTGTAGGGGAACTGCGAGGTGACGTGGTCGTCCATGGTCAGGTCGTCCACGCCCGGGCTGGCGAAGTAGTGCACCATGCCGTCGGGAGAGAAGGAGAGGCCGAGGGTCCACCAGCCGGTCTCGGTGATCTGCGGGCCGCGGATCTCGCCGCCGTTCCTGCCGCCGCGGACGCGGATGTAGGCCGTGTCCTCCTTCACCCGCTTGCCGTCGGCCTTCTCGAAGCAGATGAACATGCCCGGCCAGTACTCCTCGAGGCCGAACTCGCCCTCGTCGGGATGGTCGTCGGCCGTGATGATCGCGTGGGTGAAGCAGCCCGCGCGGAAGCCGAAGCTCGGCCCCGTCCGCTTCTCCCACTGCTCGAACGGCGGCAGGTAGACGCGGACGACCATGCTCGGGCTGTCGGCGACGGAGAGCCCGCGGCCGGCGGCCTTCGACATGTTGTAGACGAAGTCGTCCTGCTGCATCTGCATCGTGATCCGGCCGGGAATGCCGGCGTGAAGCGACGAGAGGAGCAGGCCGTGGGTGCTGCCCTCGAGGCCGGGCGCCGGCAGTTCCACCCGCTTGACCACGTCGGGCGTGCCCCGCTTGGGGCCCTCGAACCAGCGGCCGTTGGCGCTGCGGCCCAGCGGCCCGCGCATCCGCTTGTCGATCTCCTCGGAGCTCTTGGGGTGGTTGTAGTACCACTTCCACTTCTCGTCCTCGAAGTCCTCGCCGCCCCCCTTCACCAGTGCCCCGGTGCCCGGCACGAGCACGGGCTTCTTCGGGGCCGGAGGCTTCGCCTTCGCGGTGGCCTCGGAGGCCGGGGCGGCGGTGGCCTGCCCGGCGCCGGACTTGACCGCCGCCGTCGGCTTGGCCGGCTGCAGTGTGGCGGCGGGCTCCGCGGCGAACGCGGCGACGGAGGAGCAGGCGACGCCGAGCGCGAGGCCCAGCGAGGCGAAGGGCAGGTCGATGCGGAGACGCATGGCTCGATTCCCCCAGGACGGAGTGCCGGATGTTCCGGGGGTATCGGTTGCGGCGGCCGTTGCGGTCCATCGGCGGCGCGCCCTCGCGGCACCGACGGCCATGGCTCGCCGGCGCGGCCCAGTCACCCGGGGCCGCGCAGATCGCCCGGCCTCACGACGCGGCCGGTGAGTCGGCTCACCAGCCGACTTGGGCGATGTCGCGGGACCAGCCGCCGCCGGCCGACCGCGTGGGGGCCGCCACCCGCGGGCCGCCGCCGAGCGACCGCCACGGATCGGGTCCGGTGTAGCCGCCGCCCGGGAGGCTGATCACCCACGGCCCCGCCCCGCGGGACATCCGGGCGAAGGAGTCCTCGAGCTGCCGCCGCTGGATCTCCTGCTGCCGCCGGAGCCGGCGGCGCTCGGCCTCGGCGGTGGCCGCGGCGTAGGCGGCGCGGGCCGCGAGCCCGGCCTCGCCTGAGGCCTTGATCGATTCCTCGTACCGCTGACGTGCCAGGAGCGACTTGGCCGTTTCGAGCATCGAGGCGGCGCCGCGGACGTCGGCCTGCACGCCCTCGGCGTACCAGGCGGCCACGCGGCGGAGGAGCGAATCGGTCTCCTCGAGATCGCCGGCGGCCTGCCGGGCCAGCCGGTCGTCCTCCTCGGCGAACTGCTCGGCGCGGGTGGCCGTGGTGTCGGCCGCCTCGATCAGCTGCCCGGCCTGGAGGAGGTCGGGCCGTTCGGCGGCCAGGCGGCCGTCGGCCACCTCGAGGATGCGGCCCGCCTCCCGGCACCGCTCGTTGGCCCGCACCCGGTCGGTCTGCTGCCGCCGCAGCCGGTTCTCCAGCGCGTCGATTCGCTCGGCAACCGCGTCACGTCGCGGCGGCAGCGACCCGCGGAGCTGGTCCAGCTCCGTCAACCGGTCGGTGATCGCGGCCTGCGAACCCTCGATCCAGTCCTCCTGCCGCACCGCCTCCTCCAGGAGGGCCACGGCCCGGAAATACTCCTGCCGCGTCGGATCGGCGGCAGCGCGGGCCTCCAGCAGGAGCGTCCGCACACGCTGGATCCCCTCGTCGGCCTTTGGCACGTTCTCGGCGACGTCGGCCCAGGAGCTCTCGGCGTATCCGGCCGCGAGCCGTTCCACCGCGGCGGCGGCGGCGTCCCGGCCGGCCGCGAGGCTCTCCAGCCGCGAGCCGCAGGCGGGCAGCAGTTCGTCAACCTTCGCGCGGGCGGCGACGATGCTCTCCAGAAGGGTGGCCGCCTCGGCGTTCGCCTGCTCCGCCCGCTCGACGCAGGCCAGTGCGGCGTCGGTCTCGCCGGCATCCAGCAGCTGGGCAGCCAGGCCGCAGTCGTGGCGGGCCGAGGCGATGCGGTCGTCGGGATTGGCGCCGGGTTCCGCCAGCAGCCAGCCCTCCGTGCGCCGGGCGCCGATCTGCCGCACGATCTCGTCGCCGCGGGCCGCGGCCCGCAGCCGCCGGTCGTCCGCCCCCTCGATCGCGTCCAGCCGGCCGAGCATGCCCGTCAGCGTTCCCGCGGCCTCCTCCAGCGCGCCGCGGGCGGCGACCGGGTCGCGTTCCAGTTCGGCGGCCGCCCGCTCGCGGATCCGCGCCACCGCGGCGAGCGGCTTCTCCAGCGTCCCGCCGGAGCGGCCCCGCTTGGCGAGGCCGTCCAGGCGGCCGCGGGCGGTGGTCGAGTCGGCGTCGATCGCGGCGAGGAGCTCGCGGGCCTTCTCGTGCGCCCCTTCCAGCGCGTCGAGCGGGCCGCGGCACTCACCCGCCACGGCCTCCAGGGGGGGCCGCGCCTCGGCGGAATCGAGGAGGCGGATCGTCTCGTCGGCGGCCGCCGTGCCCAGGAACCACTCGGTGCCGATCTTCTCCTCGGCGTGTTCCCAGACATCCATGAGCCCCAGCCAGCGCTCGCGATACCGCGCGATCGCCCCCTGGACGTTGTCGTAGGCGGCCCGGGTGAGGCCTTCCATCGGCGTCTTGAAGTCGGGATCGTTGTGCGGCAGCATGCGATGCCGCTCCTGCTGGGCGTCGAGCAGGTCGGAGAGGGCGACGACCTCCTGCTTGAAGGCCGCCAGCCGCTGCCGCGCCGCGGCGACCCTGCGCTGGTGCCGGGCCCACTGCAGGCCGAGCGCTGCCAGCGCGCCGGCACCCGCCAGCCCCGCCACCCCGAGCGGCAGCGTCCGCGTGCGGAACACCCGCGCCGCCTCGGCCCGGGCCTGCTTCTCGTCGGCGCGTTCACGCACCCACCGTTCGGTGGCGGTGACGAGCTCCGCGAGGCCCTCGTCGTAGAGGCCGTCCTTCGCCCGGGGCACGAACACCTTCTCGATGAGCTCGCGCTGGAGGGTCTCCGCGTCGAGGCCGCTGCCCACCTCGACGCCCCAGGGCACGAGCATGGCGATCTGCCTGTCCCCCGCGTCGACGACGATGGTCACGTCGGCCGACGCATCGAAGCCGCCGGATCCGCCGGCCTCCTCCCGCCACCGGGTGGTGATCCGGTCGAGCAGGCCGCGGGCGTCCCCGGCCTCGCCGGCGGCGTCGACGATCACGACCCGATAATCCCGGCCGCTGGTCTCCTTGGCCTGGGCGATCGCCGCCTTCAAGGCCTCGAAGCCGCCGGGAACACCGGAGGTGAACACGCGGGTCGAACTGGCCGAGGGGACGGCGGGCCCGTCGCCACGCGCCGCGGTGCCGCCGCGGACGACCGCCAGCGCGACCACGACGACGCCGAGCAGGACCGCCGTGGGCCGCTTACGAATCCTTCGTTCGAAATCCCGCATGGTCTCTCCCCTTCGTGGACGGCATGAATCCCGTCGGCAGCACCGCATTCTAGGAGCCGCCGGTGGCCGCCTCAACGAACGGCCGGCCGACGGCCGCCGCGGCGGCCCGGGCTGCCGCGCGGACCGACGCTCCGCCGGTGCCGATGACGGTGGCCGCCTTGAGGCTGCGGGCCTCGGCCGCCAGCGACTCGACCTCGGCCGGGTCGGCGTCGCGGCCCGCGACCACCCGGTGCACCCAGCCGACCGCGGCGAAGGACGCGGCCCACGCCGGTGCCAGCCTGCCGATCGAGTCGTCGTCGGCCACGACGAGCACGGGACCCTCGAGTCCGGCCGCGACGAGCGCCGCCGCCGGATCCTCCGCCGCAGACGGGGGCGGCACGACGCTGGGCGACGGAGTCGGGTGTTCGCGTGCCGCCATCGCCCCGTCAATCGTCAGTAGGGGTCGAACAGGTCCGTCGAGCGCGGCGGGCGGGACGGCGGCCGCACCTGCGGCACCAGGCCGCCGCGGCGCTCGTTCCCCGCCGGTTCCTGGGGCTTGCCGGTCACGGGCCCCCGCACCGCCATGCCCGGGCGGCCGGAGCGGCCGGGGACGGGCCCGGTCGTGACGAGTGGTCGGCCGGCGTTGAGCGGCGCCGCCTTCGTCCCGTCTCCGTGTCCCGGCCGGGCCGCGACTCCACCTCCGCGGACTCCTCCGGTGATCGGCTGCCGCTTCGGCGCAGGAGCAGCCGGCTTCCGCTCACCGGCACGCTGCCGGTCGGAGAGCTTCCGCTCGGGAAGCGTGGGCCTCGGCACCCGTGTCCCCGGCGCCGCGTCGTCATCCGGTTCCTCGCCGTCCGCCGGCTCCTCCTTTGGCCCGAACAAATCCTCGGCGAGTTCGTCGGGATCGGGCTGCGGCTCGGCCGCGGGCGGCGCCTCGCCGCGGGGCCGACCGGTGACCGGATCGATTCCGGAGTTGAGCCTCATCTCGGCCCGCTCGCGGCGCATCCGCGACGCGGCGATCTCGGCCTCACCGGTGTCGATCTTGCCGTCGGAGTTGAGGTCCCACTTCCGGATGAGCTCCTCTCGGGTCAGCGTCGGCGTGGACACGCGGGCCGCCGGCTCGGCCGCCGTCATGGCGCCAGCGAGGACCGTGGCGAGGACCGCCGCGATGGCCGCCGAGCGGCCCGACGCAGGACGGTGGGCGATGGGCATGCCGTGATCCCGGGGGTGCCGATGGTGCCGTCGGTCGCCGTTGCGACCCTGGCCCGCGTCCTCGGCCGGACTCTCCGAAGTATACGCGGTCACCCCGGGGGCGCGGGTTCCGCCGCCGTCGCCGCGAGGGCCGCGGCGATCCGGCCGGACGCGGCGCGGACGTCGCCCCCGGTCCGCTCCAGTTCCCGGGCCGCGACGTGGCAGTGCACGGCATGCTCGCCGGCCCGCGTCTCCGGCGGGTCCACCTCCCGGCACACGGCCTCGGCGAGCGGGCAGCGCGGGTGGAAGCGGCAGCCCGACGGCGGCCGCGACGGGCTCGGCACGTCGCCCGGCAGGAGGATCCGCCGCCGGCGTCGGGCCGGATCGACGCTCGGCACCGCCGAGAACAGCGCCTGCGTGTAGGGATGCAGGGGGCCGGCCGCCAGCGCCGTGGAGGCCGCGCGTTCGACGATCCGCCCGAGGTACATCACCGCCACCTCGTCGGCGAGATACTCGACCACCGAGAGGTCGTGCGAGATGAACAGGTAGGTGAGCCCCAGCTCGGCCCGCAGCTCGACCAGCAGGTTCACGACCTGCGCCTGGACCGACACGTCGAGCGCCGAGAGCGGCTCGTCGAGCACGACGAGCTCCGGCTCCAACACCAGCGCCCGCGCGATGGCGATCCGCTGCCGCTGCCCGCCGGAGAACTCGTGCGGGTAGCGGTCGAGCGCCGCGCGGGCCAGCCCCGTCCGCTCGAGGGCCGCCTGCATCCGTGCCAGCCGTCCCGCCGGGTCGCCCAGGCGGTGGATCACGAGGCCCTCCTCGAGGATCGCCCGCACGGTCATCCGCGGATTGAGCGAGCCGTAGGGATCCTGGAAGACGATCTGCATGCGCCTCCGCAGTCGCCGCAGGGCCGCGCCGCGGGGGGCCCGCACGTCCTCGCCGGCGAACGTGATGCGCCCGGCGGTCGGTTCGACGAGGCGGAGCACGCTGCGGCCGGCGGTCGTCTTGCCGCAGCCGCTCTCCCCGACGAGCCCCAGCGTGCGGCCCCGGCCGATCATGAAGCTCACGCCGTCGACGGCGCGGACCGCCCCCACGGTGCGGCGGAGCAGCCCGCGGCGGATCGGGAAATGCGTCGCCAGGCCGTCGACGACGAGCAGCGGCGGGGCGGGCTGGGTCACGGGCGGCCCTCCGTGACCGGCCGCGGGTCGCCGAGGGCCCCGGCGTAGTGGCAGCGGACGAGGTGGCCGGGCTCCAGGGCCGCAAGCGCAGGGACCGCCGCCCCGCAGGCCGGTCCCTCCGGACCCCCCGCGACCCGGGCGAACCCGCACCGCGGATGGAACCGGCAGCCGCTCGGAAAATCCTGCGGGGCCGGCACCATGCCGGGGATGGTCCGCAGGGGCTCCGCGCCGTGCCCGGCGAGGCCGGGGCGGGCGGCGAGCAGGCCGATCGTGTAGGGGTGCCGCGGCCGCGCGAAGAGCGTCGCGGCCGGGGCCTGCTCCACGATCCGGCCGGCGTACATCACGGCCACGTCGTCGCAGGTCTCGGCGACCACGCCGAGGTCGTGCGTGATGAGGAGGATCGCGGTGCCGAGCCGCCGCCGCAGGTCGGCGAGCAGCTCGAGGATCTGCGCCTGGATCGTCACGTCGAGCGCCGTCGTCGGCTCGTCGGCGATGACGAGGTCGGGCTCGCAGGCCAGGGCCATGGCGATCATCACCCGCTGCCGCATGCCGCCGGACAGCTGGTGGGGATACTCGTCGATCCGCTGCTCCGGGTCGGCCAGCCGCACCAGCCGGAGCATCTCCAGCGCCCGGGCGCGAGCCGCCACGGGCGTCACGTCGCGGTGCAGCCGGACCGCCTCGGCCACCTGCTCCCCGATCGTGAACACGGGGTTCAGGCTCGTCATCGGCTCCTGGAAGATCATGCCGATCCGTCCTCCGCGGACCCTGCGGAGCTCCGGCTCGGCCAGCCGCGCCAGATCGAGGGTGCCCGCGGCCGCGTGGAGCAGGATCTCCCCGGACTCGACGACTCCCGGCGACGCCACGAGGCCGAGGATCGACATCGCCGTGACGCTCTTGCCGCAGCCGCTCTCCCCGACGAGCCCGAGCGTGCGGCCGCGGTCGATCGACAGCGACACCCCGTCGACCGCCGGCACGCGGCCCGCCGGCGTGTGGAACGCGGTCACGAGGTTCCGGATCTCCAGCAGCCGCGTCACTTCCGCGCCTCCCGCAGCCGCGGGTCGGTGGCCTCGTGGAGCCCCTCGCCGATGAGGTTGTAGGCCAGGACGGTGAGGAAGATGGCCACCCCCGGAAACACCACCAGCCACCACATCGAGAGGTTGCCGCGGGCGTCGTTGAGGATCGATCCCCAGCTCGCGGTGGGAGGGGGCGGTCCGAAGCCCAGGAACGACAGCGCGCTCTCGACGAGGATCGCGGCGGCGATCCCGAAGGTGATCGGCACGAGCACGGGGGCCAGGGCGTTGGGAAGGATGTGGCGGAGCATGATCCGCACCGGCCCGGCGCCGGCGGCCCGGGCGGCCATCACGAACTCGCTGTTCTTCAGCCGGAGGAACTCGCCGCGGGTGAGCCGGGCGATGCCGGTCCACCCGGTCGCGCCGATGATGGCCATGGTGTGCCAGATCGTGGGCCGCTCGAGGATCGCCACGATCGCCAGGATGAGCACGAGCGTGGGGATGCACATCACGATCTCGGTGACCCGGCTGCTGAGCATGTCGACCCAGCCGCCGAAGTAGCCGCCGAGCGCGCCGACGACGATCCCGATCGAGCCGGCGATCCCCATCGAGACGAAGCCCACGAGCAGGGCCACGGTCGTCCCGTGCACCATCTTGGCAAGCACGTCGACGCCCGCCTGGTCGGTGCCGAAGGGGTTGCGGCGGCTGGGACGGCCCTCGTCCTGGGCCGGGTTGGCCGGCAGCCCCGGCCACTCGTCGGCGCGGACGCTGCGGTAGGGATCCTGGAAGAACAGCGGCCACACGGCCCAGCTCTGCGGATCCTTCTCCGCGAGGTTCT
>JBIIUP010000250.1:0-4093 GCA_044339885.1 Pirellulales bacterium | reverse complement strand
CACCATCACCGCCTCGAACTTCTCCGGGTCGCCCACCATGCAGAGCACCGTCCCCTCGATGAAGGTGGCCCCCAGGTTCCGCTCGTCGAGGGCGTCGCCCGACCAGGTCGGCAGCCGCCCCGACCCGTCGGGCTGCGGCTTCACCCCCGGCGCCGGCAGGACGACGCCCGCCCGCGGGGCCACGAGCCTCAACTCCGCGCGGTATCTCGTCTTCTTCTCCAGCTGCTCGCGAAAGCTCGCCAGCGACTCCTCGACCGTGCCCAGCTCGACCGCCGCGTCGGGGTTCTCGAACCGCTCCCGCATGAGGCTCTCGCGGCGGGCCCGGGCGCGGGCCACCTGCCCCTCCAGCTCCGTGATCTGCAGGTCGAGGTCGGGGCTCGAAAGCACCGCCAGCTCCCGCCCCTGCTCCACGACCTCCCCCGCCCGGACGCACAGCCGGTCGAGCCTGCCGGCCACCGGGACGTAGACGATCTCCTCCCCCCGCGGCCGCAACTCGGCGGCACACCAGACCCGCTGCGGCAGCGGAATGAGCGCGACGGCGCTTCCCAGGACCAGGGCCGCCGCGGCCGTCGTCAGCACGTTGACCGCCTTCACCTCGTCACGCCTCCCGGGAACCTTGAGGTACTTGATCATCCCCTGCAGCGGCCTGACCACCAAGCCCCAGACCGCCCCCAGGGCCAGTATCTGCCCCAGCACCTCCAGCCGGAACGGCTTGAAGACGTTCCACACGAAGAGGAAGATCGACACCGTCACGACCCAGCCGTACAGCTTCGAGGCCACGGCGTAGAGGGCGAACAGCCCCAGCCGCCGCTGCGGCAGGAAGGGATCCTCGGGCGGCTTGATCCCCAGGCACCAGCGGCTCGCCAGCCGGCCGAGGATCGAATCGGCCTTCTGCCGCAGGTTGGGGATCTCCAGCACGTCGGAGAGGATGTAGTAGCCGTCGTACCGCAGCAGCGGATTGGCGTTGAAGAGGATCGTCGACACGCTGGAGACGAACATCACGTCGAGGCACAGCTGGTTGAACGTCCCGGGGTGGGAGTTCCACCACAAGTAGGTGGCGATCGAGGCGATGACCACCTCGACGTACATCCCCGCGGCGCCGATCGCCGCCCGCTTCCACTTGCTCGGCAGCATCCAGCTGTCGGAGACGTCGCAGTAGAGGCAGGGGGTGAAGACGAGCAGCATCATGCCCATCTCGTGGCACTCGCCGCCGTAGTGCTTGCAGGAGAGCCCGTGGCCGAACTCGTGGAGGATCTTCGTCAGGGCGAGGGCCACCGCGAGGTACAGCCAGTTGCCGGCGGCAAAGAACTGCTGGAACTCGGGGAGCTTCGCGCGGAAGACGTCGAAGTTGACGAGCACCAGCAGCAGCGCGCTGGCCGCGAAGGCCAGCGCCGCCACGATCGCCGGCGGCGAGAACAGCCAGCCGAACCAGGGGTCGAGCCGCTCCAGGAGCCGGTCCGGGTCGATGCCGCGGAACCGCAGCGACATGATGTTCGCCAGCCAGGCCATCCACTCCTTCCAGATCCGCTGCCGCCGCCGCTCGAAGAGCTGCGGCCCCTGCCCCGGGCGGTCGCTGGTGACCAGGCCGCTGCGGTGGAGCGTGGCGACGAATCGCGACAGTTCCTCGACGGTGATCCGCCGCGGCGGGAACCGCTCCTCGAACCGCTCCTTGAGCTCCTCGAGGCTGACCTTGCCGTCGAGCATGTCGAGGAGGGCGTACTCCTCGGGACGGAAGCGGAAGTAGTGCAGGGCGATGGGGTCTTTCACGACCCACCAGGCCTGCCCCTGGTAGACCTGCCGGTTGACGACGAGGTCGCCGCGCCGGCGCAGGCCGATGCCCCGCGTCGTGCTCGAGCGGAAGGCGTCGGCAGTCGCGACCATGGGGCCTCCCGGCCGCGCGGGCCTACCGGCCGGCGGCGGCCGGAGCCGCGCCGACGTCGATGAACATCTTGGCCGTGATGCCCGCCGGCAGCACGTCGTCGCCATCGGCCTGCCGGTTCACGACGTCGGCGTCGACGCGGTAGTCGCCGCTGACCGCCCGCCGGCTGACGAACGAGATCCGCCCCTCGAACGACTCCGTACGGCCGTTCTCCAGCTCGACGACGACCCGCACCGGCCGCCCCTTCACCGTCGTCGGCCGGGCCACGGAGAGTTCCACGAAGCCCTCGACGAGCAGCTTGTCGGTGTTGATGACGTGGGCCAGCACGTCGCCCGGCTGCATCCACTCCCCCTCGTGCTTGAGGACGTCGTCGACGTAGCCGTCGATCGGCGAGCGGATGAGCCGCCGCTCGATCGCGTTGTCGGCCGCCTCCACCTCGGCCTGCTTGGCGTCGGCGGCCAGGGAGGCCAGCCGCCGCTCGAGCTGCGCCTGCTCGATCTGCAGGCCGCTCTTCTCCCACTCCAGCCGCAGCCGGTCGCGTTCCACGTCGGTCACCGACCCGCTCACCGCACGATGCGACTGCTCCGCCTTCTCGAAGGCCTTCTCCGCGACCCCCTCGGCCTTCTGCGCGTACCGCACGTCGACGTCGCTCTCCGCCTTGGCGAGGGTCTGGTCGTGCTCGGCCTTGGCCCGCCGCTTCTCCATCCGCGGCTGGTCGTCGTCGATCTGGGCGATCACGTCGCCCTTGCTCACGAGGTCGCCCTTCTTCTTGAGCACCTTCACGAGCACCCCGGCCTCGCGGGCGGCCACCTTCGCCTCGCTGGCCGGCGAGACGCGGCAGTCGCGGACCTCGATCGTGCCCGGGGCGGCCCCCGGCTCCGCGGCGGCCCCCAGCGACCCCGCGACCGCGAGCACCGCCACCCACATCGTTCTCATGGCACCCACTCCTCTCACCACAGGCGGAACAGGATCTGCGTCTGAATGAACGAGAGCACGTCGTGGAACCAGACGTAGCCCAGCGACCGCGTGCCGCAGGAGATCCGCGCGGTGACGCTGGCGCCGGGACCGAGCTCCTGCTCCTCGTGATGCTGCGAATCGATCTCGACGCGGACGAGCACCGTGTTGCCCTCCTCGCCGCGGACCTCCGCCTGCTCGTGGATCTCCCGGACGGTGCCCCGGTGCCGGGTGCCGGGGTCGGTGGCGAGGATGTAGTCCACCTCGAGCGGGCGGCCGCTGCGGCGGGCCTCCGCCAGGGCGCGGTTGACGTGCCCCAGCCGGTCGTCGGGCATGCGGAGCTCCAGCTCCCAGGGGCCGGTCTTGTCGGCGACGCTCAAGAGCACCTGCCCCTGCTGGACCGGCCGCAGGAGCAGCAGGTCGCGGACCTGCCAGGTGACGACGACGCCGTCGATCGGGCTGCGGACCTCGAGATCCCGCTGCTGGGCGGCCAGGAGGTCGAGCTGCTTGTCGAGGCTGTCGATCTCCTCCTGGAGCTGCTCCTTCTGCCCCTCGAGCCGGGCCCGCTCCTCGTCCGAGACCTGGACGTTGAGGAGCGACCGCTTCACGCCCCCGAGCTGCTCGCGGCTCGACGCCCGGCGGCCGGTGGCGTCGGTGATCTTCAGCTCGAGGTCGCGGTTGCGGAGCGTGGCCACGAGCTGGTCGCGGCTGACGTCGGCCCCGTGGTTGAGGCCCGCCGCCAGCGACTCCACGATCCCGTCGATTCGGGCGAACACGTCCCGTCGGTTCACCGGCTCCAGCGTCCCCTTCCCCTCCAGCCGCAGCTCCGCCGGCACCAGCACGAGCGCCGCCACCGCGGCCGCCGCGGCGAGCCCGGCGAGCACCGTCCGCGGCAGGTTGCGGGCCGTCGTGAGCACCCGCGACTTCCCGACGATGTTCAGCAGCGGGTAGAGCGGCAGCCGCGTGTGGACGAGGGCGTTGGAGAGGGCCACCTTGCCGTGCGCGGCCACGAGGTCCACGCGGGCCCGCGTGGCCGGGGCGAGGGTGCCCGACGTGAACCATTCCGCCACGAGCGCCCCGATGAGCTCCTGGGCCCCGTCCGTGCCCGCCTCGGCCTTGGCCACGGCGACGGCATCGACGCCGCCGGGCTTCACCACCGGCGTGGGCTTCGGCCTGTGCAGCGGGATGATCGCCAGGGCGCTGGCGTGCGACTCGTCGATGTAGTGCTCGAGCTCCTCCTCGATCTGCGGGGGCAGCTCG
>JBIIUP010000249.1:0-4107 GCA_044339885.1 Pirellulales bacterium | reverse complement strand
GGAAGAAGAAGAGGTCGACGTCGGCCGGCCTCGGCCCGAGGGCCATCGGCAGGTTCTCTATCAGGCCGAGCCAACGAACCAGATTGATGGTCGCCAGCACGATCAGCACGACCAGGAGCATTACGGCGACCGCTTTCTTGAGCTGAATGAAGCCCTGCAAGTCACGGCGTATCGGTGTGTTCGGCGTCATTCGCCGAAGCAGCGTGAAGCCGGTGACGATCAGAAACATCAGCACCGCGCCAGCCATGTCCAGCAGCACCGCCTTGACCGCCTCGGGCTCAGCGAGCCAGTTTTCCAGTTCGCTGAAGCTGCCGATGTCTTTGAACACCCGGCGAACGACGATCAGCGAGACGATCTGATACTGCTTGGCGATCTCGCCGGTATGCGAGGCGGCCAAGGCGAACACCAACAGCACGACCTCGTAGAACAGGATCACACTGAAGGGGGTGTAGACCGCATGGAGCGGACTCTCGTCGAGTCCCTCGAAGATCGTCTGAGGAAGGTCGGGCAGGAGCCGAACCAGCCCGATCACCGCGAGGTGCACGAGGAAGCCGATGGCGGCACTCGCGACCACGGCATGCTCGAGCCAGGCACGCGCCGTGGGACTGTCGAGCCTGTCGAAAACGTCGGCCAGATGGTGGCGGATCGAACCGAGCACGGGCAAGGCTCCGGGTGTGGTCGATCCATGGTGGCGAGCACCCAGCCGTCAACAGGCGATGCCAGCGGAGAGCCTGCCGGTTCAGTGTGCCATTCCGGGACGATCCCGCGGCGGCGGGGCCGGGCAGGTGCGCACGTAGTCGAGAACGTCCGCCAGCCGCGCCGTGGCCAGGGCCAGGCAGGAGTCGGCGCCCCCGTAGTACATTCGGATCATACCGCTGGCCTCGTCGAGGATCCAGCCGCACGGGAAGACCACGCCGTTGACGTCTCCCTGCCGCTCGTAGGACATCTCCGGCGCGAAGATCCAGTCGTCGCTGCGCCGCAGCACCCGCCAGGGCTGCTCGAGGTCGAGCAGCGCCAGGCCCAGCCGATAGAGGCAGCCGCCGGGAGTGTGGCGCACGCCGTGGTACAGCAGCAGCCAGCCCTCCGGCGTCTCCAGGGGCGTGGGGCTGAGGCCGATCTTGTTGGCGTCCCACCACGAGCCGCGGCGGGCATGCAGCAGCACGTGGTGATCGCCCCAGTGCCGCAGGTCGGGCGAGAAGGAAAGCCAGATGTGGGCCCCGGAACTACCCGCCGACACGGGACGGTGAATCATCGCATAGCGATCGCAGAACCGCCGGGGGAAAATGGCGGCGTCCTTGTCCTCCGGGGGCATCACGGGTCCGAGGCGGGTGAACGACTTGAAGTCGGCCGTGGAGGCCAACGAGACAAGGGGCCCGATCGCCGAGAAGGCGGTGTAGGCGATGATCCACTCCTGCCGATCCTCGACCCAGGTGACCCGAGCGTCCTCGACCCCCCACGCCTCCTCGGCGTAGTTCACCGGATCGGCCGCGAAGGAGGGCTGGGGGTCGATCCGCCAGTCGGCGACCCCATCGGCACTGCGGGCCACGCTGAGATGGGAATGGCCACGGCGATCCTCCGCTCTCACCAGGAGCAGCGTGCTGCCGTCGATCCGGCAGGCGCCGGCGTTGAAGACGGTGTGGACCGGATACGGCCAGTCGTTGGCCGTGAGGATCGGATTCCGCTCATGGCGCCGAAAGAGTTCGGGATAGTGCTGCGGCTTCTCGCGGGGCGTCATGGGCCTGGTGTTCCTGGGGCGAAGGGGACGGAGGACATGGGCCGAGGGCGATCTCGTCGTCGGCGCAATACAGTTTCCGGGTCGAGATGCCCAGCCAGCGGGTCCAGAGCGCCGCGAGCGTCGATTCGGCGCCCTGATTGCGGTTCAGGCCATCGGGCTGCAGGCCGTCGCAGCAGCCGCCGGTGAGCGGATCGAAGAGCGCCAGTCCCAGGCTGTTGCGACCCTCGAACCAGGCGTGCGCCCTGAGAAACGTGGCCCGATGGCCGGCCTCCGCGCGAACCGTGCAGGCGGCGAGCGCCGCCTCGGCCATCGTCGAGGCCTCCACCGGCTGCTGATCGTAGGGCGATTTGGACTCGCCCCGCGAGTACCAGTCGCAGTTGCCCACCGGCCAGAACAGGCCGCTCGTCGTCGTCTCGCGGACCAGGAAGCCGAACGTCTGCTCGGCGACCGCCATGAAGGGGCCGTCCGGCCAGCGTTCAGCCGCCACAAACAGGCTGTGCGGCAGCACGGCGTTGGCATACGTCATTCGCGACTCGAACCACTGCCATTCCGGACGGTGCGACCGCTCGTAGGCGTCGGTGAGCCGCAGCGCAGCCTGCTTGGCCACGGCCTCGAGCCCATGGGCCAGCGGGACGTCGGCCTTCCAGAGATGCGACCAGGCCATGATCAGGTAGGCCTGGGCCCGCAGGCTGCGGAGTTCGGCCAGCGTAGGCAGGACCGTCTTGATCAGTTCCCCGGCCACCGCGCGGAAGCTCTCGGGCAGCCGGCTGCCGAGCACCTCGGCCAGCGCGAGCACCGCCTGACCCTGGCAATCGCAGGTGCCGGTCGTGTCGAGCCAGTCCCGTTGGTAGCCGAGAAAGTTGTGGAAGCCCTTCACCGGGCAGCGGGCGTGTTCCAGGAAACTCAGGTAGCAGGTGATTCGAGCCAGCATGCGGTCTTCGGGATGCCGGCCCCACAGCCGGGTGCAGAGCCGCAGGGCACGGGCGTTGTCGTCGGTCGTGTACCCGCTCTCGCGACGCGGAATGCCGTAGATCGCGTGCTGAATGAGCCCGGTCGAGTCGGTCATGCGATCGAGATGGGCAAGCGGCATGTCGGCGGCGTGGTTCATCGGGTGCCTTCCTGGAGGGCGGGGGAACGGGGGCCGCCAGTTGCGGCCCGCGGGGGGTGCGGACGCTTCCGGCGCTCCGCCGCGGCGACCTGCCGGAAGAGGGTGTGGTAGCTGCGGCCCACGCTGGGCCAGAACATCGGCCGCACATGGCGGTAGGCCCGCCGGCGCATCTGTTCCCGGAGCCGATCGTCGGTGAGCAGCAGGGCGGCGGCTTGGGCCAGGCTCTCGCTGTCGGAGAACGGAACCAACACGCCCCGGCCTCCGGCCAGCATCTCGCGGGCATAGAGATAGGGCGTGCTGATCACGGCGCCCACCACGGCCATGGCGTAGGCCATCGTGCCGCTGGCGATCTGGTCCTCGCCTGGATACGGGGTCACGAACACGTCGCAGGCCTGGAGGTGTGCGAGCAGGTCGGGCAGGCTCAGGAACTCGTTGACGAACCGCACGTGCCCCCCGACGCCGAGGGATCGTGCCAGCTCCGCCAGACCCTCGCGATAGACCTCGCCTTCGCGGAGCTTCACCTGCGGATGGGTGGCGCCCACGATCAGATACACGACCGTCGGGCAGGCCGCGACCACCGCCGGCATGCCGCGAATCATGTGTTCGAGACCCTTGCCGCGGTTGATCAGGCCGAACGTGCAGAGCAGGCGGCGGCCGGCGAGCCCGAGCGCCGCCTTGCGCGTCTCGTCGCGGCCGAACGGCACCGGCGGCACGCCGTGGGGAATGATCCGCACCCGGCTCGGCGGCACGCCGTAGTCGTCGCGGAGCAGCCGGGCCGCGATGCGGGTCATCACCACCACGCGGCGGCTGTGCGCCGCCAACTGCCTGACGATCATCCGCGGCAGTGGGTCGGGCCTGGGCATGAGCGTGTGGAGCGTGGTCACGATCGGCTTCGAGCAGCTGGCGACGAAGTCGAGGATCCGGCTGCCCCACTCCCCCGGAAAAAGGCCAAATTCATGCTGGAGGCTGACCACGTCGCAGGGCCCCTCGTTCGCCATCTCGGCGGCGACGCGGTAGGCGTCGGCCCGACGATTGTCGATGACGTGGACCACCCGGGGGTCGCTCTGGGGAATCGCGGCGATTTTCTCGATCGCGGCCACCGCGGAGACCGGCCGCCCGGCGGCCCGATCGACCGCGTCGGCGGTGTCCTTGGTGAAGGTCGCCAGGCCGCACGCCTCCGGCGGATAGGTCGATACGAACAGCGGCCGTACGAATGTCGGCATCGATCACCTTCCCGGTGGGATGACTGCAGGGCAGGCCCGGG
>JBIIUP010000082.1:0-12015 GCA_044339885.1 Pirellulales bacterium | reverse complement strand
GCCCGATTTGGGAAACCGGTCGGTCTCGTGGGTGCCGCAGTACCAGGCCTTCGGTCCGGCCTGAACCAGGCCGTGCCAGTCGCCGAGGGCGACGTAATCGATCTCCGCCAGGGGCAGTGAGCCGAGTGCCACGACGTTGGGCGGGCGGGGCGCGTCCTCGCCGTCGGTCTGCGAGCCGAAGGTCCCGGTGCTGCCGTGGGCGAGCACGATCCGCGGACGCCCACCGAAGGCCGCGAGATCGAGCCCGCGGACCCAGGCCGTGGGGTCGCTCGACGTCTGCCGGTCGAGCAGCGGGCACGGGACGATCACCGCGTCGTCGCGCTCGACGACCTTGCGCTCGAGGAGCACGTGCAGGTTGGGGGCCCGCGTCCGGTGCTCCGACTCGAAGAACGGCTGCCTCCAGGGTCCGCCTGGGCCGCCCGGGTCGTGGTTGCCGGGGATCGCGTAGACGGGGACGGGGATTTCGCCGATCACGCCGAGCGCCTGCGCGACGACGGTGCGGGTCGGCGTGGGCGAGTCGAAGAGATCTCCTGCCACGACCACGAAACGCGCCCGCCGGGCCACGACGGCGTCATGGATCCGGCGCAGCGCGTCGATCCGCTCCTGCTGGAGAAGGGCCCGCTTGGCGGCGTCACGAATGCTCGCGAACGGTCTGCCGAGTTGCCAATCGGCAGTATGGATGAACGTGATCATGGCGCTTGGGGGTCGCGGGCAACCGCGGGGAATTCCGGTCCACCTCCGGTGCCTCCGGCCGGCCGAGGCCGGCGCCTCGGCGCCGTCGGCTGCAGGGACAGTTTTAGCCGGCCGCGGCCGGGGATGCCCGCGGTGGCGAAGCGATCCGCCCGGAGCCGCGTCGAGCGTGGTCCCAGGCCCGGCCCGCCGCCCCGGAAATCACCCCCGTCCGATGCCCTGGTCGCCCCGGGCGCGGGGGAGGTGCGTCTCCGTCAGGCCACCCTTCAACCGCTCCGCCAGGCCGGTGGCGCGGCGGATGGGCCTCCCGATCGCCGCTTCGATCACCGCGCGGGATCCGACGAGCGTCACCCGCTCGCTGGCACGGGTCACGCCGGTGTACAGAAGCTCCCGTGACACGATGCGGCTCGGCTTCTCCGGCAGAATCACGATTGCGTGCTCGTACTCCGAGCCCTGGCTCTTGTGGATGGTGAGGGCGTGGGCGGTCTCCACGGCCTCGAGCCGCGAGACGGCCACGCGGCGCGGCGGACCCTCGGCCGTGGGGAATGCGACGTCCCTCAGCCCGTCGTTCTCTCCGGGAACGACGAGCCCCATGTCGCCGTTGAAGAGGTCGAGCGCGGGATTGTTGCGGATCACCATGAGCGGCCGCCCCGCATACCAGCCCCGGGCGAACTCCACTCCCAGCCTCCTCTCCACCCGCTGATTCCATCCGGCGACGCCGCTGCCGCCGGTGCGGTGGGCACAGAGCACCTGGAGCTTCCTCCGGGCGGCGAGGGCTGCGTCGGTCCTGCCCTGCTTGACGAGGTCGCGGAGCAGGGCGGCATGGGTCACCACCTCCTCGACCACGTCGGCGAACGCCGCGCTGCCGGGCTCGATCCAGCGGACCGACCGCGGGTCGTCGGCCTTCGTGTTGACGGCGTCCCGGGGGGGCGTCCAACGGCCCTCGAGGATCCCGAAGGCCCGGGTGACTCCCTGCTCGTCGCCGGCCAGGATCGCGTCGGCGAGCGCCCCGATCCGGGGCCCGAAGCGGTGGCGGATCCGGAGCGTCTCGGTGCGGGAAGCCAGCGGCGATCCGGACGTCGCGGCCGCGGCGGCGATGTCGCCGAGCACGGTACCGGCGTCGACGCTTGCCAGCTGGTTCGGGTCTCCCACGAGCAGGAGTTGCGTGTCGTCCCCCAGGCCGGCGAGCAGATGGTACATGAGCGAACTCGACAGCATCGAGGCCTCGTCGACGACGACGATCGAGCAGGCGATCTTCTTCGAGGCGTTGATCCCGTACCGGGGCGCGCGGTGGGGACGATAGTCGAGGAGCTTGTGGATCGTCAGCGGCCGCACCTGGGCCACCTTGTCGCGCACGTGCTGCGGGGCGTTGCGGATCTCATCGGGGGCTTTGTCGTCCTGCAGCCGCAGCCGCAGTGCCTCGGCCATCCGCGCGGCAGCCTTGCCCGTCGGTGCCGCGAGGGCGATCAGGGCGTCGGGATCGTCGCGAAAGAGACCGATCAGTTGCGTCGCCACTCTCGTCGTCTTGCCGGTGCCCGGGCCGCCGAGCAGGACCCTGATGCGGTCGGCACCCTTGCCCACGAGCCGGCGGGCGATCTCCTGCTCCTCGTGGAACGCCCGCGCGATGAAGAGCCGGGCGCCGTCGAGGATGAACGGGCTGCGACTGCCCGGGGTGCCGACGAGCTGTTCGGCGGAGGCCAGCGAATCGATCCACGGCGCGGCGGTCTCCGGCCAGTCGGGACGCTCCGCCTGCGCGAGGTCGAGGTCGCCGGACCAGGCGGCGACGTCGGAGAAATCGACGCAGGTGTGGCCGTCGCGGGGGGCCCGCAGGGCGAGCCCCATGGCCACCCAGGCCCGCAGTTCGGGCTGGAGCGCCGGCGTCTCGCGGCGCGCCATGTCCAGCAGGATCGCGATCGCGGCGAGGTCGTTCGGCGTGACCACCCGGGCGGCGACGTAGTCGGCGATTCCGGTCGGTGCTGCGTCGGGGAGTGGGGCCGCGGGCGCGGCGGTGTCCCGAGGACGTGGTGTGGTCGCCATGGTCATGGATCGACTCCCTCCAGATCGCCCGCGAACAGGTCGCTCAGGCGTCGCCAGATGCCGGACGGCGGCAGCCATGCGAAGACACCGTAGCGGCCACCGGCCGCGTCGATCGGGGTCGCGGGGCCCTTCATGCCGCGGACGAAGCCGTAGACCACGCCCGCGATGCACTCGCCCGGGTCCCAGTTCGCCGGCTTGCGGGCCCCGAGTCGCCAGCGGAGCAGCCGCCAGACGGCCGTTCCGTAGACGAGCGCCTGCAGCGGGTAGTGGTGGCTCGCCATCGCGTCGACCAGCCTGGCGGGCGCGTAGGCGGCGAGCGGATTCGTCGCGTCGCGTCCGTGCAACTTGTTCGTCTTGTAGTCGGCGATCAGGAGCCGCGGGTCGTCGGCCGTGGTTCCGGGCAGCCGCAACACCGCGTCGATCGACCCGTTGACCAGCCCTGCCAGCGGCACGTCGAACGCGGGGCCGGCGAGCCGGTCGGCGTACCCGGAGAGCGGGTGGCGGTCGGCTCCGAGGAACCGCTTGAGGATCCGCCCCACGTGCCGGGCCTTGACGCCGCCGGCGAGCGGGACGACCGCCACGTCGAAGTCCATCTCCGCGAGGCGATCCTGCGGGGCGAAGTCGGCGAAGCGGAGGTCGCGGAAGATCGCGTCGTCCGGACCGCCGAATGGCGTGAGCATCGCCTCGGAGATCATCGTCGCGAAATCCTCCACGTGGTCCCGCACGAACCGGGCCGTGGCCAGTTCCCCGACGATCCGCCGGACCTCCCCGCGGAGGTCGGCCTCCGTCATGCCGGGGACCACCTCGAGCGTCTCGAAGATGTCGTGGGCGATGCTGCCGAACGCGGTGCCGGCAGGCAGGGGCGCGATCGTGAAGCCGCCGACGTCAGGCTCGACGGCCGCGGACTCGCCGGCCAGCGGTTCGGGATCGGGATCGACGGCGGCCTGCGGCGCCGGGTCGTCGGATCCGGGAGCCGTCGTCGTCACCGCGAGCTCCTCGTCGTGGCCGTGCCCTTCGGTCTCGTGGCCGGTCGACTCCGCCCGCGCCGCCGCCTTCGCGATGCCGCTGAACGACGTCCGCAGATAGGTCTGCACGACCTCGGGTGGGACCGGGGCGACGGCGATTCCCTTGTCGGCGGGTGGGCGTATCCAGGGCCTTGGGTCAGGCAGGCTGGTCGCCGAGCGAACCGCCAGGGAGTCCCTCTGCGCCGCGGTGATGTCGTCGGGGACGCCGGGAGCGTTGCACAGCACGGCACCCAGAAGCGACTCCGCCCATTTGGGCGTCCGCAGGATGCTCACATGGTGCTCGGGCCGCGTGACGGCGACGTAGATCAGGCGGCGGAGCTCGTCGTTGTCGGCATCCCGTGAGAGCTCCTTGGCCTCCGTGCCGATGTCACCGTTGGGGATCGCCCTGCCGATGTCCATGAGGCGGATGCCGCCGCGGTGGAAGACCTCGGGCTGGCCGGCGGAATCCAGTTCATTCCAGGCATCCACGACGACCACGCACGGAAACTGCAGGCCCTTCGCCGCGTGCACCGTCATGACGGTGACGGCCTCGGCGTCGCTCTCCACCCGCCGGCTCACGAGCTCGGCCTTCTTGTCCTGCGCCGCCAGGGCCGTGACATGCTCGATCATCTGCCGGGCGTGGCAGCCGCGACCGCGGGCGGCATCGTTGAGCAATTCGACGACGTGGCTGAAGTCGACGATCCGGCGATCGCCTCCGTCGCCGGTCGCGATCCGCTTCATCCTGTCGCCGTCGGCGATGACCTCGGCCGCCATTGCCGCGATGCCCTTCCGCTGGAGGACGGTGTGCAGTCCGGCGATGGCCGCCTGGATCTGCTGGAGCCGCGGCTCGTCGAGCCGGGTGACATCCTCGATGGGCTCACCGAAGAACACGGTGGCGGCCGCCCGCCGGGCCCGGCCCGAGTGGCTGGGCCGTTCCATCGCCTCGAGCAGCGAAAGAACGTCGGCCGCCATTTGCCCGTCCATGACGCTGGCCGTGCCCTCGGTGACGGCCGGAATCTTCAGGCGGGACAGCCGCCTGGCGATCGCGGAACCAACGGCATTGGTCCGCACGAGCACGCAGACCTCGCGGGGAGTGAATGGCCGCTTCGCCGGGGGCTTGAAGTACGCCCCGGTCAGCAGTTCGTGCACCTTCCGGGTGGCGGCCTCGACGAGCGACATCGAACCGACGTCGAGGAGTTCCACCGGCCGCAGGCCCACGATCTGTGCGGCCCCCCGGCCCGGGGCGGCCGTGACCTCGCGGTACGGGATGTTCGCCCCGAACTCCGCACCGGCCATCACGGCGTTGAGGCCGTCGAGGAGCGGCTTGTCCGAACGGCGGTTCACCGCCAGTGTCCGCCGCGGGGGCGCGGGGGGATCCGCCGGGTCGACGGCCGGCTCCGGTGGCACGCCGTCCTGGGCATGGTTGACGTACGCGGTGACGTCCGCCCCCCGAAACCGGTAGATCGCCTGCTTCGGGTCGCCGACGGAGAGGAGCACGTTCCGGCCAGTCGGCGGGAAAACGGCGTGGAAAAACTCCCACTGCAACCTGTTCGTATCCTGTGCTTCGTCCACGATGGCGAGCTTGAATTTCTCCTGGAGCGTCTCCAGGAAGGCCGCCTTCCGGCTCCTCTCGGCCGCCGAGTCGCCCGGCTGGTTCGTGACCTCCTGCCAGGCCCTCACGAGGAGTTCGTCAAAGCTCGGGCTGGCCTGCATCCGGCTGCGCGCCCGCTCGGCACAGGCCGTGATCAGGGCGGGAACGTGTTCGAGCAGGCCACGCAGGGCGACGGGGCACTCATCGGCATCGTGGGTCATCTCGATGAATGGATCGGCCATCGCGGTCTTCACCAGTCTGCGCAGTGCCTTCTCATCGAGCGGCCTGCCGGCGATCGATTCGGTGACGATCGCGTCGTTGACCACCTCGTCGAGCACCCGGTCGCGAAGCTCATCGTCGCCGGTCTCCGTCGCCTCCACGCCCGCCAGCCGCAGCACGCGGGCGCAGATCGCGTGGATCGTGCCGATCATGGCGGTGTCGAACTCCGCGGCCGCCCGCTCGAGTCGGCGGGCCATGTCAGGATGCGTCGCAGTGTCGGCGAGGAGGTACTCGTCGAGTTCGTCCATCCTGTAGCCGGCCGGTGGATCCAGTCCGCGGAGCAGCCGGGCCGTCACGACGAGCCGGCCACGGATTCGCTCGCGGAGTTCGGCGGCCGCGTTCCGCGTGTAGGTGGTGACGAGAACCTCTCCGATCCGCAGGTTCTCGTTCGTGGCCAGGGCCTTCGTGACGTATGCCGCGACGGAGTGCGTCTTGCCCGTGCCGGCGCTCGCCTCGACGAGCGTGCCGTTGGGAAGCGGGTCGGCGACGATGTCGAAGGGACGGGTCATGTGAGCCGGTAATCCTTGGTGTGGCTGGCCCACTTCGGCTCCAGCAGCTGGGTGAAGGCGTCGAGAAACGCCAGCCGCTCGGGTCGGTCCGTGAACACGTCGGTGAAGGTGGGGCTCACGCCGAACAGGGCACGCTCGGAAGAGCGTCGGTAGAAGTCGGTCTCGAGGGCCTTTTCGAACTCGTGTTCCCGGCTCGCGGGCTTCGCGGTGATGACCTTGCCGAAGGCTGGACGGGCTGCCTGAACGGCCTCGAGCGCGAGCCGGGCGATGGCGTCGAGGCGAGTGGCGGCGGCGGCCTGGGACATGAGGGGGTCCTCGAGCTTCACGATCCGCGCCTGCCATGGATCCACCGGGCGGGGTTGCGGCTGGCGTGTGCTCGGCTTCGTCGTCCTCCCCACCTTCCAGCCGTCGCGGCGGCTGATGACGATCGCGGCCTCCGCGTCGATGCGTGCGGCCCGGGCGGCGAGGAGATGCAGTGCCGCCATGTGGAGCGGCCGCCCGTAATCGTCCTTCCCGGCCTCACCCGCCATGACGATTACCAGCCTGGCTGGATCGACATGGATGCCATCGAGCTGGCCGACGATGCGGTAGTCGCCGACCTGCTCGGCATCCTCCAGTCTCGTGGCAGTGAGCGAACCCAGCCGCAGCGAGTGCGCCTCGGACCCCTTCGTCAGTCCCGTGGCGAGGGCGACGATCTCCTCGACCTGCCGCAGGGCGTGGGGGCCGACGGGCAATTCCCCACTGCGCTCCTTCGCCTCGACCCAGGCCGCGGCGGCCCCGGGGTCGCCGACCAAGACCCGGTGCAGCGCGATGGTCAGGTCCCGCGCCTGCTTCTTCCGGAGCGTGATCGGCAGCGTGGCCGGCACGACGGCGTCCTCGTCCCGCCACGTGTCGATGCCGAGCGTCTCCCGGAGATAAAGGCTGAGCGGGTCCTTCACCAGCCGCTCGAGCACCGACAGTTCGATCTGGGCCGGGTGCGCCACCGATGTCGGCGTTGCCTCCGGGGCCCCTGGTAGCGACTCGCAGCCCCGCCCCCCCGGCTCCGGACGGTGTGAACCAGCCTGTTCGTCCTCGAAGCTCGTGAGGACGTCGCGAGCGATCCGATCGTGGCTCCAGACTCCCTGCTTCCAGACCCCGCCCTCCTCGAAGTTCCTGCGGCTGAGCTGATGCCGCGGATGGTCGATCTCGATCCCGCTGGCCTCGTCGTACTTCTCGCGGGTGACGCCGTGCCGCACGGCGAAGTCCACGAACTCCGCCAGCGGCGTCACGAGCGGCACCCGCTTGTTCGACTTGACGTTGCGACCGGTGCACGTGATCACGAGTCGCTCGCCTGCACCCATGAGGCAGTCGAGCAGCGCCCGTCGCTCGTCGGCCCGCGGGTCGACGTCGCCCACGAGCTGCTGGCGGGCGATGAGATCGTCGCCGTCCGACTCGCCGCTTCCCACCGCGCCGTCGTCGTAGCCGATCACGCAGACCACCTTGAAGGGCAAGCCCCGGAGCGGCACCATCGACGTCGCCGTGATCGCACCCGTTCGCAACGGCTGCCGCCCGGGCTGTTCGTCGAGCCAGGTTTCGAGCAGACGGCGGACGTCCTCGAAGGGCACCGTCTTCATGCCGGCGGCCGTCCCCGCGGCCGCCGCTCGGAGGCGGCGGAGATGCGCCAGGGGTTCGGCGAGCTGCGGGCTCTCCTCGCCACAGAGGCCGAGAAGAGCCCGCTCGATCGCGTCGCAGCGATCGGCGACGGAATGCTCCGCGGTCACGGTGGCGTCGAGTGAGCGGAGCACGTCGAGGATCCGCACCAGCTTCGTGATCGCCACGAGATCCACGGGATCGAGGTCGGCCAGCGGCACCACCCCGCCGAGCTCGGGCTGAGCCGGGGCGTCGGGCAGCATCGCCCCGAGGAGCATCCGCTCGAGGCCGAGCTTCCAGGTGTGGATGTCGGCGTTGGCGGGGAGCACGAGCCCATGGCGGGCCCGATGCCCCGCGTCGAGACCCCAGCGGACGACCGTGCGTTCCAGGAAATCGGTCCAGGTCGCGACCGTGTCGTCGTCGACTCGAAAGGCCGTGCGCACGAGCGGATGGCCGGCCACGGCCAGCACGTCGTCGAGCGAGGCCCGTGACCCCGGCACGGCCAGCAGCGACACGAGCAGGTCTGCGGCCTCGCTGGTCTCGCGGAGGCCGCGGTCCGCGACGATCAGTGGGAGCCTGATTCGTCGCTCCTGGCCGTCCGCGTCGAGCCCCAACACCTCCCGCTGAAACACGGCCTGGAGGTGCGGGGCCGTCTTGTCGAGGGCGGGGCTCACGATCGCCACGTCGTGCGGCGCGAGGCCCTCGATCTCCTGGAAGGCACTGAGCAGGGCGTCGTGCAGCACCTCCGCCTGCCGGGAGAGGCTGTGACAGCGATGGATGACCAGTGACCGGTCGGTCGCGGGATCGTGAGGCGCCGCCTCCGGCATGCCGCCCGCGGACACCGTGCGCTGCATGCGGGCGAGCAGAGAGGCCGGGCGAGCCTGGTGCCCCTGCGGCGACACTTCGGAGATCGGCGTGGCCCGCGCTGCGAGGAGCTCCTGGAGATCGCGGGCACCCGCCAGCCAGACCGGCAGCAGCGGGTCGACTCCCGAAGGAAACTCCGGGTCCCGTCGTTTCTGCAGCGGCCTGTCGCGGAGGTCTTCGCGGAGTGGCTGCTGGCCCGTCGTCGCCCACGTTGGCCACAGTCCCGGCGAAGGATGCACGAGGAGCACCTGCACATCGCAGACCTCACCGAGCGCCTCCAGGGATTCGAGTTGGGGCAGCGTGAGCGACTCCAGGCCCGCGACGAGCAGTCGCTCGCGGATGGGCTGATGCTCGACGCTCCGGCGGGCCGGGGGAGACGGCGCGTCGATCCGCCGCCGCACGACCCGCCAGACCTCGAACTGCCACCGATCGCTCTCGCGGAGCGACGTGGGCACCGGATGTCCGTCGTGCTGGACGTCGTTGGCCGTCGGCGCGAGTACCGGGTTGCCGTTGCCGCGTTCCCATTCGAGGATCATTCCCGGTCGGCGGACGTGATAGTCGTTGAAGAGCCCCGCGATCCGGCGGGCCGTGAGCAACGGCGCCCGCCGGACGTCGAAAGGAATGCCGCGAGCGACCTCCTCCTGCGACGTGATCACGTCGAGCACCGCGAACGTGAGACGGTCGAGAGACCAGGGGTCGGGCCTGCGGACATCCGCCGGCGGCTGCAGCAGCGACGCGATCGCGCCGGGGAACAGGATCTCGACGTTCGCCACGACGCCGTCGGCGCGGTCCGCTCCCGAGGTGCCGAGTTTCCGCGCCAAGCGGTCGTGGAGCCACGCCTTCGTGCCCGCGTTGGGAACCACGATCCGCGGCTTCGCGAAGAGGTCGCCGTCACGCGAGAGGAAATCGCGGGCGGGCTCGAGCACGTCCTCGAGCCGCTCGACGAACGAGATCGTGAGGGGCATGGCGGAATCCTTGCCGGGCACCCGGCCGGGGTGGCGGCACCAGTATGGGGAACGACGGTCCGGAGCGGGGAGCGATTCGGTCGCTCAGGCCCGCCGGACCGAGCGGATGTCGACCTGCCGGCCGATCCCGCCCCCTGACCGCGTCCGCTGTCCGAGGCGGCACGATCGGACGGCGGCGAGGGTCAGGCCGACGACCGCGACGAGGCATGCCGACGGCTCCGGCACCGCCATGACGGTCCATGAAAGGCCGTAGGTTTCCGCGGTGACGGGGGTCGCTCCGAGGTCATAGACCATCTGCGGCAGCGTGACCCTGAGGCCATAGAGGCCGCCTGGCGAAAGGTCGAGTCGGAGCATCTCGGCGTTGTTGTAGGTGCTCACCGACTCCGCGACGAGCGTGCTGAAGGCCCCGTCGACGATGCTCCAGACCTGGAGGTCGAGGTTCGCGAACGCCGTACGGCTCCCGGTGTCGGTGGCATCGACGAAGACGCCATTGGTGAACCAATCGAGGGCCACAGTGAGCCGAGATGGCGCCGCCAGCGTGGCGGTGAACGAGTAGTCGTTCGTGCCACCCACCGTCACGGAGCCGAGGTCCCAGCCATTCGTGCCGATGGTGCCACCGCCGGAGCCGGCGACGTCCATCGTGGGGGCGGCGACGTAGGTCAGGCCGGCCGACGTCAGGTCGAGAGCGCCGGCCCCGGTGGCGTAGTCGAGGGACTGCGTCGTCCGCACCACCCCTCCGACCGCGACCTGGCCGTTGTTCCAGCCGTCGGTCTCCACGGCCGTCGCCATGAGCACCGACTTGACAACCCGGGAGTCGAAGGCCGTCTCGGGCACGAGCCACCAGCGGCCCTTGGCGGCGTCCTTCATCAGGGCCACGCCGCCGGCGACGGTCGGTGAAGCGAAACTCGTGCCGTCGACGTCGGTGAAATAGAGGTCGGTGGGCGATGGGTCCTGCGTGACGCTCGGCAGCGGTGCCAGGCCACCGGTCGGCCCGAGGTAGGCCGCGAGAAAGCCGCTTTCGCCGGGGGCGGCGATGTCGACGGCGGCGCGCACGCCGGCGATGGTCGTGTCGGTCGCTGGGTTGTAGAAGTCGACCGCGCCCCGGGACGAGAACGAGGACGGCGTGAGAAATTGCGTGCCACCGACGCTGCCGACCGTGATGCCGTTGTAGACGTTGCCGGGAGCGGACACCGGCGCGGTCGCATCGTTGCCCGCCGTGGCCACGAACAGGACCCCCGGGTTCTCGAAAGCCAGCGCGTCGATCGACTGGGCCTGGATCGTGATCGCCGCGGCGTCGGGGCCGCCCCAGCTGCTGTTGATGACGTCGGGACTCGTCCCACTGACGCCTCGGAAGAACTGCCGGTAGACCGGGATCGTCGACTCGGCCGTCGTCTCGAAGCCACCGATGTTCTCCGGATCGGTCGCGAACGCCGTGGCGATGGCCCCCGACCAGAGCCTCGCGCGGGGTGCCATGCCGAGGCCGACGTAGGAATAGGAGGCGGTGACCGGGTCGTAGCCCGTGCCCCCGAGCACATGGCCCACCATCGTGGCGTGGAAGTCGAGTGCTCCGGTCCCGCCGGACCCGGTGACGTACCGCTCCACGGCGGGACCGAGGCCCAGACCCGAGCGATCGAAAACCTCGTGGCCGTCCCAGATGTGTCCGGCCTCGACGTTCGCGATCACCGTCGAATCGCCAAAAATGCCGCTGTCATAGAAGATCCGCGCTCCCACCACGTCGTTGATGAACACGGGAGGAGCCTGCTCGGTGAACGGGTAGGAGCCCGCGATGTAGTGCGGCTGTCCGAACCCCGTCGACTGGGCGCGTCCGGCGGCCGACGCGACGAGCGTCGCAAGCAGGGCCAGGCCGGCAGAACCTGCCCGGCGGTTGCAGCAGACATCTTGACGTCGTGGCGCCCGTAACTGCATGTGACCCGCCGCGTGCCCCGGGCCGAATCGCCCGGGAGTCTCCGCAGAGGATAGGCGATGGAGCGGCTTGCCGCAAAGAATCAGTCGCCCGGAAACCGGCCTTCATCGGCGCGGCCGTGCAGGGTTCGCCGAGGTCGAATACCTCCGGTCGATCGACGAGCGACAGTCCGGCTGGAGCGGCCGGGGCGAGGGCTGCTGCAGGGCCCCCGGCTGCAGCCCAGGCTGCGGGGAGCGTCGCCGTGATTCCTGCTCCCCCTCGTTGTCGATCTGCCGCGCGACCACGACTGCCCGTTGACGGTTGACGCTGATCGAGGGCAGGGCGTCGTTTCGGGTGATCCAGATGATGCCCGTGATCAGCAGGATCAACGCTGCGATCAGGAACACCGCCGCGCCGAATGGTGTGGAGAAGAAGTCGGCCAGCGGTCGCGGCATCCAGGACGTCGCCAGCCCGGCCGTCATCTGGGCAACGGATGTTTTCTCCGACGACCCATGGCGGTCCTTGCCGGTGTCCACGTCTTCTC
>JBIIUP010000329.1:0-2583 GCA_044339885.1 Pirellulales bacterium | reverse complement strand
GACGACCCTGCTTGGGCGGTCTGGGCACGATGCGGCGATCACGGTGGGTGTGCTGACGAACAGTCTGGGGTCGGCCTCCGATCCGGCGGTGGCCCAGCGGGCGGCCTGGGCGTTGGGGAAGATCGGTCCTGCTGCCGCGGGTGGCCCGGGCAGCGCTCGACGAGGCCGCCACCGGTGCCGATCCCCCGACTGGCTCGTCTTGCCGAGGTAGCCCTCGGCTCGATCGGCCCGTCAAAAAGCGGCCGCTGCCCCGGTCGTGGAATGCCGGCCGGTTCGCTCGGCCGATACCTGGGGTGTGTCTCCCGGCCATGCACCCACCTCCGCGCGACCGTGGCAGCCACCGGGTCCAGCCTGTCGGCTGCTCGTGGCCTGGCTGCTGGCTTGCTGCGGTCCGGCGCCCGTCTCCGCACAGCCGCTTCCGGGCGGCGGCCCCGTGGGAAAGCCGTCGGGTGCCGTGCTGATCGCCAGTTTCAACATCCAAGTGTTCGGCGAGTCGAAGATGTCGAAGCCACACGTGGTCGAACTGCTGGCTCGGGTCGTTCGCAACTTCGACGTCGTCGCGATCCAGGAGGTGCGTGCGAAATCGGACGAGGTCATCCCGGCTTTCGTCCGTGCGGTCAATGCAAGCGGCAGCCGCTACGACTACGTGATCGGTCCCCGAGAGGGCCGCACCTCCAGCAAGGAGCAGTACGTTTTCGTCTACGACACGAATCGCATCGAAGTCGATCCGTCGTCGGTGGGAAGCGTGCCCGATCCACAGGGCAGGCTCCACCGTCCTCCGATGCACGCACGATTTCGCACCCGCATCACGCCTGTGGAAATGGCGTTCACGTTTTGGCTCGTCAACATCCACACCGATCCAGACGAGGTGCCGCAGGAGCTCGAAGCCCTGGCGGGCGTGTTTCAGGCCATGCAGGCGGCCCGTCCCGACGAGGACGACGTGATCCTGCTGGGCGACCTCAATGCCGGGCCTCCCGGGTTCAATGCCTTCAGGCGGATTCCGGGAGTCGGCTGGGCCGTGTCAGGCATGACCACGAACACGCGGCGGACGAAAACTTATGACAATCTGGTCTTCGTCCGTCCAGCGACCAGTGAGTACCTCGGCATCTTCGGGGTGCTCGACCTGCAGGCCGAGTTCGGGCTGCCGCTCGAGAACGCCTTGGAGGTGTCGGACCACAATCCGGTCTGGGGGGCCTTCTATCCAGCCGAGGCGCGGCAGCTCTCGCTGCCCCCCATGGCCGGGCAGCCACCCGTCCTCCGCTAGCGTCCTGCGGACGAGGTTCACTCGCCGGTGATCGCACGGGATGCAACGCTCGCGTCGTGGATCCATGCGGGTGAGGATTTGTGCATCCGCGACCGCCCCGAAGACGATCCGAGCCCGAGCACGCGGCAGGGCCGCCGGCGGTTCCTCGCCGGACTGGCGGCCGCGGCCGCCGGCCCGGAGACGGTGATCACCCGTGGGCCGTCGGTCCGCTCAGCCCTGGCCGCCGACACCGACTGGTTCGCCGAGGAGATCGTCCTCGCCGACGGCGCCGGTTTCGAGCCGGGCGACGGCGTCGTCCTCGAGGCCACCCATCCCGACCAGGGTCGGAAGGTGGTCGTGAAGCGGACGCTGGTCGACCGAGACGGCAACCGCTTCCGGCTCGATCGGGCGCCCCGGGAGAATCTCTGGATCTCGTCCCAGGCGGTCTGCATGACGCTCTTTCCACTGCTGTCCGGCGACCACGTCGACGACGTCGTGATCGAGAAT
The DNA here is from genome assembly GCA_044339885.1 of Pirellulales bacterium. Lineage (GTDB taxonomy): Bacteria > Planctomycetota > Planctomycetia > Pirellulales > UBA1268 > QWPN01. The sequence continues at coordinate 833 of JBIIUP010000329.1, read as the reverse complement.
CTGGCCCTCGACGGCAATCGGGCCAACTCCGACCTGCTCGACGGCAACTACGGAGGTTGCGTCTTCCTCCAGGACTGCAGCCGCTGGACGTTCCGCGGCGTCACCGCACGGGCCTATCACGGCGACGGGATCAGCTTCCAGGTCTGCCACGACGTGGAGGTCCTCGACTGCCACCTCCACGACAACGTCCACTTCGGCCTGCACCCCGGGTCCGGCTCGCTACAGCCGCTCATCCGCGGCAACCGGATGGAGCGGAACCGGCAGGGCATCTTCTGGTGCTGGGGCGTTCGGCACGGCCTGGCGGAGGACAATCTCATCGCCGACAACGCTCTCTACGGCGTTTCGATCGGTCACCGCGACACCGACAACGTGATGCGGTCCAACCGGATCGTGCCAGCGGCAGGATCGGCGTGGCCTTCCGCGACGTGGGTCGCGCCCACGACGCCTGGCCGCATCGCACGACGCTCGAACGAAACCTGATCGAGGACAGCGGCGGTCCGGCCGGCGTGGCGGTCGCCGTCGGCGGCAGCCCCCGCGACGTCGCAGACCTGCGGGGCGGGCCCGTCAGCAACTGAATCGCTCGGGTTCGAGCCGCCACCAGCCGCGGCCGTCGGCCCTCACCCTCACGCACGGGGTGTCCGGCTCGTGGTCGAGGACGAGCAGCCAGTCCCGCCGCTCGGCCTCGGCCAGGAACCACCGCTTCGTGAGCATCGTCGTGTAGGGCTCGACATCGTAGGCCAGGCTGTAGGCCGCGCCGACGTGGTGGACGGTGGGCAGGAGGTCGGGAGTGAACACGACGGTACGGCCGGCCTCGTCTGTGAACAGCACGGCCT
>JBIIUP010000248.1:0-4139 GCA_044339885.1 Pirellulales bacterium | reverse complement strand
GGAGCCAGCGACGGCGCGATCACCGTGACGAATCTCGACGGCCCGGCCACCGTGGTCGCCGCAGGCAGAACGTTCACGGGCCGGGGCGGATTGACCGTGCGGGCCGCGGGCGGGAGCGGCGCGGGAGCTACCGCACAGTGACGCCATGGCCGGGCCGATCACCGGAGCTGGGCCGTCGCGGGCTCGAACCGGCCTTCTGGCCAGCCGGTGGAGTAGTCGATGACGAACGCGCCGTTGGTCGTCGGGTAGCGGATCGGCTCCCGCCGGTCGAAGTCGCTCGGGCCCGCCCGCTGCAGTGCCTCCGGGCCATCGGGCAGCAGATACTTTCCCGCCGTCCGCAGGACGATCTCCGTGCGATTGCCGAGCGGATGGCCGGCCGAAGTGAAGGCCGTGCCGTCGAGATCCCCAGGGCCGATAAAATGCGGCTCGACGGTCAGGCCCTCGGCCCGCATGGCGTCGACCATCTCCTCGGCATCGGGAAAGGGGCACGTGGTGTCCTCACGGCCATGGATGGTGACGATCCGCGCCGTGGAGCCCAGGGCCTGCTGCACGGCCAGGTGCTTCCGATTGCCGAGAAACCGCAGTTCCTGGTCGTCGGTCGCGAGGGATCTCGGGTCACCGCGATCCCGGACGTACCTGGCGTTCAGGCTGCTGCCTCCGGGCAGATTGAACGCGATGTCGTCGCTGAGCTTCTTCATGCCGCACATGTCGACCACGCAGGCAAAGGTACGCGGGGCGAGTTTCTGCGCCATGAGCGTGACGTTTCCCCCGCCCGACCCGCCGGTGCAAAAGAGGCGGCCCGTGGCGTACGGCACTCCGGACGCCCGCAATTCCCGACAGGTCCAGGCCAGGGCGCGGAGCGCATCGAGAGCCTGCAGATACCCGAAGTCGTAGGGCTCGGGCCCGTCGATCGCATCAGACTTGCCGCTCTGCAAGTGATTGACGCACAGGGCTATGACGTCGAGCCGACGGGCGAGTGTACGGGGATCGGCCGTACCCGCGCAATCGGTGCCGCCCCAGTTGTGCAACGTGAGCATCACGCCCGTGCGTGGAGTGACCGAGGGGCGGGTTCCCGCGGGGTAGTGCACCAGCACGCGGACGTGCCGTGGTCCGGGCCGCAGCGGCCATTCCTGGGCCGGGAGTTCGACCGGGCCATCCCGCTCGGGAAGCGTCGGCCATGCGGTGGCTTCGGCGCCCGCGGCGAGGGGAGAGGCCGGTCCACCGATAGAGCCGGCCATCAGCACGAGGAGCAGAACCGTGGTCAGTCTGCAGCGCGTCACGATGCACACTCCTATTTTCCATGCAAGATCCTTCCTCATTCTTCCATCGGAAACGCCGGCTTGCCAAGCTCTCGGAAACCATGACCTGCCCCCCTTAGACGAGGCCACTGCAGGAGCGGGAATCCTGGGTGGCCGCAACAAAACAAGTGCAGGAAATGCCACGAGGAAAAGCGGAGCAGGCGGAGGTCATCATCCCGAAGCTCCGAGAGGTCGAAGTCGAGCTGGGTAGGGGGAAGACCGTCGCCGAGGCGGTGAAGAAGATCGGCGTGACGGAGCAGACCTACTACCGTTGACCTCCCCAATGAATGAAACCAGCTTCTACCACCAGGGTAGGCCTGCCAAGGGATCGCCTCTGTCCGCTTGGTGAGGCGTAGCCGAATCGAGCGGACAGGCCCGGCGCGACTCTGGGCCCGGGGGTCGGTACCCCAGCGAGCTGTGCGGGCGGACGGTGTTGGAGGCCTTCCGCCATCGCTCGATGAGCACCTTGGCCTCCAGGAGGGTGTCAAAGACTTCGCGGTCCAGCAGTTCGTCCCGCCGCTTGCCGCTGAAGCTCTCCACATAGCCGTTCTCCCATGGCGATCCCGGCTTGATGGAGAGCGTCTTCACCCCGACCCGGTCGAGCCATTCGCGTACCCGCTTTGCGGTGAACTCGCTACTGTTGTCGCTGCGGATGTGGCCCGGCACGCCCTTGCGTACGTACAGGTCGCTCAGCCGCTCCAAGACGTCCTCGCTGGTCAGCTTTCTCTACACGTCGATCGCCAGGCACTCCCGCGTGAACTCGTCCACGATCGTCAGCATCCGGAACGCCCGACCTTCGGACGTCCGGTCCATCACGAAGTCGTAGCTCCAGACGTGGTTGCGGTGCGTCGGCCGCGGCCGAATGCACGAGCCATCCCCAAGCCAGAGCCGTCGTCGCTTCGGCTTTTTCGCTGGCACTTTGAGGCCCTCCTGTCGCCAGATTCGTTCCACCCGCTTGTGGTTCACCAACCAGCCATCGGCCCGCAGAAGAGCCGTAATCCTGCGGTAGCCGTAGCGACCGTACTCGCTGGCCATCCAGACGATCCGCTTCACGAGCCGTGGCTCATCGTCGGCAACACCCGCCTTCCGGCGATGCATGTTCCTGGCCAGACCCAGCACCCGGCATGCCCGGCGTTCGGTCACCACATCACGGACTAGCGTGTCACGCACGTGCTCGACCGTCTGACGCCGCTTCGCCCGGCTTAGATGTTGAGCTGCGCACGCCTTCAGCAGCCCGATGCGGCCTCCCAACGAATTGCCTTGTCGAGCTCCGCATCAGCAAGAAGCCTCTTCAGCCGGGCGTTCTCCTTCTCGAGATCCTTCAGCCGCTTCGCCTGTTCCGTCCGCAGGCCCCCGTATTCCCGCTTCCAGCGGTACTAGGTCTGCTCCGTCACGCCAAGCTTCCGCACCACCTCGGGCACGGTCTTGCCGCGGGCCAACTCGACCTCGGCCTCCCGGAGCTTCCCGATGATCTGCTCCGCCGTACACTTCATCCCTCGTGGCATCTTCTGCCCTCCCTTGGTTTGCACCACCAGAGATTCTCTCTCTGAACGTGGCGACGTTTAAGGGGAGCAGGTCAAGCTCGGCCAGACCGACTCGTGGGATGCAGAGATTGCCCGGGACTCACAGCCCGGCGGGCGGATGCAACGCTTTCTGGATCGCGTGCGCCGCGATATCGCGGAAGGAAGGACCAAGCCGCTTGACGAAGTCATCGACAACGACTGACTTCTGGTCGGCATGTCGGTCCCTCCCTCGAGATATAAAGAGAAGGGCGCGTGCCGCATATCGGCTATGGCGCCGAGATCCGTGGCATCCGTCGCTCCGCTTCAAGAAGTGTGGGCACGTCTGGTCGGTGCGCATCGGAGCCGGTTATTGAGCGCTGGCGATGCTTCAAGAAGATACGTTCTTCTGGTACTGGATCGGTGGCCATGACGAGTACGAGCGGTTTCTTTCGGAGTAGCTACCCCCGACTACGGCGAACCAAGCGATGTAGCGGACCCGCGATAAAATGTAGCGGTGTGGTTTGTCGATGGTCGCGAGCCGCTGGTCGCAATCGTTCGGCAGCCAGTGAAGGTGCAGCAAATGAGCATTGTCACGCTGCTCTTGATGCTTATGGCCGTTGGTGATGCAGGCTTGCGGTCGGGCGATCACTCTCGCACCGTCGATGTAGAAGGTGTGCGCCGGAGTTACCTGGTGCATGTGCCTCCCCAGTACGATCCCGCCACTCCCACGCCGGTGGTGCTGGCGTTCCACGGCGGAGGCGCAAACGCAGACAATATGGTTGCTTTCAGCGGACTTAACGGAAAAGCCGACCACGCCGGCTTCATCGTGGTGTACCCCGCAGGTAGCGGCCGACTCCAAAGAATGCTGACCTTCAATGCCGGCAACTGCTGCGGGCATGCGGCGGTGACCAATGTCGATGACGTGGCGTTTACTCGTGCATTGCTCGAGGACCTTGCCGAAGCTGTAAATGTCGATCCGCGACGAGTGTTTGCGACCGGCATGTCGAACGGGGCGATGATGAGTTACCGGCTCGCGTCTGAGCTGTCGGATCGAATCGCCGCAATCGCTCCGGTTGGCGGACCGATGGGCACCAAGGAGTGTCATCCTAACCGGCCTGTGCCTGTCATGCATTTTCATGGCGATGCGGATGAGTTCGCGCCGTTCGGGGGCGGCAAAGGCCGGGGCCCTTCGGGCACTGATTTCTACTCCGTCCAGCATTCGATCGATGCGTGGGTGGCAGCCAATGGCTGTGTTAAGACCCCAACGACTACGCGGCTCGTCGACCGACAGGACGATGGCACGACAGTAAGGCAAGTGCGGTATGGTTCAGGAAAGGAG
>JBIIUP010000246.1:0-4155 GCA_044339885.1 Pirellulales bacterium | reverse complement strand
CCAAGAGAATGGTCTCCGTGAGCGGGCCGGCGCGATCCACGAAGTTCGACTGCGCGATCGAGGGCTTGCCCGCGCGCTTCGCGCGGAAAAGCTCGTGCATATGGTTGGAGTCGTTGCCCTTGCCGTGGTCCTCTGCCTTCTCGAAGTCGACGGCCACTTTGTCCACGCCCTTGAGCTCGTACTTCCCGCAGTAGTCGTCGGTACTGTAGAAGGCCCCCTTCTCACCCACCACGAGCACCCCGCTGGAGGAGACGTCGTCGATGCCCCACTTCGCGAAGACCTCCCGGGGAGGCCTGTTGCCCTTGCGGTCGTACCACCAGAACGGAATCGCCGGACGCTCGGACGTCTCGGGGAACTCGAAGCGGATGATGGAGCTGGCCGGAAAGCTGTCGAAGTCATGACCCGTAGTCCGGGCGACGACCGAAATCGGGTCGCGGAGTCCGCAGGCGGCGAACGGCACGGTCAACTGATGGCATGCCATGTCGCCCAAGGCGCCGGTCCCGAAATCCCACCAGCCGCGGTGCTGGAAGGAGTGGTAGAGCCCAGGCCAGAACTCCCGCGGCGGGGCGACCCCGAGCCACGACTTCCAGTCGACCCGTTCGAGGGCCGTGGCGATCTCCCGCTGTTTCTTCTGCACCAACTCGGCCACGATGTCGGCCACCTCCTCGGCGGTGGTCGCGGCATCCTCCTGCTCGTCGACCTCCGCCATCGCCTGGACCTGGTACTTACGGATGTTCATCCTGCGGCCGGGCCCCTGCGCCCAGACGGGGCGGTTCGACCAGGCATAGACCTCCCGAAGCGGTCCGAGGACGCCCGATTTGATCTGGGCGATGGCCTCGCGGGAGGAATCCAAGGCCGTTCCCTGGTTGCCCATCTGCGTGCAGACGCCGGTCTCCCGGGCCACCTGGGCCAGCAGCCGGGCCTCGTAGATCGTCCGCGTGAGCGGCTTTTGCGTGTAGCACGAGATGCCCAGCCGCATCGCCTCCAGCGTAGGTGGGGCGTGCATGTGGTCGGGCGTGGAGATCGTGCAGACGTCGATTTTCTTTCCGAGTTTCGCGAGCAACTCGCGGTAGTCGGTGAATCGCTCGGCGGCGGCGAACTTCTCCCCCTTGCCCTTGCTCTCGAGAATCTTGCGGTCCACGTCGCAGATCGCGATCACCCGACCGCACAGGGCGGCGTTGTCGGAGTCGCTGCCCCCCTTGCCACCCACCCCGATGCAGGCGACGGTCAATTCCTCGTTGGCCGAGGTGCTCGGAGCCGCACGGGTGCCGGCTGCCGCGAAGTAGCCGGCGCCGGCCAGGGACGTGCTCTGCAGGAACCGTCGTCGGGAGGACCTCTGCATGCCCAACTCCTCGAGGTTGGAGGCGACGTGGCGAGCGAGCCTCACCTCTGGAACCCAGAGGATAGGCCAGGCCCTGAGGAGTCGGCAAGCAGCGGCGGTTCGCGCCGCCCCGGCGCACGGAGGTCGCCCCCGCGCCTGGCCGGCTCACCGAGGGTCGGGTAGATTCGCCGGGGGGTTCTCGAGGGCGATGGCATGACGACCATGGTGCGATTCCTGCTGGCCGCCGTGATGATCGCTGCGGTCCACGGCCGCCCGCGCGCCGGCGCGGGTGAATTCGCCATGGACGTCGGCACGGCCGACATCCGGCTGGGACCCCACGTCTCGGGCCCGCAGGTGACGGAGCAGTCTCTGGCGCACCGGGTCGTGCTCCTGGAGTTCTGGGGACTCAACTGCCCCCCGTGCATCCGGAGCATGCCCATGCTCGACGAGTTGCACCGCTCGTTCGGGCCGCAGGGGCTCGTCATCGTGGGCGCCCATGCGCAGGGCGGCACGGCGGCCGACATCGGCCCGAAGGTGAAGGAACTGGGCGTCGGGTTCACGATCGTCGAGCAGGCGATGGTGCAGGGGGGGATGGACTTTCAGGGCATCCCGCACTGCATGCTCTTCGACCATGCCGGGACGTGCGTCTTCCGCGGCTCTCCGTTCGAGGTCGGCGACGCGGTGGCCCGCGCCGTCGCCGACGCCCCGGCCGCCGTGATGGAGGGGCGGAAGCTCGTGAAGCTCGCGGCGCTCGAGAAGCTTCTCATCGACGAGCGGTCGTTCGGTGCCGTCCTGAAGAAGGCGCGGGGCATGATCGCGGCGAAGGACGCGGAGACCGCCGCTGAGGCACGGTTCGTCGTCGAGCGGCTCGAGTCCCGGGGCCGCCGGATGCTGGACGAGGCCCGCACGATCGGGCCCGGAGACCCGCTGGGGGCCGTCGGACTCGCCCAGCGCTGCTCCGCGACCTTCGAAGGGAGCGATCTCGGCGTCGAGGCGGCGACACTGCTGCGGACGTGGAAGAAGGACAAGGCGTTCCAGGACTCCCTGCGGGCCCGCCAGCAGCTGGCGAACCTCGAGGCCATCCAGGCGGCGGCGAGCCGGGGCGGTGGGGCCGGCGGCGGCGTGCCCCCGGCCCTCTCCGGCAGGGTCCGGTCGCTCGTGCAGTCGATCCACCTGGCGGCACCGGATTCACCGATCGCGGAGCGGGCCACGGTCATCGCCGGCGAACTCGGCGTGAAGATCGCCGCCAAGACCCCCTGACCGGCCCCCGGAGGAGGAAGACTCATGTTCGGCCGGGTTGCGAGCCAGTGGTTGGCGGTGGGCGTCGCGGCCTGGGCCATGCCGGCCTCCCCGGCGGCCGCCGCCGATTGGCGGCCGCTCTTCGATGGTGCGACGCTCGACGGGTGGCGGTCGACGCCGTTCGGCGGCGAGGGGGACGTGACGGTGGCCGATGCGGCGGTGCGGATCGCCGCCGGCTCCAGCCTCAGCGGCATCACCTGGGCAGGGGACTTCCCGCGGCAGGGGTACGAGATCGAGCTGGAGGCGCGGAGGGTCGACGGCAGCGACTTCTTCTGCGGCCTGACGTTCCCCGTGGGCGCGGAGGCCTGCAGCCTGATCGTCGGCGGGTGGGGAGGCGGCGTCGTGGGGCTGTCATGCATCGACGGGGAGGACGCGGCGTCCAACCCGACGTCGCTGTACCGCGAATTCGAGCGGGAGCGGTGGTACGCGGTGACGGTGCGGGTGACGGCGGAGCGGATCGAATGCTTCCTCGACGGCGAGCCGATCGTCGATCAGCCGCTCGCCGGACGGCAGATCTCGGTGCGGCACGAGGTGCTCCCCTCGCGGCCGCTCGGCATCGCGACCTACGCCACGACCGCCGACGTGCGTGGGATCCGCTGGCGGCCGGTCGACGGGGAGCCGTCGCCATGACGGGGCATGCGGAGGGGCCTGCACCCGAGCGGCGTGACAAGCTGCGGCAGCGGATCGCCGCCGAGGCCGCCCGAGGCGTGGCCGCGGGCAGCGACGCGAAGCGAGCGGTGTTTCGTGCCGCCCGCCGGGTGGCCCGGGGCTGGGTGCCCGACGATCGCCTGCCCGGACCGGACGAGGTTCGCGGGGAGGTGCAGCAGCGGCTCGACCCGCGGGCCGCGCTGTCACACCTCGCCGGCGACCGGTTCGACCGCATCGCTGCCCTCGTGGGGATGCTCGCCACGGTGCGGCAGGATCGGGCGGCCCATCCTGAGGGCGACGCCTTGGAACACGCGCTGCAGGTCTTCGACCTCGTCCACGGCGAGCGGCCGTTCGACGAGGAACTGCTGACGGCGGCGCTCGTCCACGAGGTCGGCAGGCCAATCGACCGCGGGAACCACGTGGCCGCCGGCCTCGCCGCCCTCGGCGATTCGATCACCCCGCGGACCCGCTGGCTCGTCGAATCCCTGGAGGCCGCCCGCGCCCACGGCGACCGCACGCTCGGGCACCGCGCCCGGCAGCGGCTTGAGGCACATCCGGATTTCGAGGACGTGCTGCTGCTGGCGACGGCCGACCGCAGGGCCCGCGTCCGCGGCTACGCGGCGCCGTCGCTCGCGGAGGCGATCGCGATCCTGCGGGCGCTGGAGGACGATGCCGATGCCGGCGATCAAGGCGCGTCGTGATCGACTGGCGATGCTCGTCGCCGCGCTCTCGTTCGCCCAGGCGGCCGTCGGCCGAGCCTGCCCGTTCTGCGGCGTCGTCGGGGAGTCCCTGGCCCAGCGCCGTGACCGGGCGGCCTGGGTGGCGGTCGGTGAGGCCGCGGCGCCGGCGGCGGAAGATGAGGAGGGAAGCCTCGCTCAGCGATTTGA
>JBIIUP010000058.1:0-14839 GCA_044339885.1 Pirellulales bacterium | reverse complement strand
CTGTTCATGGATCAGTACTGCGCACTGATCCTGATGGCACTCTTCAGCCCGGCGATCCAGAGTCTCCGTGACCTTCAGCGCGGCTGTACGCTCGACAAGGTCCGCAAGCGGCTCGGCGTGAACCGCGCATCGCTGGGATCCCTGCCGGAGTCGGTCGCGATCTTGGACCCTGCATCGCTCAAGGAGATCGCGGCGGAACTCGGACACACGATCCGGAGCAGACCTGGTCGGCCCGGCGCAGCCACCGCCTCATCGGGACGTGGGATTGGTTGCTGCGCAGTCGAGGTCGGAACTCAGCGAGGGGCCGCCCACTCCCGCGAACCGGCGTTGCTGGCCGAGCGAAACCAGGATGGTGAAGCGAGGGCAGCATCGAGCGAGCGGAGGTCAGGATGACCGGAGCGAGCGTCTGGCGAGAGGGGATGGGCGGCCCCGAGCCACGCGAGGCGCAGATCGAACCCTCCCGCATCTGCCGTGCTGGACAGCATTGCCCGGAAGGCCGGAGCGAACCTCCGGGCGAGACGGCTCGGGGAGTCCCGGCCCCTGCCCGGACTGGCGACGGGCCGCGGGCGGCCTACGATAGAACTATCCTGACGATCGGCCGCGACCCCGCCCTGGTGCCAATTGACCGAGCTTTCCCCAGCCGTGTGCGGACCGCCCGAAGATCGCCCCGCGGCGGCCGGCGTCGACAAGAGCGGCGCGAAGGTCCGCGGGATGTTCGCCGAGATCGCCCCGCGGTACGACCTCGTCAACCGGCTGCTCTCCGGCGGCATCGACGTCTGGTGGCGGCACGTGACCGTCCGTCGGGCCCCGCCCCCCGAGGCGGGGGCGATCCTCGACGTCTGCACCGGCACGGGCGACCTGGCGCTCGCCTACGCCGCGAAGTGCGGGCCGCGGGTGCGGATCGTGGCCAGCGACTTCTGCCGGCCGATGCTCGACCGGGGCGTCGAGAAGTCGCGGAAGGCCGGCCTGCCCGTCGAGTGGGTCGAGGCCGATGCGATGGACCTCCCCTTCCCGACGGCGGGCTTCGACCTCGTCACGGTCGCCTTCGGCTTGCGGAACATCGCCGACACGTCCCGCGGCCTCGCCGAGATGGCCCGCGTGCTCAGGCCGGGCGGAACCCTGGCGATCCTCGAGTTCTCCCTGCCGCGGAACCCCCTCGTCCGCAGCGGCTACCTCTGGTACTTCCGCACCGTGCTCCCCCGCCTGGGCAATGCGGTCGCCCGCAATCGATCCGACGCGTACACCTACCTCAATCGCAGCGTCGAGGAGTTTCCGTCGGGCGACCGGCTCGCGGCGGTCGTGCGTGAGGCCGGCTTCGACCGCGTGGAGATGGTACCCCTCAGCTTCGGCATCGCGACGCTCACGCTGGCGACGCGGGGCTCCAGCGGGGAGGCGTGAGCCGTGGCCGCCGAACCGCCCTTCGTCGTCGCGATCACCGGCGCCTCGGGGGCCCCGTACGGCGTCCGCCTCGTGGAGGTCCTGCTGGCCGCCGGCCGCGAGATCCACCTCACGGTCAGCCCGTCGGGCCAGGCGGTGCTGGCGACGGAGACCGGCCGCACCCTCGACCTCGACCGGTTCGACCTGGCGACGCTGATCGGCTCGGCCCCGCCGGCGGCCGGCCGGGTCCACTACCACCACTACCGCGACCTCATGGCCCCCATCGCCAGCGGGTCGTTCCTCACCGCCGCCATGGTGATCTGCCCGTGCAGCGGCAGCACGCTCGCCGCCGTCGCCCATTCGATGGGGGAGAACCTCGTCCATCGCGCCGCCGAGGTGCATCTCAAGGAGCGGCGGAAGCTCGTGGTCGTGCCCCGCGAGACGCCACTGTCGCTGCCGCAGCTGAAGAACATGCAGGCGATCCACGAGGCGGGGGCCGTGGTGCTGCCCGCGGCCCCCGGGTTCTACGCCCGCGCGGAGTCGGTGGCCGACCTCGTCGACTTCGTGGTCGCCCGGATCTGCGACCAGCTCGGCGTGCGCAACGCGCTCATGCGCCGGTGGGGCGAGGCGACCTGATGGCCACGGCCCCCGCCACCACGCGGCCCTCGCGGCTGCGGACCTACCTGGAGCTCGTGCGGTTCAGCCACACGATCTTCGCGCTGCCCTTCGCGATCATGGCGGCGCTCGTGGCGGTCGCGTGGGGGGCCGATTTCGCCCGCCGATCCGGGCCGCTGCCGTGGCTGGCGCCGCTGGCCGGCATCCTCGTCTGCATGGTCGCGGCCCGCACGGCGGCGATGGCCTTCAACCGGTTCGCCGACCACGCGATCGACGCGGCCAACCCGCGCACGGCGGGCCGCCACCTGCCGCGGGGCGCCGTCGGCACGGGAGAGGTTCTCCTGCTCGTCGTCGCCTCGTCGGCCGTCTTCGTCGCCGCGACGCTCCTGTTCCTGCCCAACTGGCTGCCGCTGGTGCTCTCCGTCCCGGTGCTCGCCTGGCTCCTCGGCTACAGCTACGCCAAGCGGTTCACGGCGCTGGCCCACCTCTGGCTCGGGGCGGCGCTCGGCCTCGCCCCCGTCGCCGCCTGGATCGCCATCCGCGGCCAGACGCTCCTCCGCGACCCGGCCGACGGCCTGCCCGCCGTGATCCTCGGCCTGGCCGTCATGCTCTGGGTGGCGGGTTTCGACGTGATCTACGCCTGCCAGGACGCCGCCTTCGACGCCGCCCACGGCCTCCACAGCATTCCCGCCCGGCTCGGCGTGCCGCGGGCCCTCCGCCTGGCGCGGTGGCTCCATGCCGCGACGATGCTCCTGCTCGCCGGACTGCCCGCCTGCGTTCCCGAGCTCGGCTGGATCTACTGGACCGCCTACGCCGCGATCGCCCTCCTCCTCGTCTGGGAGCACGCCCTCGTGAGGCCCGCCGACCTCTCCCGGGTCAACCAGGCCTTCTTCACCGCCAACGCCGCGATCGGCGTGGTGCTCCTGGCGGCGATCGCCGCCGATCTCCGCTGGTGACGGGCCCGCCGGAGCGGGCGGAAAACCGGCGAAACAGCCCTGCCGCGGGGAGCGGTTGCGAAAATCGCCCCGCTGCGGTTCTCGTGGTGGCGGTTCGGCCCGGGGCCGGCCCCGGTCGCCCTCCATCCTCCATCCCGGAGAAGCCATGATCCGTGCCGTTTCCCCGTCGCTCGAGAATGTCCGCGAGAAGGTGGAGGCCGGCGTGCGGCTCGACGCCGCCGAAGCCGAGATGCTCTGGGACGAGTCGATCTCGGTGCACGAACTCGGCGAGCTGGCGAACCTCGTCCGCGAGCGGAAGAACGGTAACCTCGGCTTCTACAACATCAACACGCACCTGAACCCCACGAACGTCTGCGTCTACCGCTGCACGTTCTGCGCCTTCCGGGCCGACCTCCGCGAGGCCCGCGGCTACGTGATGAGCGACGAGCAGATCCTGGCCCGGGGCCGGGAGGCGGTCGACGCGGGATCGACCGAGATGCACATCGTCGGCGGCCTCCATCACCAGAAGGACTACGACTGGTACCTCAACGTCATCCGCCTGCTCCACGACGCCTACCCGTCGCTCCACCTCAAGGCCTGGACGCCGGTCGAAATCAACTGGTTCTGCCACCTCACGAAGCGGTCGATCCGGGACATCCTCCGGGAGCTGAAGGACGCGGGCCTGGGCAGCCTCCCGGGCGGCGGCGCGGAGATCTTCCACCCCGAGGTTCGCGACCGGATCTGCGAGCACAAGGCCGACACCCGCGAGTGGTTCGAGATCCACCGCACGGCCCACGAGCTCGGCCTGCGGAGCAACGCGACGATGCTCTACGGGCACATCGAGAACGCCTTCCACCGCACCGACCACCTGCTTCGCCTCCGCGAGCTTCAGGACGAGACGGGCGGGTTCCAGACCTTCATCCCCCTGGCCTTCCATCCCGACAACACCCGGCTCTCCCACATCCCGAAACCGTCGGCGGCGATGAGCCTGCGGACCATGGCGATCTCGCGGCTCGTGCTCGACAACTTCGAACACCTCAAGGCCTACTGGATCATGCTGGGAATCGGCACGGCGCAGGCGGCGCTGGCCTACGGGGCCGACGACATCGACGGCACCGTCCGCCACGAACTCATCTACCACGACGCCGGGGCCACGACGCCCGAGGTCCTCTCGGTCGACGAGATCCGGCGGCTGATCCGCGAGGCGGGCCGCGAGCCGGTCGAGCGGGACACTCTCTACCGGCGGGTCATCCGCGACGGCGGCTCCTGGCGGGCGGCCGAGCAGGTCGTGCCGCCGGCACGGCCCTGACCGGCGTCACCCGATCCTCCCCAGCCCGAGCGTCGGGCCCCAGCGGTCGACGATCACCCTCCGCAGGTGCGCCAGGCCGGGATCGGCCAGTTCGGGGTCGCGGTCGAAGAGTTCCAGGGCGTCGCGTCGGGCTTCGGCGACGACCGAGGCGTCCCGCAGCAGGTCGGCGAGGAACAGCGGGGGCGTGCCGCTCTGCCGCGTGCCGACGAGGTCCCCCGGGCCGCGGAGGAGCAGGTCTTGCTCCGCCAGCGCGAAGCCGTCCGTCGTGGCCACGAAGGCGTCCACCCGGGGATGCGGCTCGGCGGCCGAGGAGGTGACCGCGCCGCAGATCCCCTGTGCCGCGCCGCGGGCCACGCGGCCGCGGAGCTGGTGAAGCTGCGCAAGTCCGAAGGTCTCGGCGTCGAGGATCGTCATGATCGTGGCCTCCGGCACGTCGATCCCCACCTCGATGACGCTCGTGGCCACGAGCACGTCGAGCCGCCCCGTCCGGAAGTCCTCCATGACGGCCGCCTTGTCCCGGGGCTTCAGCCGGCCGTGGACGAGCCCCAGCCGGAAGGCCTCGAGCGGCCCGTTGGCCAGCTCCTCGAACGCCGAGGAGATGCTCGCGAGCTCCCGCTTCGACTCCTCCACTGCCGGGACCACGACGTAGCCGCGGCGGCCGGCGGCGAGCTTTCCGCGGACGAACTCCCACCAGCGGTCGAGTTCCGCCGGCCCCACGCGGTAGGTGGCGACGGGCCGGCGGCCGGGGGGCTGGTCGTCGAGCGTGGAGACGTCGAGATCGCCGTAGACGGCGTGCGCGATCGTGCGCGGGATCGGCGTGGCCGTCATCACGAGCGTGTGCGGGTCGGCCTGCCCCTGCTGGAGCACCGCCCGCTGGAGCACCCCGAAGCGGTGCTGCTCGTCGATCACCACGAGGGCCAGGTGCCGGAAGGTGGCCGTGCCGGCGACGAGCGCCTGCGTGCCGATCACGATCCCGGCCTCACCGGACGCGATCCGCGCCAGGATCTTCTCGCGCTGCCGCGCCGGCTGCCCGCCCACGAGCAGGCAGACCTCGACGCCGCTGCCGGCGAGCAGCCGCTCCAGCGTGGCCGCATGCTGCCGCGCCAGTAGCTCCGTGGGGGCCATGAGCGCCGCCTGGTAGCGTTCGGGCCTGCCGTCGGGGCCGGTCACCGGTGCGGCGGCGCCACCCCCCGGGCCCGGCAGCTTCACGGTCGTGCCGACGGCCGCGAGCATCGCGTAGACGGCGACGGCCGTCTTGCCGCTGCCGACGTCCCCCTGGAGCAGCCGGTTCATGGGCTCCGGGCGGCCGAGGTCGGCGGTGATCTCGGCGCAGACCCGCGTCTGCGCCGGCGTCAGCGCGAAGGGGAACCGGGCGCGAATCCGGCCGTCGAGGCGGGAGTCGACGACGATCGCCGGCGCCGCCCGCGCCTCGCGCTGGAGGCGGCGGTGCATCCGCAGCGCCAGCTGGAGCATGAACAGCTCCTGGTAGACGAAGCGGCGCCGGGCCGCATCGATCGAGTCGCGACTCGTCGGCCGGTGAATCTCGCGGATCGCCCGGCCGATCGGCAGCAGGCCCTTCGCGGCCAGGAGGTCCGGGGCGAACGCCTCCGGCCAGGCGTCGGCGGCGTGGTCGACGGCCGCCTGCACCGCCAGCCGGACGTGCGACTGCTGCACGCCTTCGGCCAGCGGATAGACGGCCAGCCAGTCCGAGGCGTGCGGATCCTCGCCGCCGGCGAGCCAGCGGACCTCCGGGTGGGCGAACTCCCAGTTCGTAACGCCGCGACGCGGCTGTCCGGCGAGCACGATCCGCATCCCGACCGCGAACCGCTTGGCCATGAAGGGCATGCCGAACCAGACGGCCCGCACCCGCTCCCCGGCCACGGTGATCGTCACCGTGAGCATGGCCCGGCCCGCGGCCGTCGTCCGGGCGTCGACGGCCACGACCTCGCCCGCGAGGGACGCGTGCTCCCCTTCGCGGAGGCCGGCGACGGCGTGGGCGCCGGAGAAGTCGCGGTAGTCCCGCGGGAAGTGCATGAGGGCGTCGCGGACGGTCACGAGGCCGAGCTTCGCCAGCCGCTCGGCCCGGGCCGTGCCCACGCCCGGCAGCCGCTCCAGCGGCGTCGTCAGGCTCGGCTCGCGGGCGCCGGTCGGAGGCTGCGACTGGTTCATGTCGTTCAGACCGCGGAGTTCCTCTGCAGCTCCTTGTAGGCCGCGACCGCGAGCTGGTCGCACCGCTCGTTCTCCGGGTGGCCGCTGTGGCCGGCCACGTGCGTGAACCGGACCGTGTGGGCCGCCGCGAGCCGGTCGAGCTCCCGCCACAGGTCCTCGTTCTTGACCGGGACGAGGCGGCCCTTCTCCTTCCGCTTCCAGCCCTGCTGCTTCCAGCGGGGCAGCCACTCCGCCAGGCCCGTGCCCACGTAGACGCTGTCGGTGACGAGCTCCACCACCGTGGGCCGCTTGAGCTGCTCCAGCCCGCGGACGACGGCCGTCAGCTCCATGCGGTTGTTCGTCGTGTCCGGCTCGGCCCCCGCGTCGCTCGCCTCGCGGCCGGTCCCGGGATGGCGGAGGATGTAGGCCCAGCCCCCCGGGCCCGGGTTCCCGCTGCACGCCCCGTCGGTGAACAGCACGACCTCCGCCTCCTGCGCCTTCGCCATCGCTCCTCCTTCAGGGTGTTCCGTTCAGGCCACGTCCCGCGCCGCACCCGCCGGCTCCGCCTCGCCCCCCTGCCCCTCGGCGGCGTGCGTCAGCGGCAGCCAAACCGTGAACCGGCTGCCCCGGCCCAGCTGGCTGTCCAGGGTGACGTCGCCGCCGAGCAGCCGGCACAGCTCCCGCACGATCGACAGCCCCAGGCCCGTCCCGGAGAACTCCCGCGTCATCGCGTCGTCGCCCCCCTGGAAGACCCGCCCCTGGCGGAACTTCTCGAAGATCGACTGCTGCTCCTCCTCGGCGATGCCCACGCCGGTGTCGGCCACCTCCAGGAGGAACCCGCCGGGGGCCGCCCCGTCGAGCCGAGCCGCCACGCTCACGCGGCCCCCCTCGGGCGTGAACTTCACCGCGTTGGAGAGCAGGTTGGCGAGGATCTGCTGCACCTTCGCCTGGTCCTGCTCGACCGCGTCGAGGCCCGCCCCCACCTCGTGCGTCAAATCGATCCGCTTCCGCTCCGCGAGCGGGCGAACCATGTCGCACTGGGCGGACACGACCGACTCCAGGCGGAACACGGTGGGCCTGACCTCCATCTTGCCCGCCTCGATCTTGGCGAGGTCGAGGATGTCGTTGATCATCTCGAGGAGCATCCTGCCGGAGGAGCGGATGTTCTCCACGTACCGCCGCTGCTTGTCGTCGAGCGAGTCGATCGAACTGAGCACGTCGGAGAAGCCGATGATGCTGTTGAGGGGCGTCCGCAGCTCGTGGCTCATGGTGGCCAGGAAGTCCCCCTTGAGGCGGTTCATCTCGTAGAGGTTGAGGTTGGCCTGGGCCAGCTCGTCGACCTTCACGTCGAGCGAGTTGTTCGCCTTCCGCAGGCCCTCCTGGGAGTCGATCAGCCCGCGGAGCATGCGATTGAAAGCCACGCCCAGCTCCTCGAACTCGTCGGCCGTGTGGATCTCCGCGCGGGCCTCGACGTTGCCGCGGCGGACCTGCTCGCTGACGTCCCGCAGGTGCTCCAGCGGCTTGACGATCACGTAGCGGACGATCGCGTAGGCCACGAGCATCGCCAGGAAGACCGTGATGATCGCGGTGGCCAGGAGGATCGCGCGGTTCCAGTTGATCGCCTTGCGGGTCGCCGCGTCGGGCATGACCACCTTGACGACGGCCATGAGGTCGCCCTCGGCGTACCGCAACCGTGGGGCGTCGGCGTCGGCGGCGGCCGGTGCCGAGGCGCCGGCGACCGCGCCGTGGTACTCGTGGCAGACCAGGCAGCTCTGCCGGGCCCGGATCGGCTGATAGTAGTGGTATTCCGAGTTGTCGGCGGTGCGGAACTCGCGGTACTCGCCGGACGATCCGGCGGCCAGCGGCGGCCCCGACGTCGCGGCGGGAACGGCGTCCGGGCCCGGGGGCGGGCTCGAGCGGAAGACGTCGAGCACCGCGGCGTCGAGCCGCTGATAGCCCTCCCGCTCCGCCGGGGTGGCGTCCGGGTCGAGCAGCCTCCACTCGTACCGCTCGCTCTGCAGCAGCTTGCCCAGGCTCTCGATCGTGCTGGCGTACTGCTGTTCCTTCTCGAGCGTCTTCCAGTGGTACTGGAGCATGATCGCGTCGACGAGGTGCCGGCCGGTGCTCCGCGTCGAGGCGTAGACGAGCTGCTCGGTGCGGCTGCCGTACCACCAGAAGCTGCCGGCGATGAGCACGAACAGGCAGAGCCCGAAGAGGAAGCGGCATTTCCGCTCGAGGCTCGTCTCGCCGAGGATGTCCGTGATCGAGCGGTACGCCATGACCGCCTATCGTACCCGGCGGCCGACGCCCGGTCACAGTGTCTCGACGGGGTCGACGTCGACGATCCAGGCGATCTCGCGCGGCGTCTTCAGGTCCGCCGTCGCCCGCCGCACGAGCTCGCGGAGGGCGGCGCCGTCCGTGCCGTGCACCTGCACGTGCCAGCGGAACCGGTCACGGAGCCGGGCGATCGGGCACGGGGCCGGCCCCAGCACGCGGACTCCGGCGGCGGCCTCCGCCTCGCGCCGCAGCCGGTCGACGAGATGCCCCGCCCAGTCGGCGGCGGCGCGGTCGTCGAGGCTCCGGACCACGATCCTCACGAGGCTGCCGAACGGGGGATAGAGCAGCGCCTCGCGAATCGGCAGCTCGCTCCTCACGAACGCCTCGTAGTCGTGCGCCGCGGCCGCCCGGATCGCCGGATGGTCCGGCGTGCTCGTCTGCACGACCACCCGCCCCCCCAGCGGGCCGCGGCCGCTGCGGCCGGCGACCTGCGTGACGAGCTGGCAGGTCCGCTCGGCCGCCCGGAAGTCCGCCAGGTGCAGCGCGGCATCGGCGTTCACGACGCCCACGAGCATCACCGCGGGGAAGTCGAGCCCCTTGGCGATCATCTGCGTGCCGACGAGGATGTCGATCCGCCGCTCGCGGAAGGCGTCGAGGGTCCGCTCGTGGGCGCCGCGGCTCCGCATCGTGTCGGTGTCCATGCGGGCGACCGCGGCGGCGGGGAAGTCGCCGCGGATCTGCTCCTCGAGCCGCTGCGTGCCCGTGCCCCGGTGCGCCAGTCCCGGCGCGGCGCACTGCGGGCAGTCGGCCGGGAGCCGGCTCACGAGCCCGCAGCCGTGGCAGATGCCGCGGGAACCCGGCTGGTGGAGCGTGAGAGCCAGCGCGCACTGCGGGCATTCCATGGTGTGGCCACAGGCCCGGCACTGCACGTGCGTGGCGAAGCCCCGGCGGTTGAGCAGGAGCATCACCTGCCCGCCGGCGTCGAGGGCCCAGCGGATGCCGGCCGCCAGCCGCGGGCTCAGGGCGCCCCGCATGCGGCCGCTGCGGTCGCGGAGGTCGACGGTGATCACGGCGGGCAGCTGCGAGCCCCCGACCCGCTCGGCGAGCCGGCAGAGCCTCCACTCGCCCCGCAGGCAACGGGCGAAGGTCTCCAGCGACGGGGTCGCCGAGCCGAGCACGAGCGGCACGTTCTCCGCCCGCGCGATCCACTCGGCCACGTCCCGGGCGTGGTACCGCGGCGCGGTGGCCTGCTTGAACGAGCTCTCGTGCTCCTCGTCGATGACGACGAGCCCCAGCCGCGGCGCCGGGGCGAAGATCGCGCTCCGCGCGCCCACGACGACGCCGACCCGTCCGGAGGCGATCTCCCGCCACTGCGCGTGCCGCTCCGCGGGCGTGAGGTGGCTGTGGAGCACGGCGACCGTGCCGAAGCGGGCCCGGAACCGGTCGCAGGTCTGCGGCGTGAGGCTGATCTCGGGCACGAGCACGATCGCCTGCCGCCCGTGGGCGAGCGTCTCCTCCACCGCCTGGAGGTAGACCTCCGTCTTGCCGCTGCCGGTGACCCCGAACAGCACGATCGTCTCGTGCCGGCGACCGCGGAGCGGGTCGAGGATCGTCCCGAGGGCCGAGGCCTGGGCCGCCGAGAGCTCAGCGGGCCGGTCGTGGCGGATCGGCGCCCGGCCGGCAGCCGGGTCGGCCGGCTGCCGCTCCACCGAGCCGGCCGTCGCCAGCAGCCCGAGCCTCACCAGCCGGGCCACGACGGAGCGGCTGACGCCCCCGGCGCGCATCAGGTCGTCCGCGGTCCGCGGACTCGCCGCCGCCGCGATGACGCGGGCCTGCGCGGGCGTCGGTGGCCGGGAGGTCGCCGCCCCCGTGGCCACCAGGAGCGGCGCCGTCCGCCCGCGCCGTTGGAAACGGACGCCGGCCGGCAGCACGGCCTCGAGCACCTCGCCCCAGCGGGCCAGCCAGCGATCAGCCATCCAGCGGGTGAGGTCGAGCATCCGCCGCGACAGGAGGGGCGCGTCGTCCTCCACGCCGGCCACGCTCTTCAGCGGCTGCTGCGGCAGCTCGCCGGTCCGCACCGCCACGCAGTAGGCCAGCCGCATCCGGTCGCCCCGGCCGAGCGGCACCCGCACCCGCCGCCCCGGCTCGACCGCGGCCACCAGCGGCTCCGGCACGAGGTAGTCCAGCGGCTTGTCGACGCCGTCCGGCAGCACCACCGTGGCGACGGTGCCCCGGCGCTCGTCGTCGTCGACCCAGGCGGGCCGACTGTCGAAGAGTTCCCGCTGGCTCGTATGCTGGTGCGGCATGTCGGCGATTAGACCGCCCCGCACGGCCCGCGCGAACCGGCGGGCTCCTGCGGCACGCGGCGCCGGGGCCCGAGGGAGAGCGGACGATGCGCATCGGCGTGTTCGGCGGCAGTTTCGATCCCGTCCACCTGGGGCACCTGATCGCGGCCGAGTGCTGCCGGGAGCAGGCCGGGCTCGACCGCGTGCTCTTCGTGCCGGCGGCCACGCCGCCCCACAAGCAGGACCGCGCGCTGGCCGCGCCGGAACACCGCGTCGAGATGCTGCGGCTGGCGACGGGCGGCCACGACGCGTTCGCCGTGTCGACCGTGGAGCTCGACCGGGGAGGCGTGAGCTACACCGTCGACACGCTCGCCACGATCGCCGCGGCGCATCCCGGGGCCCGCCTGCTGCTGCTGCTCGGCCCCGACGCGCTGGCCGCACTGCCCACCTGGCGCGAGCCGCGGACCATCCTGGCGCGGGCCGGCGTCATCGCCGTGGAACGGGCCGGGCTCGACGACGTGGCGGCCCGGGCGGCCGAACCGTCTTTGGCGACGCTGCTCGGTGCCGACGGGGTCGGGCGGCTGGTCGCCGACCGGGTGAAGATGCCGGCGATCGGCATCCGCGCCACAACGCTGCGGGAGGCGATGGCCGCGGGACGGAGCATCCGCTTCCTCACCCCCCGGGCGGTCGAGCGGTACATCGGGACGCACGGCCTCTACCGCTGAGAGCCGCTCAGGAGTCGGGCCGCTCCGGGCCGATCGCCTTCAGGCGCCGCGCCAGCAGCCGGCTCTTCGGCTCGTCGTCCACCCGGGGATCGCCCTGGATGGCCAGGAGGAGCCGGTCAAGCCGCGCGGCCACGGATTGCTCGATGTTGAGGATGACGTGCGTGGTGCCGCCGATCGAGCACTTCCCGCCGGGCAGGTCGCCGAGCGGCTCTTCGCGGACGACGTAGCCGAGGTCACGGGCCAGCTGCACCGCCTCTTCGAGGAGGCCGAGGGTCTCGGACATGACGACCGCTCCGTCGCGTGGTCACCGGCTGCCCGGCCCGGCGGGCAGCCCGCGCTCGCCGCGACGGGTCTCGATGGCCCGGCGGTATTCGACGTACCGGGCCCGCTGCTCCGGAGTGGTGCGGTCGATCATCCGCTTCCGCCAGGCGTTGCGGTCCTCTTCGGTCCGCGGCTGCCCCGGCCCCGACGAGCCGCCGCCGCCGGCTTGCCCACCATTGGCCTGCCCGCCGTTGGCTTGCCCGCCGCCGCCCTGGCCGCCGCCGGCCCGCTCGCCGGCGCCGCTGGATTCCTGTCCTCCGCCCGTCAGCGCCCGCGCGGCCGCCGAGGCCTTGCGGAGCATCTCCTCCTGGTCGATGTGTCGGTCGAGTTCCGCCTGCCGCTTCTCCGGCGGCGTGGCGAAGTAGGCGTCGATCCGCGCCCGAAACGCGGAGCGGAACAGGTTGCCGGCCGAGCGCTCCGCCTGCGGCCGCAGGTCCTCGGGGAGCGCCTCGATCTTTTCGCGAATCTGCCCCATCGAGGCGAAGGCCGCGGTCGCCTCGGCGATCGTCGCCGGCCCGCCGCCAGCGATGAACTTCGCCCGGGCCTCCTCCTGGAGCGCCCGGATCTCCGCCACGCGGGGATCGGTGCCGAACCGGATCCAGCCCAGGAGCCAGGCGGCGAGCACCGCCAGCACGGCGAGCACCGCGATGACCGCGGCCCAGAGCAGGACGCTTCCCCGCGACCGCTCGGGCTTGGCCGGCGGCCTCTTCCGGTAGGTCGGAATCGTGACGGTGCTCATGCTGCCCTGCCCTAGAGGTTGTCGACGTGGCCGTCGAAGTAGAGGAAGTTGCGGGAGCCCTCGGGGGGCTGCCAACCGGGATCGTCGATCGAGTCCGCCTGGGTGTCGTCGAACCGGCCGAGCATGGCCGCCCAGCCCGTCGCGTGGAACGGCAGAAACTCGTAGAGGACCATGAGCTTCGACGAGGCCAGCGGCCGTCCGCTCCGCCGTGAGGTGAGGGCCTGCTCGCGGGTCTTGCCGGCGAGCCGCAGGCCCGGGTATTCGAAGCTGGTCCCTTCGTAGGGAGTCCCGTCGTATTCCGCGGGCCTGTCGGCCGTGGGAATGGCCTCCCACTTCGTCTTGATGGCGTCGGCGATCGTGCCGGAACGGACGAAGTAGAAGCTGTCCGACGGGCAGCGGAAGATCTCGCGGGAGCCCTCCGTGAACGGTGACAGCACCGCGGCGATGCTCGGCTTCACGGGCCTGGTCGAGGTGTAGAAGTCGAGTTCCTGGCTCGGCAGGACGGCCGCGTCGGGAAACGTGCCCCGGCTCTTCCGATCGAGGTACATCTGGAGCGCCAGTCCGACCTGCTTGAGGCCGGCCTGGCAGGTCAACCGCCGGGCAGACTCGCGGGCGGAATGGACCGCCGGCATGAGCATCCCGATGAGGACACCGACGATCGCGATCACGACGAGCAGTTCGACGAGCGTCATGCCCCGCCGGCCGGCACGCCCTTCCCGAGCCTGTCGGATCACCACGCCGGCACCTCCTCCCAGCCCGCCGAAAACGGCACGACACCACGCCCCGACCGGGACGAAATCGGTTCCGATCCGTGGAGCTTGAACGGTCGAGGTGGAGGAACGGCTCATCGTTCGGATTGTACAGGCGTCTCCAGGCCCAGGACGATAACCCCGATCGGGACGCAAGTCCCTGCGGGGACGTCATTTCGGATGCAACGGCTCGGTCGAGTGGCCCGGTCGGCGGAGGAATGACCGTCCGGTGGTCCGTGCCGGCTGGGCAGATGGGCGAATCCGACCTCATGCGCGACGAGCCAGAGCTGCCGGGTCCGTGCGCGACGTCGGGCCGCGAGCCTGTGGCCCTGGCGCTGATCGTGCGGCCGACCGACCCGGCGGCCCAGCCCGGCTCGCGCCAGGAGCAGCACCCCTCGCCCCGGCTGCAGGCCTCCGGGGACGCGGGCGAGCCGGCTGCCCTGCGCCGGCAGCTGGAGGCCGCCACGGCCCGCCACGCCGCCGAGATCGCGGCGCTGCGGACCGAGCTGCTCGCCGCCCGCAAGCTCGCCGGGCTCGGCGAGCTCTTGGGCACGACGACGCACGAGTTCAACAACGCCCTGACGACGATCCTCAACTACGCCCGCATGGGCCTGCGGCACCGCGACCAGCCCACGCGGGACAAGGCCCTCGAACGCATCCTCTCCGCCGGCACCCGGGCCGCGAAGATCACCGCCAGCGTGCTCTCGATGGCCCGCGGCGGCCGCTCCAGCCGGTTCGAGCCCACGGACGCCACCGCGCTCGTCGAGGACGTGCTCGTGCTGCTCGAACGGGAGATGATGAAGTACCGCATCCAGGTCGAGCGGGAGTTCGCCCCGGTGCCCAGGATCTCGGCCAACCCCAGCCAGCTGCAGCAGGTGCTCCTGAACCTCCTGGTCAACGCCCGGCAGGCGATGCCCGACGGCGGCAGGCTGATCCTCCGGCTGGCCCACGATCGGGCGACGGGCTTCGTCGACCTCACCGTGCGGGACACCGGCTGCGGCATGACGCCCGAGGTGATGCGACGGATCTTCGAGCCGCATTTCACGACGAAGGCCGGCCCCGACGAGACCGGCAAGGGGGGCACCGGCCTGGGCCTCTCGGCCTGCCGCGAGATCGTGGACGCCCACCGCGGCCGGATTCGCGTGGAGAGCGCGCCGGGCCGCGGGACGGCGATCACGATCCGGCTGCCGATGCTCCAGGCGGCCGAGCGCCGCCGGGCCTGACACGCGAGGCGACGCGGATTCCCGGTTGCACGGCAACCGGACTACCGGGCCGGCAACCAGGCTACGGGTGGGCGAAGCGACCTGGCTGCCGGACGTCTTCGGTAGACCGGTCGCCGTGCGATCGGATCGTACGACG
>JBIIUP010000057.1:0-14892 GCA_044339885.1 Pirellulales bacterium | reverse complement strand
CTGAAACACTCGAGGCAGCGGACTCGCGATAAAGTCGGGCGTGATGGAGCGTCCCAGGTCGCGAGCCGCTGATCGCGAACGTGCAGGCATTCCGGTATACTTTCGTCCTCAGCGGAGGCGGACATGTCCACTGATATCTCGATTGAGACAATGTCGGTCGCCGAGAAGGTGCGGCTCCTCGAGAGCGTTTGGGAGAGCCTGTGTGCGCACCCCGGTAATGTGCAGTCGCCTGAGTGGCACCGAGAGGTTCTCGAGGATCGCAGGCGTCGCCTCGAAGACGGACGAGCGACGGTGTCGGCCTGGGCTGACGCAAAATCCCGCTTGATGCAGCTCGGACGATGATTGTCAGCATTTCCTCCGATGCGGAGGCTGATCTCGTCCGGCGGCGAATCTGAGTCCGTGGTCCGCCACTGATCAGCTGGAGCGTTAGGCAGAAGAAATGCAAAAGCAGACTATAGAACCCAACTTTCCACTCGAACGTGAGGGCTACGAGTAGATAAAGCAACACCTCTTATGTAAATCGCGGTTTTCAGAGGTGGATCATCTGGCTTCCATTTTCAGTTAGGCACGTTCGGTTTCCCGGTCGTTGCTGATCTCGGAAAGGACGGCAGAGTCCAGCCGCAGGAGTGAGGCCTCGTTCGGGAGGATGGTGGCGACCCGCGTCCGTCGCCTGATCTCCTGGTTGAGCCGCTCAAGGCCGACGCGGGTCTTGAGGGTCTTCGGCTTGAATCCTTTGGCGTAGCCTTGACGGTCGCCGGTTCGCCGATGAGACTCGTCCTCGAGCACTTGATCTCGCTCGATCTGCATCGCGTGGTTCATGAGCGTGGCGAGGGCGGAGGCCATGGCGGCCGGGCCGTGCTCGATGAGCAGGGCCGTGAGGTCGACGATCGCCGGACATTGATCTTGGTGGGTCATCGCAGGTTCCTTCTTGGTGGAGTAGGCACTTCCAAGAAAACCTCGATGGCCCCCCTCTTCAACTCGGGCCACCGGTGCGTGCCTTCCCTCGGCTCCCTTGCGCTCGCCTCGGTCAGGCACGCACCGGCGATTTACAGAAAGAATGTTGCACTAACCCGGGGGCATCCAAGCAAAAGGACGTCAGGTACGTTGACATCTACGAGAATACGACGGTCGACGAGGAACTCATGGCGGACTGGATACGTCAGGCATCGAAGCTGCAGGGATGGGTGCCGTGAACTGCAGTCGTGCGTTGCAGAGGACGCGCGATGAGAACGAGAACATCAGGCCCTTTCGGCGTCCTCGGCCGCGATCCAGCGAATTCGTCGGGATGCCTGCCGTGAGATCCTCGAGCCTGATCAGGAAAAGGAGCCGGCACGTTCCGTAGGCAAGAAGAGATGATTCGCCGCTTCGGGATCGAAGGAGACGGTTGTGCCGGGAAGCGGCGGGCCGGAATTCTGCAGCGGCATGTCGCGGTAGTCATGGTTCCGCAGCAGCTCGTTGAGCCAGGCGAAGTCGGCCCGCGGGAGAAGTTCCACGAAGATCAGCGGCCTGTCCGTGCCGATCGTCGCCGTCGCTCCCCGCAGGACCGCCGTCTCGTGCCCCTCGACGTCGATCTTGATCACTCCGACCTTCCGAGCACCGCCCGGCAGCCGCAGCCGCAGTCCGTCGAGCGTGTCGGTCTCGACGCGGATCACATCCGAATGGGCGGGCTTGAACGTCCGTTCCAGAGAGCTGCTCTTCTCGACCAGGCCATGTTCTCGGCTGGGGATGAAGAGTTCCGCGACACCCTGGCGGTCGCTGAGGGCGATGGGCAGCGTGGTGATCCTGCGATCGAGCCAGTTGAGCCTGATGTTGTGTTCGAGGATCGGCTTTACCAGCGGGTCGGGCTCGATCGCGAGCACCCGGATGTCCCTCCGGGAGGCCGCGGCCAGCAGCGAATAGAAGCCGCTGTTGGCGCCGACATCGATGACGATGCCGGCGGACGCTCGGCACGCTCGATGAAAGAACTCGGGCATCGGTCGCTCGAAGGTCCGCCAGCCGCCGGAGGCGGCCCTTTTCGCCACCATCTCCCGGCCATCGCAGTCGCTCATCCGCAGCCAACGAAAGCATGCGTCGTCGGGCGCCGCGAAGCGGCTGGAGGGGCTCAGGAAGCGACCCAGCAGCGGTATCGAGGAGAACTGCATGGTGAACGAAAGTGTGTCCGCCATACGTCCGTCGCGCCTAGCGGACGCGCCCAAGGGTGCCGTGGTAGTCTTCGCGGATGCGGTATTTTCAGCGGCTGGCCGGTTGGCATGCCGGGCGGCGCTGCCGCACCGCACCGCTGGCCCATGCCCGGGTGGCGGCGGGCCAGGAGGTTCATCGCGTGCTTCCACGGATCGACGCTACAGCTCGCTTCGGGATGTTCGGGATTCTGCTCGCCGCCGGCTGCGGCGCCGGTGCCGCTCCGGCGAAGAACCCGAACTACGACGAGGCGGCGGTGCGGCCTTACGAGCTTCCCAACGTGCTCGCCGGCCCGGACGGCGTGGCCGTCGACACGGCTGAGCAGTGGCGGCTCTCGGCGCGGCCACACCACCTCGGGGTGCTCGAGCGGCATGTCTACGGCAGACGGCTGCCGCCGGTGCCTGTGCGGCCCGTCGACGTGAAACGGGAGGACGTGGTCCTCGGTGGCGACGTGCCGGCGGTCCGCATCCAGGCGGTGCTGGAACTGCGGCCTCACGCCGATGGGGATGACTCGGGACCGCTCATCGACGTGCTCCTGTACCTGCCGCGCGGGACGACCGGGAGTCCGGTGTTTCTGGCGCTGAACTTCCACGGCAATCAGTCGCTGGTCTCCGATCCGGACGTTCGCATCACGCGGTCGTGGATCATCAACAAGGCGGACGCCCGCGTCACGGACAACCGGGGCTCGGAAGCGTCCCGCGGCACCCAGGTTCGTCGTTGGCCGGTCGCACGAATGCTGACGCGGGGGTATGGCATGGCCACCGCCTGTTGCGGTGACTTCTATCCCGACCGTCAGGAGGGCGCGGCCGAAAGCGCGCCGGGACGGCTCGGCCTGACGGTCGCCGGCCGGCTGCGGCCCGACGAGCCCGGCGCGATCGCCGTCTGGGCCTGGGGCCTCTCCCGGATTCTCGATTGGCTCGTGACGTTGCCGGAAGTCGATCCGAGCAGGGTCATCGTGGTGGGCCACTCCCGGCTCGGCAAGGCGGCGCTCTGGTCCGGCGGCTGTGACGAGCGATTCGCGATGGTCGTGTCGAACGACTCCGGCTGCGGCGGTGCGGCGCTGTCGCGGCGGAACTTCGGCGAGGACGTGGCCGCGATCACCGGGAAGCATCCGCACTGGTTCTGCCCGGCGTTCGCCAGCTATGCCGGTCGCGAGTCGGACCTGCCCTGCGATCAGCACGTGCTCCTGGCGCTCGCCGCCCCGCGTCCGCTCTACGTGGCCAGTGCGTCCGAGGACCTGTGGGCCGACCCGCGCGGGGAGTTCCTCGCCGCGGTTGCAGCCGGCCCCGTCTGGAGCCTCTTCGGCCTCACCGGTCTCGGGGCAGCCGACTTTCCCGAGGCCGACCGGTCGATCGGCGACCGGGTCGGATACCACGTGCGAACGGGTGGGCACGACCTGCTGGAGTTTGACTGGGAGCGGTTCGCCGACTTCGCGGATCGGCACCTCCGTCCGCGGTAGCCGCCGACCCGGTCGATCAGAGCGGCGGCCGCGGCTCGCGGGCGTACGCCTCGTAGGCGTCGGCTACGCGGCCTTCGACCTCGTCGCCGCGATGGAGAATCACCCGGTAGCGGAGGCTGACTCGCTCCCCCGGCTGGAGCGTGAGGCCGCCGTCGGCTGCGGCCGGATCGAGGGATCGCGGCCCGAAGGGGTTGGCCGTGAACAGGCCGTAGCCGCGGACGTGCCAAGGGGTCGGATGGCGGAAGCTGGCGGGATGAGAGAGGAACGCGATGCCCAGCCGCTCGCCGTCGACCGGACCGTTGTAGTCGCACCACGGCGCACGCTTCGCCCAGGCATCGGCGTCGCGGAGCCCGTCGCTGTTGACGATCGTGCCCCCTTCCTTCGCGTCGACCGACATGCTGTGCGGGACCCTGATGAACATGCCGGCATCCTTCATGTCGGCGAAGTGCACGGGCTCTTCCAAGGCGACGAGGTCGGAGTCGACGTCGATCACCCGGGTTGTGCCCGGCGCCGAGAACGTGAGGCGGGTGTCGACGAGCAGCCGCGGCCGGTTGGCGGCGTCGAGCAGGTCGCCGACGGCGTGGATCACGCCCGTCGTGCCGCCGGCCAGCAGGCGGTACTCGCGGTGGCGGATCCGCCCCACGGTGCGGATGCGGTCGGCAGCTTCCTTGTGCTCGCGATACGTCGCGTCCTCCGCCCAGGTGTCGGAGCCATCGATCGACTGGTGGCCGAAGGTGAGCCCGCGGTGGTGCGGGTGGTCCCGCCGCTCGCCGGCCACGTCCCGCATGGGGTAGGCCCGCGTCATCTCCTTACCGGTCGGGCCGTGGATCGGCCAGAGGAAGGGCTTGTTGGCCCGGTCGACGACGTACTCGGCGAACGGTGCGCCGTCCACGGTCACCCGCGCCCCGCCGGCGAGCATCGGGGCCACCGTGAACTCGGGGATGGCTTCGGCGGCGGCCGCGGGCTCCGACTGCATGCCGACGGCGGCGAGCATGAGTCCGGCGCAGAGTAGGGAAAGGCTGTGGGCAACGCGGGGGGGCTTCGTCGGCATGGGCCTGTCTCGACGTTGAACGGATGGAGCGGACCGCATTCGCCGCCACGGAAGACGACGATGCAACATACCGAAAAAGTTCCGGGTCTTGGTGACTGGAGAATTTTCCCGGCGAAAAGCCGGCCGCGATCGCGGCGCGGGCCGCATCCTCTGCTCGGCCGACGAACTCGCCTCCGCCGAGCGTCAGCAGGCTCGAGTCAGGCGTTGGCCATCCGCGTGGTCGCCGGGGCGAGAAGTGCGGCCGACTCGCGGTCGAGGTGCAGGCGGCAGTCGCTGTGGCGTCGCAGGATCGAGGCTGGCACATCCGGAGTCAGCGGCCCTTCAAGGGAGGCCTGCACGGCCCGGGCCTTCTGCCGGTCGGGCACCGAGCAGATCAGCGTCCGCGAGGCGAGGATGCGGTTGACCGACATCGAGATCGCCTGCGTCGGCACGTCGTCGAGCGTCGGGAACCAGCCTTCGCCGACCTGCTGCCGGCGACAGCCCTCGTCGAGGGCCACGACGAGGTACGGGGCTCTCGTGTCGAAGTCGGCCGGCGGGTCGTTGAAGGCGATGTGGGCGTTCTCGCCGATCCCCATGAGGGTCACGTCGAAATCACCAATTGGCACCAATCCGGCCAGCCGGCGGCACTCGCCGTGCGGCTCCGCGGACCCGTCGACCTCGTGGAACGCCCGCGGTGCCCGTGGCAGGCGGTCGACGAACCGCTCGTGGAGGTAGCGCCTGAAGCTGGCGGGGTGGCCGCCCGGCAGCCCGACGTATTCATCGAGGTGGAAAAGGGTGATCGCATCCCAAGGGATCTCGGGGTTTGCGCAGAGTTCCCCCAGAACCTCGAACTGCGACGCGCCCGTCGCCACGACCACGTTGGCCGTCCCCCTCTGGCGGCAGGCTTCGAGAATCCCCCGGGCGGCCTCGGCCGCTGCCGCGCGGCCCAAGGCAGGTCGATCGGCGTGAATGGTGATGTTCATGAGCGGCAGTGTAATCGATCCTGACGCCGCTGCGAGACCGCCGTTCGGCTGCGGCGAAGGGACCCTCTGGGCACCCGGGACTTTCGGGCGCCGTCGCCGCCGTCCATAATTCTGGCAGTCACGCTCCACGTGCGACTCCTCCGGCCATCGCGGGCGCGGTCATGGATCGGAAATCCGGCCTCGTGCGGCTTCATGTGGCGATCGTCGTCGACGTCGCGGAGACGTTCTTTCGCGACGTCGTCGCCGGAGCGGCCCAGTACGGCCGAGAGGTCGGGGACTGGCAGCTCGAACTCGTCCAGGGGCCGCCGGACGCCGCGCCGCTGGGCCACTGGCGGGGCCGGGGCCTGATCGCCTGCCTCAACGACAAGAGGGTCGCCAAGGCGGTGCAGGCGGCGGGAGTCCCGCTCGTGGCGGTGGGCAGCGTTGCCATCCGGGATTCCGCCTCCCCGGTGCCGCACGTCGACACCGACAACCAGCGGCTTGCCGGCACCGCGTTCGAGCACCTGCGGGAACGTGGGCTCGTCCACTTCGGTTACTACGGAACCGTGCCCCAGCCCTCGATGCTCTGGTCGACGGTTCGGGGCGACTTCTTCGCGGCCGCCGCGGCCGCGGCGGGGTATGGTTGCAGCCGGCTTCACGGCCGGGACGCTGATTGCAGCGGCGAGGTCTCGCGCCGCCAGCTGCAGGACTGGCTCGCCGGGCTCCCGAAGCCCGTGGGCATCATGGCCTGCAGCGACCTCCACGCGCGACGTGTCCTGGAGGCCTGCCGATCCATGGGCCTGCGGGTGCCCTATGAAGTCGCCGTCATCGGTGTCGACAACGACGAATTGGAGTGCGAGCTGGCCGTCCCGCCCCTGACGAGCATCGCCCAGTCAGCGAGGCGCATCGGCCACGAGGCCGCCCGGCTCCTGGATCATCTCATCGCACCGGAGCGGTTCGAGGCCGGGGCCTCGGTGCCGCCGGTGACGCTGATCCCACCGGCGGCGATCTTTCCGCGGGCGTCGACCAACACGTTCGCGGTGGCCGACCCGATGATCGCCCGCGTCGTCGAGACGGTTCGGGAGCGGGCCTGCGGCCGGCTGACGATCGCGGATCTCGTCGCCGAGGCGGGCGTGCCCCGGTGGAAGCTCGAGAAATCCTTCAAGCAGGTGGTCGGCCACTCGATTCACGAGGACATCGTGCGCGTGCGGCTGAGCGAGGCCCGCCGCCTCATCGGCACGACCGATCTGCCGCTGAAGGTCGTGGCCGTCCGCAGCGGCTTCCACTCGGTGGCCTACCTGACGACGATCTTTCGCCGGTCGTTCGGCACGACACCGGCCCGGTGTCGCCGCCTCGAAAGATCGGGCGTGGTCCATGCCTCACGTGCCGAAGAGTCCAAGCTACGATGAGGCCGGAAAAGCCTTGCCAGCCGGAAAGAAGCGTGCGATCCGGTCGCGTCGCAGCCCTCCCGGCACCGAACGGGATTCGCTAGTCTAGCACCCCCCAAGCCCTCCTCCGCCCTCCTCCCAGGCTTTGAACCCCATGACTTCACGACTCCTGGCCGCCATTCGTCTGCTCGCCGTTGCCACCTGCCTCGCGGCACTCCCGTCCGGCAGCGCCGAGGCCAGGGAGTCTCGGACCTCGGCGTCGACCGGGCCGGTGGAGATCGGGTCGCGGCTGGAGCTGTTCTTCGACCGGCATCTCATCGACACTCTCGACGGCGCCGCCCTCCGTCTGCACGCCCCGGTGCCCCGGGAAATCGCCTTCCACGAAGACGCTCCCTGGGAGGGCAACTACGGCGGCTACCACTCGCTCGTCCGGGACGGCGACCGCTTCCGCTACTACTACCGCGGCACCCAGCGGCTCAACGACGGGATCAACAAGTTCGCCCACATGGTGACCTGCTGCACGGAGAGCGACGACGGCATCCGCTGGCAGCGGCCGACGCTGGGGCTCTTCGAGTTCGCCGGGTCGAAGGACAACAACATCATCTGGAAGAACGAGGGCACCGACGGTTTTCAGGGCTACAGCAGCTGCTTCATGGTGTCGGCGAATGCCAATCCGGCAGCCACCTCGGACGAGCGGTTTATCGCGATCGCCCACAGCGAGCGGGAGGGGACGACGCCGGACGGCAGGCCCATCGGCAAGCACGTCATCTTCACCTCGCCGGACGGGGTGCGGTTCACGATGAAGCCGAAGCCCGTGCAGGAAAAGCCGCAGAGCGACGGCGGTGGCGACGTGGTGTTCTGGGACACGAACCTCGGGAAGTACGTCGCCTACCTGCGGGCCTACCGGAACAAGAAGACCGGCGCCATCGGTGGCTACAAGGTGGAGGGGGAGCGCGGAGCCGTGCGGTGCACGTCCCCCGACCTCGAGCACTGGTCCGACCCCGAGTTCGTCGAGTACGGCGATGCGCCGGCCGAGAACATCTACACGATGATGCCCGATCAGTACTTCCGCGCCCCGCACCTCTACATCGGCCTGCCCACGCGGTTCATGCCCAAGCGAAAGGCGGTGGCGGAGTGGTGGCGCGACGGCGTCAATGACGGCGTCTTCGTGACGAGCCGGGATGGGCTCAACTGGGACCGCACGTTCCTCGAGGCCTTCGTGCGGCCGGGGCCCGACCGCGACAACTGGACGTCGCGGGCCTTCTATCTCACGCGGGGCGTGATCCAGACCGGTCCCACGGAGATGTCGATCTATTGGTTCGAGCATGCGGACCACGGACCCAAGGACATGCGCGTCCGGCGCGGTTCGCTGCGGCTCGACGGCTTCGTGTCCGTCAACGGGCCCTATGCCGGCGGCGAGATGGTCACCAAGCCGGTCGTGTTCGCCGGCAATCGGCTCATGCTCAACTACGCGACCTCGGCGGCGGGCAGCGTGCGGGTGGAGATCCAGGACGCCGACGGGCGGCCGATCCCGGGTTTCACGCTCGAGGATTTTCCCGAGCTCTACGGCGACGAGATCGCCGGCCTCATGCGGTGGAAGTCCGGCGTGGACGTGGGATCGCTGGCCGGCAGGCCGGTCCGGCTCCGGTTCGTGCTCCGCGACGCCGACGTCTATGCGATGCAGTTCCGGGCGGAGTGAGCCGGTGCAGCCGGCGGTCGGACGAGCCGGGGAGGAAACATGCGATTGGCTCTGGCGGGGGTGATCGCGGCGGCGTTGGTGCTCCCGGTGGTGCAGGCCGCGCGGGGGGCGGTCGTCGAGAACGGCCAGTTTCGGCTCGTGACGGATGCCGACAACGCGGAGCTCCCCGCGGCGCTCGAATGGCAGGGGCGGCCGCTGCTCGACCCCGCGCTGGGCCTCGGCTGGTCGTTCACGTCGTTCGAGTGCCGCAGCAAGCTCTACCTCCACGAGAACCGGCGGTTGTGGGCGGCCGCGGACGAGCCGCGGTACGTCACCGACGTCGGGCCGCTCACGGCCGAGGTGCTGCACGCGGACGGGTTCACCACGTCCCGGACGACCTACGCCAGCTCGTTCGCCACCGTGGACCGGCGGATCATGCTTCATGACACCGAGCCGCGGCTGCGGATCGAGTACGCCTTCCGCACCAGCCGGGAGACCGTCTTCCACGAGACGGACATGTTCGGCGTGACGGTGGGGCTCGCGCCGCAGTTGAGCGTCCAGTCGGTCGCCGATGTGCGGCAGCAGCCGCCGACTCGGCTCGCGGGCGAGGCCCGGGGCCGTGACGGGAAGCCCGCCGGGGCTACCTACGAACTGTCGCTGCTCGAGAGCGGACCGATGATGGCCGCATCCGCCGACGGCTCGACCACGCTCGTGGTCACCGGCCGGGTGTCGGGCGACCTGCCGAGTCCCGTGCCTGCGAAGCCCCTCGTGGTCCCCGAGGGCACGCGGATCGTCTTCGCGATCGACGTGCGGATCGCCGCCGACGCCGCCGACGCCGAGCGGGCCTGGGAGGCGGCCGTGCGGGCACTGACGCCGGCCCACGAGCCCTACGCGCTGGTCCGAGTCGGCGACCTGCTGGCCGGGCAGGGGAGGATCGCCGAGGCGGAGGCCGCCTACCTGCGGGCGGCGGAACTCGACCGGGACTACGTCACGCCGTTCGGCCGTCTCGCGGGGTCGCGACGCGACAACCCGAAGGTGCCCGGCACGATCACGCAATTGGAGGCCTGGATCGAGGGGGCCTACCGCCAGCCGTTCAACTACGGCTACGTCCTCAGCGGCAGCGGCATCACGAGCGACCGGCGGCTCACGGAGGAGCAGCGACGGCTGGCGATCTTCAACATGCTCATCGCCGTGGAGAACACGCAGTTCAGCCCCGACTTCTACGCCTGGGCGGCACGGCCTTTCGAGTCGCTGGGCATGTACGCCCAGGCCTGCGCCGTCTACCGACAGGCACTCTGGGCCGCCGACCACATGCCGCGAAGCGAGGAGCGGAAGGCGAAGCACCGGGACTTGTGCCGGCGGAAAATCGCCGAACTCGAGCAGAAGATGCTGGGACGGACGATCACGGAACTGCCCCCGCTGATCCCCATCCGCATCCCCAAGGAACCCGCCGCCCCCTGATGCGGCTCCCGCTTGATCCGCAGGCGTCGCCGGGCGGCGGGGTTGCCCGTGCCGTCTCGCCCGGACGTTTGCTCCGGCCCTCCAGGCCTGCGCTCTCTCGATGCTGCCCTCGCTTCACCATCCTGGTTGCGCTCGGCCAGCAACGCCGGCTCGCTGGCACGGGCAACCCCGCCGCCCCCTGAGGTCCGTCGGCAGCGTGGCGAAAACGAAACCGTGGCTGCGAGCTTCACAAGGTTTTTCTCGGCGAACGAGTTTCGGTGGGCGGCAGGGTGGTTTATCCTGCTCGCTTCGGCCTGCCCGCCTGCGGGCCACGCTAACCCCGACACGAGTCCATCGCCGCATGAACGCCGCCATCGCCATCGTCGCCCACCCTGACGACACCGAGTTCATCGCGGCGGGAACGCTGCTGCTCCTGCGGCAGGCGGGCTGGGAGACGCACTATCTCAACCTGTCCGGCGGCGACGTCGGCAGCATGACGACCGACCGGGAGGAGACGCGGCGGATCCGTGCGGCCGAGGGGCGGGCGGCGGCGGCGATCCTCGGCGCGACGTTCCATGAGAGCCTCGCCTCCGACCTGTGCATCTTCTACGAGGAGGGGCTGCTGCGGCGGCTGGCGGCGGTGGTTCGTCGGGTCAAGCCGCGGATCGTGCTGACGCACTCCCCGGACGACTACATGGAAGATCACATGAACACAGCCCGGCTTGCCGTGACGGCGGCCTTCGCCCGCGGCATGCCGAACTACGCCAGCGATCCGCCGGTGCCGCCGTACGCCGGCGACGTGACGATCTATCACGGCATGCCGCACGGCCTCTGCGACGGGCTGCGAAGGCCGGTGCTGCCCGAGTTGTTCGTCGACACGACCGACGTCCACGACGTCAAGCGCCGGGCCCTCGCGGCGCATGCCAGCCAGAAATCCTGGCTCGACGCCACCCAGGGCATGGACAGCTACCTCGACGCGGGAGACGATGTGAGCCGTCGAGTCGGGCGGATGTCCGGACGCTTCATCCACGCGGAGGGCTGGCGGCGTCATCTCCACCTCGGCCTGTCCTCCCAGGACGACGACCCGCTCACCGCGGCGCTGGAGAGTCGGCGCACCCACACCACCCCCCGTTCCCCCAGTTGACCCGAAGGACACGCATGCCCCGCCCCCTCAGCCGCATCGCCCCCGACTGGTGGGACTACACTACGCTGGATGCCGAGATCATCCGCGACGCGGCGGCCCTCACGCCGGAGTCGCTCGCGGGGTTGTCCCGCCCCGGTTTCCGCGTCGTCTTCCACGACACGTTTGAGGACTTCTACCTGGCCGAGGCGCTGGAGTACATCGCCGCTTGGCGGCAGGCGACGGCTGACGAGCCCGTCGGCATCTGCGGCCCGATCGGGCCGACCGAGCAGCTGCCGCTCGTGGCCCGGCTCGTCAACGATCTCGGGCTGGACCTGCGGTACGCCCACTTCTGGGGCATGGACGAGTGGTACGAGAACGGACGCGAGGTTCCCGTCACCCATCCGCTTTCGTTCGAGCGCGCCGATCGCGAGCTCTGCTTCGACCGCATCCGCCCCGCGCTGCGGATGCCCGAGGCGAACATGCATTTCCCCAAGGCCGACACCCGTGACTACGTCGCCAGCTGGGATCGGGCCCGCTGCGCCGTCATGCAGGGAGGGCAGGGCGACATCAAGCACTGGGCTTTCAACGACCCGCCGCGCCGGGCGGGGAAGCACGTCGACTCGCCGCCGTCTCCCGAGGAGTACCGACGGCTCTCCACGCGGGTGGTGGAGCTGCACCCGGTGACGCTCGCCCAGAACGCACGGACCAGCGGCGGCGGCAACATCACCATGGTGCCGATGCAGGCCATCACGGTCGGTCCGGCGGAGACCTGGCGGGCCGAGAAAGTTTCTATCTGGCAGGCCGGCACGCACGACAACCCGCTCGGGCAGCGGCTGACGGCCCTGATGATCTCAAAGAAGCTCGTCGACGCGAGCGTGCCGATGTCACTCCTGGCTGACCATCCCAATGTCCAGTTCAACTACTACCGGGGCGGCCTCGGAACCTGTGCGGTCGAAATGCACTGACCGCGGTCGGGCCGCCCGCCTCGTGCCGGACCTGGGCAGCCTCCTCGTCGTCGCCGCCGTCGTGCTGGCGGCGGGCACCGCCCGCGCCGTCGATGCCCGCCGCGGCCCGCCGAAGGACCTGCACGGGTCCTTTCCCTTCGATCCGCCGGGGACCGCCGTGGAGTGGGGGCCCCGGCGCGAGGCGGTGAGGCGGCAGGTCCAGGTGGCGCTGGGCCTCTGGCCGCCCCCGACGAAGACACCCCTGGCCCCCGTGATCCACGGCCGCATCGACCGTGGGGACTACACCGTCGAGAAGGTGTTCTTCGAGAGCGTCCCGGGGCTGTTCGTCACCGGCAACCTCTACCGGCCCGCCGCGGCCGGAGGCCGCAGGCCGGGCGTGCTCGTGGCCCACGGCCACTGGCGGGACGCGCGGGTCTCCATCACGCCGGCCGAGACGCTGCGGGCCGAGATCGCCACGGGCGGCGAGCGGTTCGAGCGCGGGGGCGGCAGCCCGCTGCAGTCGCTCTGCGTCCAGCTGGCCCGCATGGGCTGCGTCGTCTGGCACTGGGACATGCTCGGCGAGTCCGACTCGGTGCAGCTGTCGCACGAACTCGTCCACCGGTTCGCGACGGAACGGCCCGAGATGAACGGCCGGGAGAGCTGGGGTTTCTTCAGCCCTCAGGCGGAGGCCCGCCTGCAGAACGTCATGGGCCTCCAGGCGTGGAACGCGGTGCGGTCGCTCGATTTCCTCCTGTCGCTGCCCGATGTCGATCCGGCGCGGATCGCCATGACCGGCGCCAGCGGCGGCGGCACCCAGACGCTCATGCTCGCGGCGATCGACGACCGCCTCGCGGTCTCCTATCCCGTGGTCATGGTGAGCACGGCGATGCAGGGGGGCTGCACGTGCGAGAACGCCCCGCTCCTGCGGATCGGCACGGGAAACGTGGAATTCGCCGGGCTGTTCGCCCCCAAGCCCCAGGGCATGAACACCGCCAACGACTGGACGCGGGAGCTGGCGACCAAGGGCTTCCCCGAGCTGAAGCGGCTCTACGGGCTGCTCGGCCACGAGGGCAACGTGGCCCTGCAGTGCGGCACGCACTTTCCACACAACTACAACGCCGTCACCCGGTCCGGCTTCTACACCTTCCTCGACGGGCACTTCGGGCTCGGGCAGCAGACGCCCGTGATCGAGCGGGACTACGAGCCGCTCGGGAGGGAGCAGCTCACGGTCTGGGACGCGGACCATCCGGCACCCCCGACCGGCGATCCGGCGTTCGAGAGGCGGCTGACGGCCTGGCTCGCGGCGGACGCGGCGGCGACCCTCGAGCGGGCGGCCACGTCGCCGGCGGGGCTCGCGACCACCATCCGGCCCGCGATCGAGGTGCTCGTGGGCCGCACGCTCGCCGCCGCCGGCGACGTCGCCTGGCGGCCCGAGGAGGGAGCGGCCGGTGACGACCGATCACGGATCCGGGGCACCGTCCGCAACACGACCCATGGCGAGGAGCTGCCGGTTACCTGGCACCGGCCGGCCGAACCCGGTGGCGACGTGGTGATCTGGCTCGACGACGGAGGTCGGGCCGCCGCCGAGGGGCCGGACGGTCGGCCTATCCCCGCCGTGGCGAGGCTGCTGGCCGCGGGGGCCACGGTCGCCGCTGTCGGTCTCTTCGGCCAGGACGACCCGGCCCCCGTGCTCAATCGACTCGTCGACAATCCTCGGCAGAGCGCCGCCTACACCTACGGCTACAACCACACCCTCTTCGCGCAGCGAGCGCACGATATCCTCTCGCTGCTGGCGTTCGCCCGCGGCGGCGGACCCGATGGCCGGCCCCCGCGGCGGGTCATGCTGGCGGCGTTCGGATCGACCGGCCCGGTCGCCGCGGCGGCCCGGGCGGTCTCCGGTGACGCCGTCGCGCGGGCCGCGATCGACACCGGCGGCTTCCGCTTCGCGAACCTCGGGGACTGGCGGGACGCGATGTTCCTGCCCGGCGGGGCGAAGTATCTCGACCTTCCCGGCCTGCTGGCCGCGGGGGGGACGGCGCCCTTGTGGCTCGCCGGCGAGGGGGAGCGGGCACCGCCGCCCGTCGGGGGGGGCGAGACGTTCACCGGTGATCCCGCGGCGGCCCGCGAGGCGGCCGCGGCGTGGCTCGTCGACCGCCCCTGACGAAGCGGCCGCCGGCTGGCCGGGGAGCCGCTTCCGGGCGTCGTGCGGCCGGCCCGCCCCGACTGGTTTCGTGGCGTAGGGTTGTCCGTCCGGCGAAGGATCGCGGACGGGAGCGGCCGCGATGTTCGAATCGATCGTGCTCTGGCTGATCGTCGGCTGGCTCGTCGCCGGCCTGTGGCTCGTCGTCGGCGCCGTCGCCGGCATCACGCCGGCCTGGCGGTCGCCGGCCGCCCACCGCGGCCCTCCGGCGGCCCGAGTGCCTCGAGCACCTCCGCCAGCTTCACCGTAGCGAAGCTCGTGGCGTGGTCGCTCATCGAGTAGGGGATGACGAGCAGGCCGTCGTGGATCGCCGCCCCGCAGCTGTAGACGACGTTGGGCACGTAGCCCACCCGTTCGTTCTCGTCCGCCGAGAGGAGCGGATGCTCGAGGCGGCCGAGGACGCGGGTCGGATCCTCGAGGTCGAGCAGCACGGCGCCGATGGCGTACTTCCGCATCGGGCCCACGCCGTGGGTCAGCACGAGCCAGCCGA
>JBIIUP010000245.1:0-4206 GCA_044339885.1 Pirellulales bacterium | reverse complement strand
GGGGGGCGGCGACTACCTCGTCCGCGTGGAGCCCGACCTCGTGCGGAACGCCAACCCCTACCAGTTCACCAGCGACGTCCCCGCCGACGCCCGGGACGTCCGCCGGGTGAAGATCTTCGTGGCCGACTCCTGGCCCCCGGCGGTGGAGCGGTCGGTGATCGAGGCAGCCAGCCGCCCGCGCCGCGCGACGCCCGTCGCCGCGACGACCTCGCGGCTGGCCGACGTCGACACCAAGGGCATGCCGGCGGCGAACCGGCCCTGGGGCTGGCTCATCGGCAGCCTCGTCGCCCTCTTCCTGTCGCTGGGTGCCAACGCCTACCTGGGCATGCTCCTGGGGAACATGCGGCAGCGGTACCTGCGCGACATCCAGCAGGGTTACGTGAAGGTCTGAGCCGGCTTTCACACGGCCTCGCGGCGGCCGGCGTCGGCCTCACCCGCGGCGGCGCTGGCGCCGCGGGGCGACCGGGGCGTCTTCGTCGGCGGCGGCCGGCGCGGCGATCGCCACGCCGGGACCACTCCCGAAGAAGAATTCCTCAGCCGGCCAGGCGCCGGGCGCCGCGGGCCGCAGCGCGGGACGGGGCGGGGGAGGCGGAGCCACCGGCGGTGCCGCCAGCCGCGGGGGCGGAGGCGGAACCGGCTTCGGCGGGGCCGGCTCCGGATCGGACAACGAACGAACGTGGGCCCCGGCGCCGCGGAAGATGTCGGCCACGTGCTGGTGGCAGGTGAGCACGAGCATCTGCCGGCCGGCAGCCTGCTCGGCGATGAACTCCACGAGCACCCGGGCCGCCAGCTTCGCCCGGGCGTCGTCGAAGTTCACCAGTGCGTCGTCCATCACGACCGGCAGGCTGACGTCGTGGCGGCCGAGGTCGCGGATGAGTGCCAGCCGCAGGGCCAGGAACACCTGCTCCCGCGTGCCGCGGCTGAGCCGCTCCGGGTTCCAGACGCTCCCGTTCCGCTCGTGGACCTCCAGGCGGGCCTCGTCGATGGCGGTGGTGATCCCGGGATAGCGGCCCTCGGTGAGCCGCGCCAGCCAGCGGGAGGCCTCGCGGAGGACCGGGGGCTGGTGATCGCGGGCCACGACGGCGCGGGTCTCCTCGAGCAGCACGCGGGACTGCTCGAGCAGGCGGCGGCGCTGGAGTTGTCGACCGAGCTGCTCCTCGGCCTCGGCGAGCTCGGCCTGCAGGCTTTCCGGGCCGTGGTCGTGGGCGGCCGATTCGACGCGGGCCGCGACGGACGCGCGGCGGTCCCGGGCCGCGGCGAGCGCTTGGCGGTGACGGGCCGTCGTCGCCGCGGCCTCCGCGAGCCGCTTCTCCAGGGGCACGGACCGGCGGTCGTCGAGCCACTGGTCGAGGTCGGCCGGCTCCGTCGTGCGCCGGCGGGCGTCGAGCCAGGCTGTCTCGGCGATCTCCGCCTCGCGCCGGGCCTGCTCGTGTTCGGGACGGCGGTCGACCTTCGCGAGGAAGTCCTCCTCCCGGGTCACGCTCCAGCGGGCGTAGAACTCCCGCACGCCGCGGTCGGCCACGCGGACCTGCCGGACGACGTCACGGTGTCGGCGGCGGGCGTTCTCCAGGCGGCGGATGGTCGCCGCCCGGCGCCGGATGACCGATTTGTCGGCGTCGAGCCGCTCCTGGAGGAGCCGCAGGTGCTCCAGCGGCGTTCCCTCGGGCACGAGCTCGCAGGCCACGAGAAGCTCGTCGATCCGCCGCGCGAAGGCCGCCACCTCGTCCCGCTTGTGCCGCGCCTCCTCGGAGAGCCGCCTGCGGTCGTCGTCGAGCGTCAGCAGCGCCTGGCGGTGGGTGGAGATCTGCCGGACCTCGCGGGGCGAGAGGGTCGGGGGCAGGCCGCGGTGCTCCAGCGCCCGCCGCCACCGGAGGCGGGCCGCGGTGCGGGCCTCGACCGCCCGCTTGACCGCCTGGGTGGCGACCGTGACCCGGTCTGCCAGCAGATTCATCGAGCCCTCCCGGGTCGCCAGTTCCTCGAGCCGGTCGAGTTCCGCCTGGGCCGCGGCCAGCCGGCGGTCGAGGGAGTTGACGGCATCGCCGCCGATCTTCGTGTCGAGCAGCCCGCACTGCGCGAGCAGGTCCTCCCGCTGCTTCCGCGCCGTCTCCAGCTGGCGGCGGGCGGCCTCGAGCCTCTGGGCCGCCCCCCGGTCGATCGACCAGGTCGTCACCGACGCCAGGCCCGTGCCGGCCAGTCCCAGAGCGGCCATCGCGTAGGCCATCGACCCCGTGACCTCTCCGGGCAACAGGAGGCCGGAGAGGAGCATGCCGACGCCGATCACGAACATCGCACCCAGGCCGAGCAGCCATGGCACCGGGGTCAGCTGATCGACGAGGCTCGCCTGCACCTCGCGATCGAGGCGGGTCACCGCGCGGTCGAGTTCGACCAGCTGCTCGCCGGACGTGATCCGCCGGCGGAGGGTGGCCGTCCGTTCGGCCGCGGCCTCGATCGCGGCGGCGATCGTGAGGCCGCCGAGCGTCGCTCCGGCGCCGCGGACCGACCCCTTGGAGTCGTCGAGATCGCGACGGGCCGCGGCGAGGCCGCGCTTCGCCTCGGCAACCGCCCGGGAGGCGCGGGCGCAGCCGCGGGCCCGCGACCGCAGCGGACCGAAGGAGTGGGCGAAACCCTCGGGGAGGAGCACGTCGGGCAGGGCGTCTGTGTCGGCGTCGATCGTCGCCGCGACTGGCACCAGCCGGGACAGTCCCGCGACGCCCACCTGCTCACCGAAGCGACGGGCCGCGAGCCGCGCGTGGGCCTCGGCCCGGGACACGTCGGCCACGAGCCTTTCGAGCCGAGGCTGGTCCTCGACGACGGCGGCCACGGCGGTGCGGTTCCGCCACACGGCCGTCTCCTCCGGCAGTTCGCGAAGAATGCGGGCGAGCTTCGCGCGGCGCCGCTTGCGGCGGACGGCCAGCCGCTCGAGCCGCTTGAGCTTGCGGTTCGCCGCCCGCCAGGCGTCGCGGTCGGGATGCACCAGCGGCGCGGCCTCGAGCGACGCCAGCCGCTGCGCCGTCCGGCGCCACTCGTCGTGCAGCCCCTCGATCCCGATCACGCCGCGGACCACGCCCTCGGCACGCAGGGCCTCCGCGATCCGCAGTTCCAGCGCGTCGATCTCGGCGTCGAGGTGGGAGAGCTCCGCCCACAGGCCGCCGGCTTTCAGTGCCGGGGCGTCCAGGGCCGCCAGCCGTTCCTGGAGTTCGCGGACGCGGCCCTCCAGGGTGCGGAGCGGCGACACGGTCGGATCGGCCGAGTCGAGCCGGGCGATGGCGTCGCGGAGGTGGGCCAGCACGCGGGCCACCTTGGAGCGGTCGAGCCCGCTGGCGAGCTCGTAGAGCCGGCTGCCGCAGCCCTCCGGCTCGAGGGTCCGCAGCTCGTGGAGCTCGTCGAGGCCGAAAGCCATGACGTTGGTGAACGTCGTCTCGTCGATGCCGCCGACGAGGTCCTGGAGATACACGCGGTGCCGCTGTCCCCCGCTTCGCGGGTCGACGTCGGCGATCTCGACGAGGTCCCCTTCGTCGCCGCCGAGGCCGACGACGTCGTCCTCGTAGGCCGCCCGCGTGAGCCGCTGGAGGTGGGGGCCCTCGTGCCGCCGCTGGATCGCCAGGAGCGTCCGCTCGGGTCCCGAGCGGACGAGGATCCGGCCCGCGCAGGGCACCTGGGGGTCGAGGATGCCGCGCCGAAACTGCCCCTCGAAGCCGAAGAACACGCCGCGCACGAATTCCAGGAGCGTGGTCTTGCCGGTCTCGTTGGTGCCGTGGAGCACCTGCACCCCGGGCCCGAGCCGGTCGATGGTCACGCGCTGCAGTGCGCCGAAGCGTTCGACGTCGATCCGTTCGATGAACATCGCAGGGTCTCCGCGGTGCGGCACGGCCCGGAGCCGTGTCAGGTGGATTCCACGAGCTCGAGAGCGAGCCAGCCGGCCTCGCGGGCGGTCTCGGCCGCGATCGGCGCCGCGGGCGACTGCTCGAGCGCCGCGACGATGTCGGCCAGTGCCGACGAGAACGAGGTGGTCGTGCCGGGGCGTCCGCCGGACCGGGCGTGGCCCAGCGGCGCGAGCGACTCCGTCGGATCGGCGAAGACCTCGCGGACCCAGACGCGGAACGACTTGGGGTCGTAGAGCTGGCGGACCCGGGCGAGCGTCTCGGCGGCGATCTCGCCCACGCGGACGCGGCGGGCCACGCTCGTGCCGCAGGCGACCGCACACCG
>JBIIUP010000056.1:0-14963 GCA_044339885.1 Pirellulales bacterium | reverse complement strand
GTGCCGGGCAAGCCCCTCGGCGCGTGAGAGACGGGAGCGGCCCGCAGCGTGCCGGGCAAGCCCCTCGGCGCGTGAGAGACGGGAGCGGCCCGCAGCGTGCCGGGCAAGCCCCTCGGCGCGTGAGAGACGGGAGCGGCCCGCAGCGTGCCGGGCAAGCCCCTCGGCGCGTGAGAGACGGGAGCGGCCCGCAGCGTGCCGGGCAAGCCCCTCGGCGCGTGAGAGATAAAGACTGGGGAACTAGGATTCGAACCTAGACTAACTGGTTCAGAGCCAGTCGTGCTACCGTTACACCATTCCCCAAGAGGTCGGTGTCTCGGCTCGTGAGACTACCCGCCGCCCGGTCGCTCGGCAATCGAGATCGCGCGGCGGCGCGGACGGCTCGGCGGGATCACCCGTCGCGTGATTCCAGCGGCAGGGCGACCTCGATCGTCGTGCCCCTGCCGGGGCTGCTCTCGATCCTCGGCTCCGCCCCCAGCAGCCGGCACCGCTGACGGATGCCTTCCAGGCCGAACCGCTCCGGCGGCACCCGGGCGGGGTCGAACCCGGTGCCGTCGTCCCCGACCCTCACCCGCACGCTCGTGGGCGTGCGGCTCAGCGACACGTCGGCCGATCGCGCGTGGGCGTATTTCCTGGCGTTCGTGAGCGCCTCCTGCACGACCCGGAAGATGGTCGTCTCGACCTCGGGCGGGAGCCGCCGCCCCTCCATGGCGTGCTCGTAGGAGACCTGCGGAATGTCGGCGCGGGCGTCGGCGACGAGGCTCTCGACCGCGGCGGTGATGCCCAGTTCGTCGAGCGCCGGCGGCCGCAGGCCGCCGATCAGGCGGCGGGACTCCGTGACGGCCGACTCCAGGAGCCGGATCGCCTGCTCGAGCTCGCGGTCGGCCGGGGCCGGGCAGCCCGCATGCTGGCAGGCCCGCAGGTGCATGAGCGCCCCGGCCACGTACTGTGCCAGGCCGTCGTGGATGTCGTAGGAGACGAGCTGCCGCTCCCGCTCCTGGACCTCGATCAGCTGGCGGAGCACGTGCCGCTCGCGTTCCAGCTCGTGCTGCGACGTCTTCAGTGGCAGGATGCTCTGGCAGCAGACGATCACCGCCGTCACGCGACCGGCGACGCCAACCGGCCCCAGGCGCAGCGAGAAGTAGTTGAGCTCGCCGTTGAGCCGGCGGACGGTCGTCTCGATCGCCGCCAGCTCGCCCGTCGCGAACACGTCGCCGACGGCCCGCCGCAGGTGTGCGGACGACTCCGGCATCGTGAACTGGGAGATGTCGTGCCCGACGACCTGGTCCATCGTGAAGCCGTCGTCGACGCGGTTGCAGGACCGGATGACGCAGTCCCGGTCCACGACGGCGATGAACTCGCCGGTCGTGCG
Organism: Pirellulales bacterium; assembly: GCA_044339885.1. Classification (GTDB taxonomy): domain Bacteria; phylum Planctomycetota; class Planctomycetia; order Pirellulales; family UBA1268; genus QWPN01. The sequence goes on along the minus strand of JBIIUP010000056.1, from coordinate 13,594 downwards.
GCAGACGGCCTCCCAGAGGGTGGCCGCATCGGCGGTGCCGGGGCTGGTCGTGGCGGCCGGGTCGCCGGGGTTGGAGGACATGCGGGCTGCCGGATGGCGGAGCGGGATCAGGTTCTTTTCGGGCGGGGAATGCGGCCGCGGAACCCCCCCTGGCCGCCCCGGCGGCCCCGTTGGCCTCCGGCCGCTCGCCGGCTGCCGGCGCCGTCGCGGAGCGCCGCGATCTCGTCGCGGATCCGCGCGGCCCGCTCGAAGTCGAGTTCCGCGGCCGCCTGCATCATGTCGGCTTCGAGCTGCTCGACGAGTTCGGCGGCCCGCCGGCCCGCGTCGTCGCCCCGGCCGACCGCCTCGAAGGCGACGGCGCGGGACGAGGCCTCGGCCTCGATGCCGGCCCGGATCTCCTTGCGGATCGTCTCCGGGGTGATGCCGTGCCGGAGGTTGTACTCCTCCTGGAGGGCCCGCCGCCGGCGGGTCTCGTCGACCGCCTGCCGCATCGACTCCGTCACCGTGTCGGCGTAAAGGATCACGCGGGCGTCCACGTTCCGCGCCGAACGGCCGATCGTCTGCATGAGCGAGGTCTCGCTCCGCAGGAACCCCTCCTTGTCGGCGTCGAGGATCGCGACCAGCGAGACCTCCGGCAGGTCGAGCCCCTCCCGGAGCAGGTTGACGCCCACGAGCACGTCGAACGCCCCCTCCCGCAGGTCCTTGAGCAGGGCCACCCGCTCGAAGGCGTCGAGTTCGCTGTGGAGCCAGCGGCAGCGGACCTTCCGCTCCTGGAAATAGGCCGTCAGATCCTCGGCGAGCTTCTTCGTGAGCGTGGTCACGAGCACCCGCTGCCCGGCGGCGACCACGGTGTCGATCTCGCCCGCCAGATGCACCACCTGCTGCTTCGCCGGCACGATCTCGATCACGGGATCGAGCAGGCCGGTGGGCCGGATCACCTGCTCGACGACCTCGCCGCCGGTGCGGCCCAGTTCCCAGGGGCCGGGGGTGGCCGACACGAAGACCGTCCGATGGAGTCGCCGCTCCCACTCGTCGAACATCAGGGGACGGTTGTCGAGGGCGCTCGGCAGGCGGAAGCCGTGGTCGACGAGCGTCAGCTTGCGGCTCCGGTCGCCGGCGTACATGCCGCGGACCTGCGGGACGGTGACGTGCGACTCGTCGACGAAGAACAGGAAGTCGTCGGGGAAGTAGTCGAAGAGCGTCGTCGGCGTGCTGCCGGGAGCCCGGCCGGAGAGCGGCCGGGAGTAGTTCTCGATGCCCGGGCAGAAGCCCGCCTCCATGAGCATCTCGATGTCGAACCGGGTGCGGGCGTTGAGCCGCTGGGCCTCGAGGAGCCGACCCTGCCCCTTGAGCTCCTCCAGCCGCTGGTCGAGCTCGGCCTTGATCGTCGCCACGGCCGCCCGGATCCGGTCCTCGGGCATCACGAAATGCCGGGCCGGGTAGAAGTACATCTCGTCCTTCCGGGCCGCCACCTCGCCGCTCGTCGGATGCACGATGGCGATCGACTCGATCGTGTCTCCCCAGAACTCCACCCGGCAGGCAAGCTCGTCGTAGGGGGGCCAGATGTCGACGGAATCCCCGCGGACCCGGAACTTGCCCCGCTCCAGGGCCACGTCGGTCCGCTCGTAGTGGATCGAGACGAGCTGTTCGAGGAGCTGGTCGCGGGTGACCGGCGATCCCGCGGCCAGCCGCACGACCATCGACCGGTAGTCGTCGGGCGACCCGAGCCCGTAGATGCACGAGACGCTGGCGACGACCACCACGTCGCGGCGGCTCACCAGGGCGCTGGTCGCCGCCAGGCGGAGCCGGTCGATCTCCTTGTTGATCGCCGAATCCTTCTCGATGTAGATGTCCCGCTGCGGGATGTAGGCCTCGGGCTGGTAGTAGTCGTAGTAGCTGACGAAATAGTGGACCGCGTTGTGGGGGAAGAAGTCGCGAAACTCCGCGTAGAGCTGGGCGGCGAGCGTCTTGTTGTGGGAGAGCACGAGCGTCGGCTGGCCGACGCGGGCGATCACGTTGGCCATCGTGAAGGTCTTGCCCGAGCCCGTCACGCCCATGAGCACCTGCGATCCCCTGCCCTCCTCGATGCCGCGGACCAGCGCGTCGATGGCGGCCGGCTGGTCGCCCGCCGGGGCGTACGGGGCCACGAGTTCGAACACGCCGGGATCGAGTTGCGAGCGGGGCATGTCAGCGACCCGGGGGGGTGGGACGGATCGGCCGGATGTGGGGCCGCAGCCGGTCGAGCGTCGTCGGGCCGATGCCCGGCACGTCGAGCAGGGCCTCGACGCTCGCGAACCTGCCGCGGTCGCGGCGGTGCTCCACGATCCGCGCCGCGGTCGCCGGGCCGAGCCCCGGCAGCTGGGCGAGTTCGGCGGCCCCCGCCGCATTGAGGTCGACCGTGAACCGCGTCGTGGCCGCCGGCGGGGCGTCGTGGTGGACGAGGCGGCCGGCGAGGCCGCCCGCCGTGACGAACCAGGCCGCCATCGCCGCCAGCGCGCAGGCGACCCCCGCCGCGACGAGCGGCTGGGCCCCGCGGGGCATCTGCAGCGGGCCGGGGTCGGGTTCGGGCACGGGTTCGCTCCCTCCGTTGCTACGATACCGGATCGCGTCCCCCACCGCCCCGAGCCGCCAGCCGCAATGCATCCTCCCGCCGTCGACACGTCCCGCGGGCAGCGGGGCTGCCCCGAGTTCCGGCAGCTCGACTGGGACGTGTCGCTCGCCGACCACGTCGCCGCGCGGGCCGCGGACTGGTTCGCGGAGGACCTGGGCCACGAGTCCGACTGGACGAGCGTGAGCCTGATCGACGCCGAGGCGGTCAGCAGCCTGCGGGTCGTGGCCCGGAAACCGGGCGTGGTCGCGGGACTGCCGGCGGCGGCGGTCGTCGCCCGTGCGGCCGATCCCGGGCTGCGGTTCGAGCCGCTCGTCGCCGACGGGGCCCTCGTGCGGGCCGGCGAGCCCCTGGCCACCCTCGCCGGGACGACGCGGAGCGTCCTCGCCGCGGAGCGGGTGGTGCTCAACCTGCTGGGCCGGCTCTCCGGCGTGGCGACCGCCACGCGGCGGCTCGTCGACGCCGTCTCCGGCACGGCGTGCCGCGTGTATGACACCCGCAAGACCGTGCCCGGGTGGCGGCTGCTCGACAAGTACGCCGTGCGGGCCGGCGGCGGCTGGAACCACCGGCTCGGCCTCTACGACGCGATCCTCGTCAAGGACAACCACCTGGCCGCCTGCGCGGCGGCCGGCGTCGATCCGGCGGCGGCGGTCCGCCGGGTCCACGAGTTCGTCGCCCGCACGTTTCCTCCGTCCCGCGGCGAGCAGATGGTCGTGGAGGTCGAGATCGATGCCGTCGCGCAGCTCGGCCCCGTGCTCGAGGCGGGGCCCCACGTCGTCCTGCTCGACAACATGGACCGCGACGAGCTGACCCGCTGCGTGAGCCTGCGGGACCGCGTCGCGCCGCAGGTGGTCCTCGAGGCCTCGGGGGGCATCCGCCCGGAGTCGGTCGCCGCGATCGCGGCGACGGGGGTCGATCGCGTCAGCACGGGCTGGCCGACGCACGACGCTCCCTGGCTCGACATCGCCCTGGACTGGGCCTGACACGGCCCCCACTCGAGCCTCATGCATGTGAGAGCCCCTCCCATCGCCAGCGCGAGGGGTTGCCCGTGCCGGCGAGCCGGCGTTGCTGGCCGAGCAGAACCAGGATGGTTCAGCGAGGGCAGCACCGAGTGAAGGGAGCCCAGGATGGGCGCAGTGAACGTCCGGGCGAGACGGCACGGGCAACCCCGGCCACCGTAACGCCTGCGGATCAAGCGCGAGCCCTCGTACGAGCCCTGGAAGACGGCCTGCCGGGACGGAGACGCCGGCGGGCTACACGCCGAGGAGGCGGTTGCGCTTGGTACGCCGCTCGGCACGGAGGCGGGCGCGGCGGCGGGTCTCGCTGGGCTTCTCGAAAAACTCGCGGCGGCGCATCTCCTTCTTGATGCCGCTCCGCTCGACCAGCTTGCGGAAGCGCCGGACCGCCTCCTGGATGCTTTCCCGCTCCCGGACCGTCAGCTTGACCATGCGAACTCCGCTACCCAGCGTGCCTGAAGAATGGTGAACGAACTCCACAAGATAACGGACCGGGCCGGAGGAGTCCAGAACGGCGGCGGGGCCTGAAACCCCGGCGGCCGCCCGCGGCGGGGCGGACCCCCGTCCCGTCAGCTCACGCGGGTCGCCTGCCGGGCCACCTTCCGCCGCTCGTGCTCGGAGAGCAGGATCTTGCGGAGCCGGATCACGGCGGGTGTGACCTCCACGAGCTCGTCGTCCTCGATGTACTCCAGCGCCTCCTCCAGCGACATCCGCCGCGGCGGCTTCAGCAGGATGTTGCGGTCGCTGCCGCTGGCCCGCATGTTCGTGAGCTTTTTCTCCTTGGTCGGGTTCACGGTCATGTCCTCGCTGCGGGCGTTCTCCCCGCAGATCATGCCCTCGTAGACCTCGTCGCCCGGTTCGATGAAGAGATCCGCCCGCTCCTGGAGGCCGTCGAGCCCGAAGGCCACCGCCTTGCCGGGCACCATCGACACGAGCACGCCGTTGGCCCGCCCGGCTACCTCCCCCTCCAGCGGCGCCCACCGCTCGAACCGGTGGTGCATGATCGCGGTGCCCTGCGTGGCGTTGAGCACGCGGGTGCGGAGGCCGATCAGGCCGCGGGCCGGGATCGAGAAGGTGGTGTGGGCGAACTCGCCCCGCGAGCCCATGTGCTTGAGCTGGCCGCGGCGGGAGCCGGTCAGCTCCATCACCGGCCCGAGCTTGTCGTGCGGCACCTCGACCACGAGCGTCTCGAAGGGCTCCATGACCGTGTCCCCTTCCTTCCGCAGGATCACCCGCGGCTTGCCCACGGAGATCTCGAAGCCCTCCCGCCGCATCGTCTCGATGAGCACGGAGAGGTGGAGCAGGCCGCGGCCCGAGACGGCGAACTGCTCGGTGCCCGCGATCGGCTCCACCCGCAGGGCCACGTTCCGCTCCAGTTCCTTGTCGAGACGGTCGCGGAGGTGGCGGGTGGTGAGGAACTTGCCCGACTTGCCGACGAGCGGCGAGGTGTTGATGCCGAAGACCATCGACAGCGTTGGCTCGTCCACCGTGAGCCGGGGCAGCGGGCGGGGATCGGCGGCGTCGCAGATCGTGTCGCCGATCTCCACATCCTCGATGCCGCTCACCGCGGCGATGTCGCCGGCGGTCGCCTGCTCGACGTCGATGCGGCCGAGCTTGTCGAACGACTGCACGCCCACGAGCTTCGCCGGCTCCAGCGTGCCGGCCGCCGTGGAGCGGACCACCGCCGAACCCTTCGTGAGCGTGCCCGACTCGACGCGGCCGATGGCGATCCGGCCGACGTAGTCGGACCAGTCGAGCGTGGTCACGAGCATCCGCAGGGGCGCCGAGTCGTCGACGAGGGGCCCCGGGATCTTCTCGAGCACGAGGTCGAGGAGCGGCTCCATCGTGCCCTCGCGGACGGCCGGGTCGTGCGAGGCGTAGCCGCCGCGGCTGGAGGCGTAGACGAAGGGGAAGTCGGCGAGGTCGTCGTCGGCCCCGAGCTCCAGGAACAGCCCGAGGATCTCGTCGAGGACCTCCAGCGGCCGGGCGTCGGGGCGGTCGATCTTGTTGACCACGACCACCGGCCGCAGCCGGCATTCGAGCGCCTTGGAGAGCACGAACCGCGTTTGCGGCATCGGCCCCTCGGCCGCGTCGACGAGCACGAGCGCCCCGTCGGCCATCCGCAGGACCCGCTCCACCTCGCCGCCGAAGTCGGCGTGGCCGGGGGTGTCCATGATGTTGATCTTCGTGCCCTTCCACTCCACCGCGATGTTCTTGGCGAGGATCGTGATCCCCCGCTCCTTCTCGAGGTCGTTGGAGTCGAGCATCCGCTCCGAGAGCTGGCTGGCCCGGAACTGCCCGCTCTGCTGGAGCAGGCAGTCGACGAGCGTGGTCTTGCCGTGGTCGACGTGGGCGATGATCGCGATGTTGCGGAGGTCGGTGCGGCGGGAGCCGGTGGAGTCTGGAGACACGGGGAGCGGGAGCCTGTGGTCAGGGGAGCCGGCCGGGGTGATTGGGCCGGGGCGGGGAGGGACGAGCAACGATCCTACAGTATTTCAGGAACGGCGCATCGCCGCATAGGCCCGCTCGATGAGCGATCCGGCGGGCTCCTCCGCCACGGCCGCCACCGCCGCCGCCCGCATGGCCGGCGCTCCCGGCCCCGCGACGGTCGCCGCGACGGCCGCCGCCCGCTCGGCCGCATGCGTCCCGACGAAGAGTGCGACGAGCTCGTCACCCCCCAGCCGCGCGACGAGCTGCGCCCCCGCGGCCGCCCCCCGCAGCCGCTCGGCCGCCCGCCGCAGCGCCGCATCCCCGGCCAAGAACCCGTCCCGCTCGTTGACGGCCTTCAGCCCGACGACGTCGCAGATCACCACCGCGACGGCCCCCTGCTCCGCCTCGAGCATCCGGTGCAGGTCGCCCCGCGTCGCCAGCCCGGTGACATGATCGAGTTCGGGCATCGAGCGCATGTCCGGTTGATGCGAATCCCGGCTCGGGAGGCGAATGGCGGAGAGGGTATCGGGAGGGGTTGCCCATGCCCCGGGAGCCGGCGTTGCTGACCAGCGAAGCCATGATGGCGGAGCGCAGGCAGCATCGAGCGAGCGGAGGCCCGGATGGCCGCAGCGACCGCCCGGCGATGGGACGTGGGCAACCCCGAGCCTCGCCCGCAGGGGCCACGGATGGCCCTGCAGCCCTGAAGCATGGAGACGATGGGGATCGAACCCACAACCCCCGCCTTGCAAAGGCGGTGCTCTCCCAATTGAGCTACGTCCCCGCAGGACCGCGTCCCGACCGGCGAAGCCGGCAGCAGGTCCTGGAATGCGCGCGCCAAGATTCGAACTTGGGACCTCTACCTTATCAGGGTAGCGCTCTAACCAACTGAGCTACGCGCGCCCGACGGCTGTTCCTGCCGCGAACATCCGTCGAGTCTAAGTCTGCCCCAGGTGAATGCAAAGGGGGCGTCAGGGTCGTCGCCACGGTCAAAATGGGGCTGGCGCCACGCTGCGTTCCGGATACCTTGGTCGGCTCATCCAGGGAAGGAGCCAAGCCCATGCCGATGCCCCGAGCCGCCGTCCACTGTGCCGTCGTCCTGGTCGTGTCCACGGCCGTTTCAGGAGCCGCCCACGCCGCCCAGCCGTCCGTCGGCCAGGCGCTCGACTACCGGCCGCGCCAGGACGGCGTGGACTGTGACCGCCCGTCGCCGGAGGTCGCCAAGCAGGCGACGATCGGCCAGGAGAAGGTCGACGGCGTCGCGGCGCTGGTGGTCCGTGGCCCCGGCGGGGAGATCCTGCGGGCGTTCGCCGACACCAACGGCAACCGGGTCGTCGATCGGTGGAGCTACTACAAGGACGGTGTCGAGGTCTACCGCGACATCGACTCCGATCACGACGCGAAGGGGGCCGCCGATCAGTTCCGCTGGCTCAACTCCGGCGGCAGTCGCTGGGGCGTCGACGTCGATGGCGACGGCGCCATCGACGTCTGGAAGCAGATCACCGCCGAGGAGGCGACCGCCGAGGTGGTGGCGGCGATCCGCGCGAAGGATGCCGCGACCTTCAAGCGTCTGCTGCCGACGAAGGCCGATCTCGAGGCCGCGGGCTTCACCGGCGAGCGGCTGGCGGAGCTCGTGGCGCGGGCGGAGCGGGCGGCGAAGCAGTTTCCGCAGGTGGCGGCGGCGCAGAAGCAGGTGTCGGCCGCGACCCGCTGGACCAGCATGCTCGCCCCGCAGTCGCCGGGCGTGCTGCCCGAGGGGAGCGACGGCGTGGGCCGCGACGTGTCGGCCTACGACAACGTGGTGGCGCTCGTGGAGACCGAGTCGGGTGGCAAGTCGACGGCTGGGCAGGTCTTCGTGGGGTCGCTCGTCCGCTGTGGCGACGCGTGGCGGCCGATCGACGTGCCGCAGCTGCTGGGCGAATCCGGCGATCTCGGCGAGGCGGTCGGCTTCTTCTCGCCCCGTGCCGGCAGCGCGGCGGCCGGGGCCGGTCCGGCGCAGGACGAGCGGCTGAAGCCGCTGATCGCCAAGCTCCAGCAGATCGAGGCCCGCATGGCGGCCGCCGATCCGGCGGCCCGCAAGGAGCTCGCCGCCCAGCAGGTCGGCGTGCTCGAGCAGGTCTACGGCTCGTGCGTCGAGGCCGACCGGGCTTTCTGGGCCAACCAGCTCGTCGAGACGCTCGCGGCCTACGTGCAGGAGGGCATCATGCCCGACGGGATCGCGAAGCTCGAGAAGCTCGCCGAGGCGCTGAAGGGGGACGAGCGGCAGGCGGCGTTCGTGAACTTCCGGCTCGCACAGTCCCGCTACTCGGCCTCCATGCAGCAGCCGGGCGTCGACGGCGAGAAGCTGCAGGACCGCTGGTTCGAGGACCTGCGGGCCTTCGTGGAGGCCTATCCGCAGGCGCCGGAGGCGGCCGAGGCGATGCTGCAGCTCGGCTTCCGCGACGAGTTCGAGGGGCGCGAGAAGGAGGCCATCGGCCGGTACGCGGCGATCGTGCAGGAGTTCGCCGGCACGCCCCAGGCCCGCAAGGCCGCCGGCGCGGTGCGGCGGCTGGAGAGCGTCGGCAAGCCGCTGGCCCTCGCCGGCCCCACGCTCGAAGGGCGAAAGCTTTCCGTCGAGTCGTTCCGCGGCGTCCCCGTGCTCGTGCACTACTGGTCGACCGACTGCGAGCCCTGCAAGGTGGACCTCGCGCAGATCCGCGAACTGTTCGGCAAGTACGGGCCGAAGAAGTTCGCCGTCATCGGCGTCGCGCTCGACGGCGACAAGGCGAAGCTGGCGAAATTCCTCAAGGCGAAGCCGCTGCCCTGGCCGCAGCTCCACGAGTCGGGCGGGCTCGACAGCCGTCTCGCCGAGGAGTTCGGGGTGCTGGCGTTGCCGACGATGATGCTCGTCGACGCCAAGGGCAACGTGGTCGACCGCAACGTCTCGATCACCGATCTGGAGCGGAAGCTCGAAGCCGTGCTCGACGGCAAGTAGCGGCGGGCCGCCCGACGTCGGGGCCGCGGGGATGCTCGGAGCCGCCATCGAGGCAGCGTGGGCGGTCTGCGGCGGGCGGGGTGAGGCTTGGGACTGGCTTTGCGGCCCAGGGCGGCCGGCGGCTATATCGTCCCGCCCCGGGCGACGCCGTCGCCCCTTCCCCCCGGTGCCTTCCCATGCTGCTCCTCGCCGCCGCCTGCAGTCCCACGCTCTGTGCCCTCGGGGTCGTGCAGATCCTCGGCGTCGTCGCCGCCGGGATCGCCCGGATCGCCGAGGGCACGCCCCACGAGCGGTTCGGCCAGGCTGTCTGCCTGGCAGGGCTCGCCGTCATCGGGACAGCCTGCGGTGCCGCGATCCGGATCGGGCCCGGCGCGGCTGCTTCGTGTGCGGTCACCCTGGCGATCATGACGCTCATCGCCGTCTTCGATCCCTCGACGCATCGCACCCGCTGCTGAACCGCGGCCGGCGACGCCCCGCCTGCCTCGTCTTCCCGGCTTGCCACGTCTGCCGCGCCGCGCCGCGCGAATCGGAAAAAAACTCCCCTTCGGTGCGACCCTCAGCCGAAGAAGACGGCGGGCGAGTGGTCGATCCACGTGCCCTGCGGTTCCGGCGGACCTCGTCCGCGGGGCCGTCGCCCGAAGCGTCGCCAGGAGGGATGCATGTCCACTTCGAGAATCACCTGCCTCACGGTCCTCGTCGTCTCGGCGCTCGTGGCGACCTCGGCTCGGGGCGAAGATCTGGCCGCGGGCGTGGCCGCACGGCTCCGTGACTCCGGCGCCCTGCAGGGGTATCGCGTCACCGTCAAGGCGAAGTCCGGCACCGTCTGGCTCGAGGGTCGGGTGGCCGACGAGAAGCAGCTGGCCGCGGCGCTGGGCATCGTCGAGAGCAGCCCCGGCGTCGAGCGGGTCGTGAACCGGCTCACCATCGACTCGGGCAGTCCGCGCGCCGTTCAGGCATCCCGGCCCGCGACGACCCCGCCGGCCGACTCGAAGGCCGCGCCGGCCAAGCCGTCGGGCCTGTTCGCACTCTTTCTGCCGGCCGCCGACGAGCCGTCCCCGGGGGACGTCCAGCTCGCACAGGCCGTCGACCCGACGAACCGCGGAGGCGGCCGGCCGGTGGCGACCCGCGGCGGACGGCCGCCCATGCCGCTGGCCACCCAGCAGGGCCGCCCGCTGCAGACCCGTTCGACCGGTCCGCGGGTGGCGATGCGGACCGGCGGCATCGGCGAGCACATGACGCTTCCGGCCCCCGGCGGCTACGACGGCCCGGCGGAGGGCATCGGCCTTCCGGGCGGCAACGTCGGCGACGGGCAGATCGTTCCCGGCACCATGCGGTACGGCGAGGGCGCACCGGTCGACGGTGGCGCCGGGTATGCCGGACCGGGCGTCGACGGGGGCTACGCGGGCGGCGGCCCGGTGCCGATGGGCGGCACGGGTGTCGGCATGCCGCCGGTGCCCATGCGGGGCGGCGGGCCGAACATGCCGAACTACGCCTGGCCCAGCTACGCGGCGTATCCCAACTACGCGGCCCTGCAGTATCCCACCCAGTATTCGCCCACGGCCTGGCCGTACATCGGGCCCTTCTATCCCTATCCGCAGGTGCCGCTGGGCTGGCGCCGGGTTTCGCTGGAGTGGGACGACGGTTGGTGGTGGCTCGACTTCGACGAGCGGCACATCCACAGCCACCACCGCTAGACCGCGGTCGCCCGATCACGACGTCCAATCGCCGCCCCCCGCCCGCCCGGCAGGGGGCGGCGTCGTTTTTGGACGTCGGGCCGCCCGGTCCGCAAAACCGGAATAAAGCCGCAAGTTCGCGGCCCCGCACGGTCGATACAACCCGCAGGATCGGTCCTCCCGACGAGGAGTGCTCGGATGATCATGCGGACCCGGTATCTCGCGGCGGCCTTCGTGATGGTCGTGGGCGTGTCGTCGCAGAGCGGCTGCCTCTGGCTGACCTCGCAGGGCCCGCAAATCGGACCGCTCAGCAACGCGGCCGGCTTCGGAGCCCTGACCGTGCCGATCCCGGTGCCCGTCTACCTCCAGAAGTCCAAGGAGGACAAGTTCTGGAACTACGAGCGGTACGAGCGGTCGCCTGTCCTGGGGCCGCTTCAGGCCGGGGGCCCCTGCGAGGCGCTCGACGAGCCCAGCGACGACGAGGTGATGCGCGCCCTGGAGAAGGCCCGGCCCGTGCAGGGCAACTGGCCGTTCTTTTACGAGATCCAGCGGAACCGGGTGCGGATCACGAAGTGCAAGATCTCCGACTACGTCGATCCGCCGCGGCACTACCCGCTGGTCGGCCCGGCCCAGATGCACCACGCCCATTACAAGTGCACCGTCTACTTCCAGGAGGTGAAGCGTGTCGGCTGGCCGGTGCCCCACACGCTGGTCGACGAGGACTGCCAGGAGGTCCTCTACATCGACCACGACCACCTGCACATGGTGGGCGACGTCGACACCGGCTGCGACGCGAACTTCTAAACGCGTGACCGCCGCCACGGTCCGCGGGGCAGCAGCCCGGTCACCGTGACGGAGCCCGGTTGCCGTCGAGTAGCCCGATTGCCGCGGGGTAGCCCGATTGCCGTCGAGTAGCCCGGTTGCCGCGGGGTAGCCCGGTTGCCGTCGAGTAGCCCGGTTGCCGCGGGGTAGCCCGATTGCCGTCGAGTAGCCCGGTTGCCGTGCAACCGGGACTCCGGTCGCACGGCGACCGGTCTACCGAAGCCGCCGACCCTGCCGATCGTGGCGGTCGTGCCGCAGGCGAACGCCCCCGCGGAAGGATGCGCGAGTGGAATCCGACCCGGCCGATGTTTCCCGGGAGACGGGGAGTGGAGGCCGACGGATCGGCCCGCGGCCCGCGTCGGTCGACCGGCGGACAACGATGCAGGCGCCAGGGAGAGGGAGCTCCGGGACGACGGGCGGGCGGCCGCGACGGCTGGCGTTCGCCGCCGCGGTGGCGACGGGCGTGTTGGCCGCCGCCGCGGAGGCGCAGCAGCCCCGGGCCTGGGCCGGCACCGACTCGGCGGTCCGCGAGCCGCTCCGCGTGGCCGCGGCGCCGGTGGTCGCCGAGCCGCCTCCGGCGACGGCGCCGCCCGCCATCCCCACGGGCAACCTCCTGGCCACGCTCCGCGACGGGGGCGTGCTCATGATCCCGCTCGTCGGCTGCTCCTTCGCGCTGGCGGTGTTCGGCATCGAGCGGGCGGTGAGCCTCCGGGCGGCCCGCGTGGTCCCCCGCCCCTTCGTGGAGCGGTTCATCGGCCAGCTCCAGGCCCGCGAGCTGGGACGCGGAACGGCGCTCGACGCCTGTGACGAGAACGGCAGCCCGGCGGCCCGGGTCTTCGCGGCCGCCGTACGCCGCTGGGGGCGGCCCACCGTCGAGATCGAGCAGGCCGCCATCGATGCCTGCGAGCGGGAGGTCAACCACCTCCGCCGGTACCGGCGGCTCTTTCACGGCGTGGCGACGATCGGGCCGCTCTTGGGCCTCCTCGGCACCGTGTTCGGCCTGATCCGGTCGTTCAACGACGTGGCCGGTGCCGGCGCGATGGGGCGGCCCGACCTGCTCGCCCGCGGATTCGGCGAGGCGCTCATCACGACGGCGATGGGCCTCCTCGTGGCGATTCCCGCGATGGTGCTCCACTGGACGTTCACCAGCCGCGTCGACCGCCTGGCGATGCGGCTCGACGAGACGTGCCAGCAGGTCATCGACGAGATCTCGCAGGAGGCGCTCGGCGACTCCAAGCGCCGCGTGGCCTAGGCCGCCGGCGGTGCCCCGGGAAAATTCACCGTGCCGCTCGTGCGACTCACCGAGGAGGAGGATCCGACGCCGAACCTGGCGCCGATGATCGACGTGATCCTCGTGCTCACGATCTTCTTCATGTGCGCCACGAAGTTCTCGGGCGACGAGCGGGTCTTCGACCTCGACCTGCCGGAGGCCGGGGCCGCCGGGGCGGTCGACGGGCCGCGGGCGGAGATCGTCGAGGTGAAGGCCACGGGGACCGTGCGGCTCGGCGGCGAGGACGTGCCGCCGGAGGAGCTGCCGGCGCGGCTGGCGTCGCTGCGCGAGGCCAGCCCGGACCTGTCCGTGATGATCCGCGGCGAGCAGGCGGTCTCCCACGGCCGCATGGCCGAGATCTACGATGCCTGCCGCCAGGCCGGCGTGCGCCGGTTGGCGATCTCCGTGCGGCCGCGGGCGGAGGCGGTCCGCAAGTGACCGGCGCGCGGCCATGGGACTCGGATGGATCGTCGGGGGCGTGATCGCGGTGGCCGCGGCGGCGGGCTTTGCCCTGCTCGTGCACGCCCGCTGGCTGCAGTCGCGGACGCTGGAGAAATGCGTCGCGCTCTCGGTGGCCCTCCACGGCATGCTCGCCGTGGTCTGCATGTTCGTCGGCGGGACGCTCCCCGTCTCCCGGGGCACGCGTGACGAGGGACGGATGACGATGGTCGTCGTCGCCGAGCCAGCCGACGACGACGACGGGGAACGGTCGCCGCCGTCCGACGAGGCGGAGGTCGACGGCGAGAGCGTGGCCGTGCGGGAGGCGACGGCGGGCGAGGCCGAGGCCGACGGCGGCTCCGCCCC
>JBIIUP010000055.1:0-14993 GCA_044339885.1 Pirellulales bacterium | reverse complement strand
GAGTTCGACGCCATCGACGTCGTAGCGGGTACAGACCTCCTCGACGAAGCGGAACGCCAGGTCGCGGATCTCGGGCCGGCCGTAGTCGACGGCGGTCCAGCGGGCGTAGGGCGGCTTGCAGTCGGGCGTGCCCAGCAGCCAGTCGGGATGGTCGCGCTTCAGGCTGCTGGTGGCGAGCACGAGCGGCGCGTAGTCCGCGCCGTTGCTGTCGTGGGTGTCGTTCATCCGCATGCTGAAGAAACACTCGACGTCGTGCGTCCGGCACCAGCCGGCGATCTCCGCCAGCGGGTCGACGCCCGCCTCGAAGAGGCCGCGGGTCTGGTTGTTCGCGAACCGGCCGTCCCGCGTCTCGAACCGCTCGCCCACGCGGGTGTGGTGGGAGAAGACGCCGAACGGGGACGAGAGCGGGCAGTAGAAGATCGCCCGCACGCCGGAACCCGCCAGCGGCGCGGTCCGCAGGGCGAGCAGGTTGGCCGCGGTCGGCTCGGTCATGAAGTAGATCGTCTCGTTGCCGTCGTTGTTGAAGATCAGCGTCCGCGGGCGGTCGGCGGCGGCCCGGCGGGCCTCGCGCATGTCGGCGGCCACGCTCGACCCGCACGTTGCCACGAGCAGCACGACGGCCGTGATCCGCATGGGGAAGACTCCGGAAGGCCGCCGGAGATCAGCGGGATTCGACTGCGATGACGCGATCGCAGAACGGCACGACGACTCCGCACTCCAGTCCCGTGACCGGCTCTCCCCAGACGTAGGTCTTCACGGCCTTCTCCCTGGGCACCCAGACGGCACAGGCCGCGACGATCTTCGGCGCCGCGATCGTGTCCACCACCGCGTCGGCGCCCCCGGCACGGACGACCCGCAGCCGGAGGCCCGATCGGGGCTCGATCTCGACGATGTAGGGCTCGGGCGGCTTGCCCTTGAGCTCCTTGTCCCGCACCGGTCGGCCGCGGCCGGTGAACGGCGCGATCGGGAGCGGCTGCCAGCCGGAACCGGCGTCGTACTCGACGGTCACCTCCTCGGGCTTCGTGGCCGCGTAGCGGGTTTCGATCCGGGCGGCGGCCCTGTCACCCGTGGCCTTGTTCGTGCGCTCGAGCGTCGCCGTCCAGTGGAGGCGGCCGTCGGGCGCGATCGCCAGCGTCTCCCTCTGGAGATGGTCCGGAGTCGGGTCCCAGGAGCCGTATTCCGTCTCGCCGACGATCTCGATCCGGTTCGCCGTTGGCTCGCCGACGACGTCGAAGAGGTCGCTGCCGGGGGCGAGCGATGACTTTTCGAGGACCACGCGGCCGTCCCGGGCGACCTGCCAGAGTCGGGCGGTGCCCTGACGCGGCGCGACCTTCGCCGTCACGCCCCCCGCGGCGAGCGCGTGCAAGGGCCCGCCGTTCGCGGCCAGCATCCGCCGCGTCTGCAAGACCGCGCACGACATCTCCGTCACGCCGCTGCCCCGGGCCGCCTTGGCGAGGGTCTCGGCGCGGGCCTGGGTGTCGGCGCCGCCGAGATCGTCCCGGACGAGCCGGCCGTCCCGCTCGACGAGCACGCCTGGAGCGCCCGGCTTCCAGAGCTGGCGGGCCTCGAGCGACGCGGCCGCCTCCTCGACCCGCTGCCGGAACGTCTCCTGCCCCGGACCGGCCACTTTCTCCCGCGCCCGGGCCATGGCCCCCTCGAGCGTCGCGAGGAGTTCGGGCGTGAGATACCGGGCCTGGGTGTCGAACTCGTCGGCGATGATCGGCTCGGGCCCGCGGACGGAGTCCTCGAGTGCCGTGACGTAGGCCAGCACATCGTCGCCGGCAGGGCCGTAGTAGCCCGCGCAGAATTCGCGGACGAGCGGCTCGACCTCGAGCGTGGGGTCCCAGAGCAGCTTCCGCCACACGTAGTTCTTGAGCAGCACGAGGTCGCTGCCGGTGGAGGTGTAGTTGCCCTGCACCATGATCCCGCGGGCGCCGATGCGGTGATACCAGCGGATGTTCTCCGCCATCGCCCGCACATTCGGCGTGGGACGGAGGTAGTTGGTGTAGTTCACGCCGTATTCCCAGATCAGGAGCCGACCCGGCGCGATCTCGGCCCAGCGCTCGATGCTCCGCTTGATCGACCGGCTGCGGGCGGCGGCCTTCACGGTGGCCTCCCGACGGCGGGCCGCCCGCTCGCGCTCCCGCCGGGCGGCGAACTCCTCGGCGGCCGTGGGCTTGCGGGCCCCGGCGGCCTGGGCCTCGGCCGCCTCCGCTTCGGCCTCGGTCGTGGGCACCCGCTCCAGTGTCTCGGGATCAGCGCCGGCGCTGACGCGGTCGGCCGCGGCGGCCTCCTCGATGGAAAGCGTGATCCCGTAGCGGAGCCGTGGCAGCCAGATCCAGACGTTGTCGGCGGGCCGCGTCTTGCCCGGCGGGCTGTCGGTGCTCATGTAGGCGAGCGTGCCGACCTGGGCGCCGGGATGCTTGCCGGCCACGATCGCGGCTGTCCGGTTGATGAGCCGCAGGAGCGGGCCGCTCGAGCCGCCGTGCACCTGCCCGTCGACGTCGGTCCAGGTCTCCTCCTCGTACACGGCCCGGCTCTCCGGCGACTGGTCGAGGCCGCCGTACCAGTCTCCCTGGCCGGCCATGTAGACCCAGTCGGTCACGTTGCCGCCGCGGCGGACGATCTCACGGCCGAGGGCCGTGGCCAGGTCGTCGGCCATGCCGGAGGCGAGGTAGTTGAAGTGCAAGACGCGGCTGTTGAAGTCGCCGGCGTCCTTGGCCACGGCCCGGCCGCGGAAGGTCACGGCGCCGGTCTGCTTGTCCTTCGTCTCCACGAACGGCCAGTAGTCGGGCTTCTGTGCCGCGACGTCGGCCAGGAGCGTGTAGAAGTTGTGGTGACCCGAGGGCTGGAACGTGCTCTTGCTGCGGGTCTTCCACACCATGTCGCCGGCCCGCTCCTGGGCCTCGCGGTTGAAGAGGTCGTGGAGCAGGAACGGCGGCTTCACGCGGACGTCGAGCGGCGGCGTCGCGATCCGCGGCATCGTCGGTACGTGCTCGGCGTCGTGGGCCCACCAGCGGCACCCGAGCACGTCCTCGAGGAAGGCGTAGATACCGTAGAGCGTGCCCTGGCGGCCGCCGCCGCAGATGAAGAGCCGCTGGCCCACGGTGCGGAGGATCCAGCCGTCGGGGCCGAGCTTCGCGGCCTCCGCGCGGATCTCCTCGGGGCAGGCCGCGCCGACGACGATCGCCGCCTCGGGCAGCGGCTCGGCCCGCTTCACGCGGTCGGGCGCGCGGCCGCAGATCCGCTCCAGGTACGCCGCGAGGCGGTCGGCCTGCTCGGCTTCGCGGACGGCCTCGCGCCAGGCGTCGACGGTGGCCTTCGAGGCGAGGTGGTCTCGCCAGGCCGGATCGTCGAGCGGCACGTCCTTGGCCGGCACCGGCAGGAGCCGCACGGGCTTCGGCGGCGCGGCCGACACGACCGGCAGCGGCGGCCCCTCGGCCGGGGCGACGACGAACTCTCCGCCGGTCGCCGGCGGCAGCATGCAGAGCAGCACGGCGAAGGCGAGCGTCGGGCGGACGCGGGGCGATCGAGACATGGCGACAATCCTCCGGGGTTCCGGCGACGGCGTCACTGCGTCAGCCAATCCAGGTCCAGACGCAGGAATGAAATGATCACCCGATACACGGTGCCCGGGCTGCGTTCGTAGAGCACGCCCACGCGGCCGTCGGGAAGCCGGGCCAGGCTCGAATATTCCGTGCTGCCGGCGTCGAGAACCTTCGCGATGGGCCACGTGGCCCCCTCGTCAGAACTGGCCCGCAGCGTGAGATTGCGGCGGCCGGGGCCGGGAGGGTTGCTGAAGAGCCACGTCTTCCGCTCACCGTTTTGGCCGCTCGCGTATTCGATCAGGCTGCCTTCGCAACTCGGGCAGGTGAGGGTGGGATCGAGCCGGACGTCGGTCCAGGTCGTGCCGTCGTCGGTGCTCGTGGCCAGCGTGCGAAAGCCCTGCTTGGCGATGCTCCGCGCGTTGAGGACGATCGAGCCGTCGGCCCGCGCGAGCGCCTGTGGCTCGGTGGTGTGGTCGCCGGTGACCCCGCCCAATTCCCACGTCGCGCCGTGATCGTCGCTGAAGACGGAATGCGACCGATAGATCTGGGTGTCGGCCACCGAGTGATAGCACGGGATCAGCAGGCGGCCGCTCGCCAGCTGCAGGCCGTGGCCGGGGCCGGTGCCATACCAACGCCAGTCGTCCCGCTTCGTCGTGGCGGTGATCTCCGTGGCGGCGGACCACGTGGCTCCGTCATCGGTGCTCCTGGTCACCCACACCGTGGTGCTGGTCGGCGCTTCGCTGGCGACGATCTGCTTCTCGGTGAAGTCACCCGGGCTCTTCGTGAACAGCAGCCACAGCGTCTCGGTGGTGCGGTCCTGCACGATGCACGGGTTGCCGAGCGTGTCTGCACCGTGATCCGCGACCACCTGGAGCGGCAGCCAACTGGCGCCGCCATCCGGGCTGCGGCGCAGCACGATGTCGATGTCGCCGGTCAGGCCGCCCGCCTTCCGACGGCCCTCGCACAACGCGAGCAACGTCCGCTTTTCAGTCACGAGCAGGGCGGGAATCCGGTAGCGGCCGTAGCCCCCTTCCCCCGACGTGAAGAGATCGACCCGCTCCGGCTCGGCCGCGACGACGGCGGAGCAACCGCAGAGCAGCAGCCATCCGATCACGGTCCTGCGCATGGTCGCCCTCCATCGCCTCGGCGCCGCGACGGTCCGGTCCGCG
Organism: Pirellulales bacterium; assembly: GCA_044339885.1. GTDB lineage: Bacteria > Planctomycetota > Planctomycetia > Pirellulales > UBA1268 > QWPN01. The sequence continues at coordinate 10,276 of JBIIUP010000055.1, read as the reverse complement.
GCCGCGAAACCCCGGTGATTCGAAACCTCGACCCGGTTGTATACACTTTTCAGCGGGAATGCCAATCGAGCCGCGACGCGCACGATCGGCGCCGAGACGAGCGGTCCGGGTCGCGCGACCCGGCCGGCAGCGGCTCGGGCCGAGCCGCCGCGGTCACCCCTCGCCGAGGTAGGCGTCGCGGACGCGGCGGTCGGCGGCCAGTTCGGCCCCCGAGCCCGAGAGCGTGACGCGTCCCGTCTCCAGCACCCAGGCCCGCGAGGCGAGCTTGAGGGCGGCGCGGGCGTTCTGCTCCACGAGCACCACGGCGATGCCGCGGGCCGAGAGGGCGGCGATCACCTCGAAGACCTTCGCGACGATCAGGGGCGCCAGGCCGAGGGAGGGCTCGTCGAGGAGCAGCAGCCGCGGGCGGCCCACGAGAGCCCGGGCGATGGCGAGCATCTGCTGCTCGCCCCCCGAGAGCGTGCCGCCGAGCTGGCCGAGCCGCTTGCCGAGGACCGGGAACATCCCGCAGGCCTCCGCGATGTCGTGCTGCAGCCGCCCGCGGTCGGTCTGCGTGAAACCGCCGAGTTCCAGGTTCTCGCGAACGGTCAGCCGCGGGAAGATCCGGCGGCCTTCCGGAGCGTGCCCGACGCCCAGCCGCATGATCTCGTGGGGGGCGATGCCGGCCAGGTCGCGGCCGGAGAAGCGGATGCTCCCCGCCCGCGACGGCACCACGCCCGAGATCGCCATGAGGAGGGTCGTCTTGCCCGCGCCGTTGGCGCCGATGATCGCGACCAGTTCCCCCTCGTCGACGTCGAGCGACACGCGGTCGAGGGCGCGGATCGGCCCGTAGCCCGCCTCGAGATCTCGCACTTCCAGGAGCGGCATCGCCGGAACCCTCACGCCTCGACGCCGAGGTAGGCCTCGATCACCTTCGCATCCCGCCGCACCTCGGCGGGCGTGCCCTCCGCGATCTTCACGCCGTGGTCGAGCACGGCCACCCGGTCGCTGATCCGCATGACGACGTTCATGTGGTGCTCGATGAGCAGCACGGTGACGCCGCGATCCCGGATTCGTTGCACGAGCGCGGCGAGATCGGTCGTCTCGGTGGGGTTCATGCCGGCCGCCGGTTCGTCGAGCAGGATGAGCGACGCCCCCGTCGCCAGGGCCCGCGCGATCTCCAGCCGCCGCTGGTCGCCGTAGGGGAGCTCGCCCGCGATCCGGTTGGCGGCGCCGCGAAGACCGACGAACTCCAGGGCCTCGAAGGCCCGCCCCCGCGCCTGGGCCTCCGCCCGCCGGTTGCCCGGCGTCCGCAGGAGCATGGCCAGCGTGCCGCCGGGGATCGAGCGGTCGAGGCCCACGAGCACGTTCTCCAGCACGGTCATGTTGCCGAACAGCCGGATGTTCTGGAACGTCCGCGAGATGCCGGCGCGGGAGACGACGTGCGGCGACCGCCGGCCCCGCCGCCAGACGGCGATCGTGCCGGCCGCGCCGAGGGCCGAGCCGACGAGGAAGCCCAGCAGGCCGCGGAGCCTGACCCGCTGCTTGCCGGCCGCGAGGCGATCGAGCACCTCGGGCTTCACCTGCATCACGGCCGGAAGAGCGGAGCCCCTCGCGGGCCGCTCGGTGTCGGTCGCGTCGGGCACGGTGCCGGGCCCGGCCCGGCGGGCCGTGACCGCGGCCTGCAGTTCGTCCCGCACCCCCTGCGCCTCGGCGAGGTCTCGCTTGATCGCCAGCACGTCGGAGCCGTCGGCGCTCACCACCCGCCACTTGCCCGCCATCTGGTCGATCGCCAGTTCCGCGCGGAAGTAGCCCCGCAGCCGGTCGACCGCGCCGGCGAGCGTGAACGGCTGGCCGGAGACCATTCCCCGCTTCACCACGGCCAGCCAGAGCCGGTCGACGTCGACCGCCGCGGCCGCGAACAGCAGGCCCGTCACCAGCCCGATCCCCACCGCGGACCAGAACGTGCCGGGGGTGAACGCCCGCTCCAGCCGTCGGCCGCGGAACCGCACCGCCCCGCTGGTGGGCGCGTAGATGCCGCTGATGCAGTTGAAGGCCGTCGTCTTGCCCGCGCCGTTGGGGCCGATGAGCGAGACGATGCTCCCCTCGGGGACGTCGAGGTCCAGCTCCGAAATCGCGACGAGGCCGCCGAAGCGGATCGTGAGCCGGTCGACGGCCAGCAGCGGCAGGGAGGCGGCCTCGCCGAGCGCGCGGGACTTCATGCATGTGCCTCGTGGAGTTCCGCGGCCATGCGCCGCGAGGGGACGAGGCCCTCCGGCCGGTACCGCATCACGAGCACCAGGGCGAGGCCGAAGATCGCCAGCCGCCAGCCGCTGAAGGAGAGCAGGCTGGAGCCCGAGGGATTGATCGCGAGCTGCTGGATCCACGAGTCGGCCCAGGGCGCCAGCACCGTGTCGAAGCCGACGAGCAGCGCCACGCCGAGGAGCGTCCCGGGGATGCTTCCCAGGCCGCCGAGGATGACGGCACAGAGCACCATGACCGAGCGGTTGAAGTCGTAGGCGTTGGGGTCGGCGGTCGTGGAGAGGCTCGCCGCGTAGAGGCAGCCCGCGAGTCCCGCCACCGCCGACGACATCGCGAAGGCCGAGAGCTTCACCCGCGTGGCCGAGATGCCCATCGCCGAGGCGGCCAGCTCGTCCTCGCGGACGGCGACCCAGGCCCGGCCGAGCCGCGAAAGCTCGAGCCGCCGCATGGCGATCACGACGCCCGCCAGGGCCGCGAGGGACAGGTAATAGAACCACCGGGGGTCGACCGCGAACGCCAGGCCGAGATCGATGCCCCCCAGCCGCGACCCGGCCCCGGGCGGCGGCACCGGATTGAGCCCCTTCATGCCGCCGGTCACCTGCTCCAGGTTCCGCAGCGTCACCTTTACCACTTCGCCGAAGCCGAGCGTGACGATCGCGAGGTAGTCGCCACGCAGCCGCAGCGTCGGTGCGCCGAGGAACAGCCCCACGCCCGCCGCCGTCAGCACGCTCACGGCGGCCGCCGCCGCGAACGGCAGGCGGAAGGGGTACATCGGCACCGTGAGGATCGCGCACACGTAGGCCCCGATGCCGAAGAAGGCGGCGATGCCCAGGTGGACGAGCCCGGTATAGCCGACCATCACGTTGAGCCCGAGCGCCAGGATGCAATAGATGAAGAGCGTCGTCATCTGACCGCCGAGCGCGCCGCCGAGCTGGGGCACCACCAGGGGCGCCACAGCGAGGACGGCGAGGGCCACGAGATCCCACCGCTCCCGCAGGAAGGCGAGGGCCAGCGCCCGCGTGGGCACGGCACCGGTCGGGTCGGTCCGGACGGGGGACTGCGTCACACCTTCTCCTTCGTTCCGCGGCCGAGCAGGCCCTCGGGGCGGAACACGAGGATCACGATCAGGATGGCGAACACGATCGCCCCGGTCCACCGCTCACCGACATAGGCACTGGAGAGCGCCCGCACCATCCCGATGACCAGCCCGCCGACGACGGCGCCGGGGATGCTGCCGATCCCACCGAGCACCGCGGCGGTGAAGGCATAGAGGCCGTTGGTGAAGCCCATCTGGAAGCTGATCGTGTTGATGTAGAGGCCGTAGATCACGCTCGCCGCCCCCCCCAGGAAGCCGCCGATGAAGAACGTGGCGGCGATCACCCGGTCGACGTCGATGCCCACGAGCGTCGCGGCGATCGGGTCCTGGGACACCGCGCGCATCGCCTTGCCGAGCCTGGTCGCCCGCACGAACAGCGACACCGCCACCATCAGCGGCACCACGACGACGAGCACGAGGAGGTCCTTGGCCGTGAACTGCAGGCCGTCGCCCCGCAGGAGGTTCGCGGCCGGCAGCAGCTCCGGAAACGACCGGTCGGCCGGCCCGAGCCAGAACAGGCCTGCGTTCAGGAAGATGAACGACACGCCGATCGCCGAGACGAGCGGCGCCAGCTTGGGGGCGTCGCGGAGGGGCCGGTAGACGATCCGGTCGACGGCCACGTTGAGCAGGCCGCAGAACAGCCCGCAGACCGCCACGAGCACCAGGATGCCGCCCCACGTCGCCGCGGGGCCGGCCACGGCCAGTCCCAGCCAGCCGACGAGCGACAGCGCCAGGCAGGCCCCGAGCATGATCAGGTCGCCGTGGGCGAAGTTGATCAGGCGGACGATGCCGTAGACCATCGTGTAGCCCAGCGCGATCAGCGCGATGAGCGCGCCGTTGGTGAGCCCGATGAGGCATTGCTGGAGGAGAAACTGGGCTGACACGGGCGGGTTCCGTCAGGGCTGCGTCGCCGGGGGGGAATCCGGAACGGCGTCGAGGACCGCCTCGAACACGAATTGGCCGTCCCGGACGCCGCTCACGGTGAGCGTGCGCATCGTCGTGTCGCCGTTGGCGTCGAAGCTCCAGCTGCCCAGCGCACCGTCGTAGTCCCGCAGCGCCAGCGCCGCGTCGGCGATGGCGCGGCGGTCCTTCTTGCCGGCGTCGCGGATCGCCCGCAGGGCGACCCCCATCGCCTCGTAGCCGTAGACGGCGTAGGCCTCGGGCAGCTCCCCGTACCGCTCGCGGTAGCGAGCGACGAACTCGCTCCCCTTGCCGACGAGCTTCTCCGGGGGCAGGCCGCCGAAGGTGACGAAGCACCGCCCCTCGAGGTTCGCGGCCCCGGCGGATTCGATGAAGACCTGCTCCAGGCAGCCGTCGGGCGCCATGAAGATCGCGTCGATGCCGGCGCTGGCCATGTCCTTGGCGAGCTGCCCCCCCTTCGACTGCGTGGTGCCGCCGAAGTAGACGAGGTCCGGACGGGCCGCCTTGATCCTCGCCATGAGCGACTTGAACTCCTGCGCCTTGGCATCGATCGAGTCGTGGCCGAGCACCTCGACGCCGATCTCCCGGCACCGCTCGTCGAAGAGGTCGGCGATCCCCTTTCCGTAGACCTCGTTGTCGTCGAGGATGTAGGCGGAGCGGACGCCGCGTTGCCGGGCCCAGTCGGCCGAGAGCGGCCCCTGGAGGTCATCGGCGGGGACGACCCGCGTGTAGTTGAGCCTGCCGCTGGGGCGGTAGACCTCCGGCTCGCCGGGGGCGCCCATGCCCGGCTTCGTGAGCCCGACGGCCGTGTTCGCCGGCGAAATCATGAGCAGGTCGCCGATGTTGAGGATGGGCATCGACACCTTAGCGGCCCCGGAGTTGAACGTCCCGAGGTAGACGCAGACGTCGGGATCCTGGAGGGCCCGCCGCGCGTTGGCCGCCTCGGCCTCGCTCGTCCACTGTCCCGCCACCGCGGTCGAGTCGTCGAGGTCGAGGTACTCCACGCGGAAGGGGCCCGCCCGTCCCTCGGCCTCCTCCAGCGCCATGCGGATGCCCCGCACGATGGTGTCGGTCTGCTGCTTGGCGCTGCCCATCCGCGGCAGGCTCGAGACGACCTTCACCAGCGTGGGGTCGGCCGGCCGGCCGCAGCCCCCCACCGCGATCGCCGTCCCGACGGCCGCGGCCAGCAGAACCGCCGGCAGCGGAACGATCTGTGCGACGGGCCGGGTCGGGAGCGCTCGGGGTGGCCGGATCCATGGCTTCATGGGGCTGGAATGTACGGCCCGCGCACGGCGCCGGTCAAACGCCATGCGTCGCGACCAGTCGCCAGGCACGATGGACGCGCGTGTCGCGAAAATCCTCGGGGATCGTCTGCCGGGTGATCTCGCGGATCGAGTAGCGGCTCGCCAGCCGCTCCGCGGCCAGGTGAAACCGGCGGAAGTTCGTCGAGAAATAGACGACCCCGCCGGGCGCGAGGTTCCGCGCCACGAGCTCCAGGAGGTCGGCGTGGTCGCGTTCCACGTCCCAGGGCGTCGCGCTCTTCGCCGACCGCGAGAACGTGGGGGGATCGCAGACGACGAGGTCGAACGGCGGCTCGCCGCGGCGGACGCGGTGCTCGAGGAAGCCGCGGGCCTCGTCCCGCACCGTGCGGTGCCGGCCGGCGTCGCGGAAGCCGTTCCGCGCCAGGTTGGTCCGCGTCCATTCGAGGTACGTGTTCGAGAGGTCGACGCTCGTGGTCTGCGCCGCCCCGCCGGCCGCGGCATGGACCGAGAAGGCGCCCGTGTAACAGAAGAGGTTGAGGAACCGCTTCCCCGCCGACTCCGCCCGGACCAGCGCCCGCGTCTGCCGATGGTCGAGGAACAGTCCCGTGTCGACGTAGTCGGAGAGGTTGACCTCGAACTCGAGCCCCCCCTCCTTCACCCACGTCGTCGCCCGCCGGTCCCCGACCTTCTCGTACTGCCCCCCCTCGCGCTGCCGGCGCCGGGCCTTGAGGAACGTCCGGTCCGGCGGCACGCCCAGCTCCGCCGCCGCGGCCTCGATCATCCGGTCGAGCCAGACCTCGTGCTCGACCTCGGTCCGCTCGTGCGGCCGGTCGTACTCGGCCGCGTGGAGCCAGCCGGCGTACCAGTCGACGACCAGCGGGATCTCGGGGATGTCGCGGTCGTACACGCGGAACGCCTCGATGCCCTGGCGGCGGGCCCACCGGGCGAGGTGCTTGAACCGCTTGGCCAGCCGGCGGCGGAAGTCGCCGATCTGGTCGGCCGTCGTGCGCCCGCCCGGCGGGCCGGGCGGAAAAGAATGCGGCACCGCGAGGTCGCGGTCCGGGTCGGCGACCGGGGAGGTGGTGGGCACGCGGCTGCGGACCTCGACCTCCAGGAGCCGGCAGGCGATCGGGCCGTTGGACAGCGGCACGCGGCGGCTCGGCCGCAGGCCGAGCTGGGAGGCGGCCGGCGTCTCGGCGGCGAGGATCGCGGCCCGCCACCCGCCGCAGTGCGCGACCAGCCAGTCGCCGAGGCGGCGGAACAGCGCGCCGGCGCGGGGCAGCGGCAGCCGCTCGCCGTACGGCGGGTTGGTGACGACGAGGCCGGGACCGCCCCGGGGCCGAACCTCCTCGAAGTGCTTCCGCTCGATCGATAGGCAGGCCGCCACTCCCGCCGCCTCCGCGCAGGCCGCCGCGGCCTCGACCGCCCGCGGGTCGAGGTCGCTGGCGAGGAACGAGCCCGTCGGCTCGCGCACCCGGGCCGAGAGCTCGGCGACGAGCCGGTCGGCCAGCGCGTGGTCGCAGTCGCGAAACCGGAAGAAGCCGTGCGCCTTCCGCCGCGCCCGCCACAGCCCCGGCGCCATGCCGGCGGCGATCGTGGCGGCCTCGATCGCCAGCGTGCCCGAGCCGCACATCGGGTCGACGAGCGGCTCGCCGGTGGTCGCTCCGTCCGCCACCCCGGGTCGCCACCAGCCGGCGATCCCGAGGATGCCCGCCGCGAGCACCTCCGAGAGCGGTGCCTCCACCTCGCCCATCCGCCAGCCCCGCTGGTGGAGCGAGCGGCCCGCGGCGTCGCGGAAGACCGTGGCCACGTCGCCCACGAGATGGAGCGCCAGCCGCAGCGTGGCGCCGCGGAGCTGGACGCCGGGCCGCTTGCCACTGGGCGTGCGGAGCTGGTCGACCACGGCATCCTTCACCACCTGCGCCGCATAGAGCGAGTGGGTGAGGAACGTGTCGTGGATCGCGGCGTCGACCCGCAGCGTGTCGGAGACCTTCAGCTGCTCCCGCCAGTCGATCTCCTGGAGTGCCGCATGGAGGGCGGCCGGCGAGTCGACGCGAAACCGTCCCAGCGGCTCGAGCACGCGGATCGCGGTCCGCGACTCGAGCACCACCCGGTAGAGCGTCTCCCGGGAAGCATCCGGAGGGCAGGAGAACTCGACCGTCCGCCGGCCGATGCGGAGGTCCCGGGCCCCGACCGCCTCCAGTTCCCGGGCCAGGATCCACTCCAGCCCGTCGAGCGTCCGGGCCGTCGGCCGGGGTGGATCGTCGAGGACGGGCGCCGGCAACGGCCTGGGCACCGGGGGCACGTCGGGAAACCGTTCTTCCATGACGCAACCTTACTCCACCGCCGGCCGCTCACCCGTCCTACCATGCCGAAGGGGCTTATCCCCGCCGGACTCCAATCGCCCAACTCCTGCCCCTGCCGGCCGCGGTCTCTGGGCCTGCTCGCTGTGACCGCCATCGTGGGCAGTCTCACCGCCTCCGACGGCCCGCCGAGTTCCGCCAAGTGGCGGGGCACGGCCGATTTCTCCGGGACCACTCCTCGAACTGGTCTCCGGCCACGGTATCAACGGCGTTCCAGGATGTCTTCCTGCCGACTCCGACCGCCGCGAACGCGGTCATCGTGATGGACACCGGGGGCCGGCATCGGTGCCGCGCCGATCACCGGCAGCACCGGCATCCCGTTCAGCCCGGACGGCACGGTGCGGTTCACCCGCTCAGACGCCTCCCCTCTGTTCGCCGCTCGGATGATGCGGTCACGCTCGTCGGCATGGCGGGCTCGAGCGGCCTGGTCTGGCGGGCCGCGCGCCGGTCCCGTCGCCGGGCGGCCGGACGGCGGCCCTCCCCGCCGGCGTCATGCGACCGCTTCGCCGCCGGAAACCTGGCCGAAGTGACGGCTGGGGGCGGGCTTGATCCCCCGCCGGGGGACTCCTAGAGTCCGGCCCCCATGAACGGCTCCCCCGCCCTGCGGCTCCACCCCGCGTCCGCCTCGCCGGCGGCCGGCACCGACGTCGGCGTGGCCATCCTCGGGGCGGGATTCGCCGGCATCTGCATGGCGATCAAGCTCCTCGAGGCGGGCCACGACGACCTCGTGGTGTTCGAGAAGGCGTCCGACCTCGGCGGCACCTGGCGGGACAACACCTACCCGGGGTGCGGCTGCGACGTGCCGGCCCACCTCTACTCCTACTCGTTCGCCCAGGATCCGGGCTGGACGCGGAAGTACCCGCGACAGCCGGAGATCCTCGCCTACATCCGGCGGGTCGCCGACCGGCACGACGTCACGCGGCGGATCGTCTTCGACACGGCCATCCAATCGCTCACCTGGGACGAACGGGCACGCCGATGGAGGATCCTGGCCCGCGACGGCCGCCGGTTCACGGCCCGGGTCGTCGTCTCGGCGGTCGGCGCCCTCCACGAACCGAAGATTCCCGACCTGCCAGGGCTGGCCTCGTTCGCCGGCCCCGCGTTCCACTCCGCCCGCTGGCGGCACGACGTCGACCTGGCCGGCCGGCGGGTCGCGGTGATCGGCACCGGGGCCAGCGCCGTCCAGATCATCCCCGAGATCGCGCCGCTGGTCGCCGGGCTCACGGTCTTCCAGCGGTCGCCGCCCTGGGTGCTGCCCCGCCGCGACCGGTCCGTGCCGCGGCTGGTCCGCCGGCTGCTGGCCGGCGTGCCCGGCCTCCTCCGCGGCTGGCGGGCCGTGCAGTACCTGGGCGCGGAGCGGATCGCCATCGGCCTCGCCTACAAGCCCAAGCTCATGGGCACCGGCCAGCGGGAGTCGGCCCGCTACAAGGAGCGGGAGATCTCGGATCCCGGACTGCGGCTCAAGCTCAATCCGTTCTACACCCTGGGCTGCAAGCGGATCCTGCTCTCCGACGACTTCTACGCCACGATGGCCCGGCCGCACGTCGACCTCGTGACCGATCCGATCCGCGAGGTGCGGCCGCGGGCGATCGTCACCGCCGACGGCCGCGAGCACCCCTGCGACGTGCTCATCCACGCCACCGGATTCCAGGCCTTCGACCATTCGGCGCGGATGACGGTCCGCGGCCGCGAGGGCCGCCTGCTCGCCGACGAGTGGCGCGACGGACCGCAGGCGTTCCACGGCGTGGCCGTCGCCGGCTTCCCCAACTACTTCCTGCTCATGGGCCCCAACACGGGCCTCGGCCACAACTCGATCGTGTTCATGATCGAGCAGCAGGTGAAGTACGTCATGCAGTGCCTGCGGTGGCTCGACGAGGGGCGGCTGGAGACGGTCGAGGTACGGCCCGAGGTGCAGCGGGACTACAACGACCGCCTCCAGGAGCGGTTCAAGCAGACGGTCTGGCGGGACACGTCCAACGGCAGCGTCTGGCAGCTGCCCTGCTCGAGCTGGTACGTCAACGCGACCGGCCGCAACACGGCCCTCTGGCCCGGGCCGTCGCTCACCTACTGGCTGACGATGCGCCGCGCCGACATCACGAACTACCTGCCCGCCACCGAGGCGGCACCGGCCCTGCCGGACGCAGGCAGCCTGCCCGAGCGTCGCGCAGCCTGACGAGTGGCTGTCTATCGCGCCGGCGAGGCCCTCCAGGCCCTCGGCGGCTTACGCGGTCGGAGCGAACGCCAAGGGTTCACTCGACCGCGGGCGAGCCATCCGAGGCTCGCCGTGCATCGCGCCGGCGAGGCCCTCCAGGCCCGCAACGCAAGTGCTCACGCCCCGAGGGGTTGCCCGTGCCCTGGAGCCCGGCCTTGCTGGCCAGCGAAGCCAGGATGGC
>JBIIUP010000054.1:0-15038 GCA_044339885.1 Pirellulales bacterium | reverse complement strand
CGGCCGCCACGGTCGAGGACATGCTGTTCCGCGACGCCGACGGACGGATCATCACGGGAATGAAGATGGCCAACGGCACCAACTCCCAGAAGGATCCCCCCTTTCCCGGCACGCGGTCGAAGTCCGCGGCCCTCGTCCGCCAGAAGTTCCTCGACGCGCTCGACTACCGCCGCAAGCGGGCCGCCGCCCAGGGCGACGCGGCCAAGCTGCCGGACCGCAGCCTCGAGATGGAGGGGCTCCTCGACGTGCTCGACGGCCGCGTCGTCGTCCACCACCACGCCCACCGCGCCGACGACATCATGACCGTGCTGCGGCTGCGGGAGGAGTTCGGGTTCAAGGTCGTGCTCCACCACGTCAGCGAGGCCTGGAAGGTGGCCGAGCCGCTGGCCCGGGCGGGAGCCGCCTGCTCGGTCATCGTGGTCGACAGCCCGGGCGGCAAGATCGAGGCCATGGACATGTCGCTGGCGACCGGGGCCGTCCTCGAGCGGGCCGGGGTGCCCTGCGCGATCCACACCGACGACCCCGTCACCGATTCCCGGCTTTTCCTGCGGCTGGCCGCGCTCGCCGTCCGCGCCGGCATGTCGCGGCAGAAGGCGCTGGAGGCCCTGACGCTCGCCGGAGCGCGGATGCTCGAGCTCCACGAACGGATCGGCTCGCTCGAGCCGGGCAAGGACGCCGACCTCGTGGTGCTCTCCGGCGACCCGCTGGCGGTGCGGACGAAGGTCCTCGAGACCTGGGTCGAGGGCCGCAAGGTCTTCGACCGCGAGGATCCGGAGGACCGCCTGTTCGCCGTCGGCGGCTACGGCGGCAGCCGCGACCAGACGGCTCACGGTTGCTGCACCGACGCGCGGCTGTCGGAGGCCCGACGATGACGAGCTCCGCGCCCGCGAAGCCGCTGCTGCTGGCCCTCCTCCTGACGGCCCTGCACCTGGCGGGCACGCCTCTGACGGGGACGCCGGGAGCCGCGGCGGAGGAGAACCTCCTCGCCATCCGTGGCGACACCGTCCACACGATGGCCGGCCCGCCCATCACCGACGGGGTCGTGATCATCGCCGACGGCACGATCAAGCTCGTCGGCCCGGCGGCCGACATCCCGATCCCGCCCGCGGCGAAGCTGCTCCGCGGCGCGGTCGTCACGCCGGGACTGATCGACGCCCACACCGCCGTCGGGCTCACCGGCTGGCTCAACCAGGACCAGGACCAGGACCAGCTCGACCGCGGGGAGCCGGTGCAGCCGGAGCTCCGCGCCATCGACTCCTACAACCCGCGGGAGCGGCTCGTGGAGTGGGTCCGGGGTTTCGGGATCACCACGATCCACACCGGCCACGCGCCGGGGGCGCTCGTCTCCGGGCAGACGATGGTCGTCAAGACGGTGGGCGACACCGTCGAGGCGGCCGCCCTGGAGCCGGTCGCGATGGTGGCGGTGACGCTCGGCGACGCCGCCCGTCCCGGCGACGAGAAGAAGTCCCCCGGCACCCGCAGCAAGGCGGTGGCGATGCTCCGCGGCGAACTCGTGAAGGCCCGCGACTACGCCCGGAAGCAGCGGGGCGGCGACGCCGACAAGAGGCCGGATCGCGACCTGCGGCGGGAGGTCTTCGTCGACGTCCTCGACGGGAAGCTGCCCCTCCTGGTCACCGCGAACCGGGCCGCCGACATCGACGCGGCCCTGCGGATCGCCGAGGAATTCAAGGTGCGGATCGTGCTCGACTCGGGGGCCGAGGCCTACCTGGCGGCGGAGCGGATCAAGGCGGCCGGGGTGCCGGTCATCGTCCATCCGACGATGCGGCGGGCCGGCCTGGGTGAGACGGAGAACATCGGCTTCGAGACGGCGGCCCGGCTCCGGTCCGCGGGGATCCCGATCGCCCTGCAGAGCGGCTACGAGGGCTATGTGCCCAAGACTCGCGTCGTCCTCTTCGAGGCCGGCGTGGCCGCGGCCCACGGGCTCACCACGGAACAGGCCCTGGCGGCGATCACCGTCGATGCGGCGCGGATCCTCGGCGTCGACGACCGGGTGGGCACGCTCCAGCCCGGCCGCGACGGCGACGTGGCCGTCTTCGACGGCGACCCCTTCGAATACACGACGCACTGCACGGCCGTCGTCATCGACGGCCGGATCGTCAGCGACGAGCCCCGCTGACGGCGTCCCGGAGGCGGGCGGCTTCCGGGGCCGCCCGTGCCGGCCGCGAACGCCCCCTTGGGCGGCCCCTCGTCGGACCGTACATTGGAGGGGTTGGCCCACGGAACGGCACGCCCATGACCGACGAACCAGCGACGCCCGACCGGCAGCGGGGATTCTTCGAGTCCTTCGACGGGCTCGCCGACCTGCTGCGGCAGCCCGGGGGGCCGGCATCCCGCGTCCCCGCCGGTGCGCCGGCCGCCGGGAACGATGCCGCCGTCTACCGTCCCGTGCTGCGGCTGCCGATGGCCCTCCTCCACGTCGTCGACGACGGACGCGAGGACGGCGAGGTCGTGCGGATCCGCGGTGATCGCCTCGTGATCGGCCGCAGCGAGGGGGACGTCGTCGTCGGGCACGACATCTCGATGTCTCCCCGGCACGCGGCCGTCGAACGGCTCGCCTCCGGCGGCTGGCAGCTCGCGGACCTGGGCAGCTCCGCGGGCACCTTCGTCCGCGTCACCACGGCGCGGCTGCGGCACGGATCGACGATCCTGATCGGCCGCACCCGGCTCGCCTTCGAGGAGGCCGACCTCACGGAAGCCTGGTTCATCGAGACGGCACCGGGGGGCGGCGGACGCCGGCACGAGTGCCACGCGCCCGCGGCGAGCATCGGCCGCAGCGGCACCGACTGCACGATCCGTCTCGACGACCCCTGCGTCAGCCCCGTGCACGCGCGGGTGAAGCGGTCGCCCCGCGGCTGGCGGATCGACAACCACGGGGCCAACGGCCTCTGGGTGCGGATCGACGGCCCCGTCGAGATGCGGGCCGTGGCCCAGTTTCTCTGCGGCGAGCAGCGGTTCGTCTTCGAGCCGCTCGGCTAGATCAACCCTGGAGCACGTGGAGCGACACCCGCGCAACCAGGTGACGAGGCGAAGGGGGTCGGCGAACGCTCGAGGAGCCTTGGGCCGCTTCGGCCCACAGCGACGAGACTTTTGCCGCCCCCGAGCCGGCGATATTCCGACTTCGGTTGTGATCTACCCTCCGTCGCCCTGCATCCAGGCGGGGAGGCGGCGGACGCGGCCCGCGGCGTCGACGCACACCACGGTCGTCGTCCCCGTGACGATGATCGCCCCGTCGCGGACGACCTCGTAGGCGTGCTTGATGTGGGCGCCGCCGACCTTCTCGACCCGGGTCCGCACGACGAGCAGGTCATCGTACTCGGCCGGTGCCTGGTAGCGGACCGTCGCCTCGGAGACCACCATGAACAGGCCCGCGGCCTCGAACTCGCGGTAGGTGCAGCCCTGGGCCCGGAGCATCTCGGTGCGGGCCGCCTCGAAGTAGGTGAAAAAATTCGCGTGGTGCACGCGCCGCTGGCCGTCCGTCTCCTGGTAGCGGACGCGGATCTCGATCTCGTGTGCGGACATGCGGCTTCTCCGTCAACCCGGCGGCGTCGTTGACCGGCCTCTCGGTGGATGCCTATTCTTGTAGCGGTTCCCGACCCGGCAGGGCAGTGGCGATGCGGCGCCCGCCGGGCGCCCCCGGTCGGCGATTGACCGGTCGACCGGAGACATGAAGCCGTGAGCGTGGGTGATTCCGGCGAGGGCTCTGGTGTCGGCTACGCGACGGCCCGCGGCCGCAACTGGCCGACGCTCCGGCAGTTCACCGTGTTTCTCGAGAACCGCGTGGGGCAGCTGCTCGAGGTGGTGCGGCGGTTCGACGGCTCGCGGGTCCGGATCGTCGCCCTGTCGATCAGCGATTCCGGCGAGTGCGCCTTCGTCCGGTTCCTGCTCAGCCACCCGGAGCAGGGACGGGAGATCCTCGAACGCGCCGGGCTGGCCCTCATCGAGAGCGATCTGATCGGCGTCGAACTGCCGGAGGATTCCCAGCCGCTGCTGCGGATCTGCACGGCCCTGCTCCAGGCCGAGGTGAACATCATCCAGGCCTATCCGATCCTGGCACGCCCCCGCGGCCGCCCCGCCGTGGCCCTCATGGTGGACAACACCGAGATGGGCCTGGAAACCCTCGTCGCCAAGGGTTTCACGATGATCTCCGAGGACGATCTCGACGCCGACGAGTGACCGCGGCTTCACTCGAACATGCCGTCCGGCAGTCCCTTGACGTTCAGCACGACGATCTTCTGGACCGAGTCCCAGGCCACCGCCGTCAGCGTGACGCGGTCGTCGCCGACGGAGTTGGCGAACACGCCGTGGGTGCCCCGCGACCAGCGGGACTCGTAGGCGTCCGGCCTGATCACGCTCCCGTTGGCGAGGTGGAGCTCGACAGCGCCGCCGTGCTGGACCTCGATCCAGAGCCGGGCCATGAGCCGGGCGGTGGGGTTGTCCGCCTCGTCCTCGCCCCACGGCTCCGGGAGTTCGACGCTCGATTCGAGGGCCATCTCCGGACCGGCCTCGACCGCCTCCCCGTCCGCCGCGAGAGGCCAGCCGGCGTCTCCGACGGGTGCCTCCGGCTCCGCTGCGGTTCCGCCGGCGGTGGCCGCGGCATCCGTCTCGGCCGGCTCGGCGGCCGCCGGACCTTCCGCGACGGGTCCCTCCGCGGCCGGGGCTTCGGGCTCCACCGCCTCGGCCGCCTGCTCCACGACGGGCCAGGCGGGGGCGCCGTCCGGCGGCGGCATCGGGATCACGACGGCCACGCCGCACCCCGCCTTCGAGCAGACGCCGCGCTTGCCGGCGACGTCTCGCGGCACGACGATGCGATGGCCGTTGGCGCAGAAGAACACGATCTTGTCGCCGACGAACTGGGGGGCCCGCGATGCGGCATCGGTCGCCGCCGGAGCGGGGGCCCGTGCGGCGGCCCCCTGCAGCTTCCCCATCTCCTCGGCGGAGAGGATCCGGGTGCTCCCGTCCTCCCTGCGGGAGGCGGCAGCGTGGCCCACTTCGTCCGCTTTCAGAATCCTGGTCTTGTCGTCGCTCACGTGCGTGTCACCCCGGAAGCAGCTGTCGAAACGGCACGGGAATCGTCTGCGAGTCTACCCCGGCCCCGGCGGCTTGACGCCGGCGGGCCGGATTCTGACACTGCCCCAGGCGGTTTTCCGGCACCTTCGGACGATCCCGGCCCCACGGCCGCAACCCGGCTTCTGCATGCCCATCCCCGTCGTCTGCCCCGGCTGTCACTCCCGGTTCACCGTCAGCGACCAGTTCGCGGGACGGACCGGTCCCTGCCCGAAGTGCAGGCAGTCGATCGCGATCCCGGCAGGGACGGCGAAGGTGGTCACGATCCACGAGCCGGAGCCGGTGGCGGCCGCCGCGGCAGGCCCGGGCCGCGCCCCGACGGCCCCGCTGCGGCGGGTCGAGCGGCCCGTGTCGCCGACGGTCATCGCGGTCTCAGCCGCCGCCGCGGTCGTCGTGCTGGCCGCGGCCTGGCTCGTCGGACTCGCGTGGCGGCCCGGCCAGCCGCCGGCCTGGCTCCTCTTGGCGGGGGCCTTCCTCGTCGCCCTGCCGAGCGTCTGGATCGGCTACTCGGCCGTCCGTGAACGCGAACTCGATCCCTACCGGGGCCGCAGTCTGGCCCTGCGGTGCCTCGTCTGCGCCGCCGCCTACACGGCCCTCTGGGGCGTCAGGGGGCTGCTGCCGGCCGACATGACCGCGGACATGTGGCAGTGGGTGTTTCTCGGTCCATTGTTCTTCCTCCCGGGAGCGCTGGCGGCACTGGCCACGCTTGAACTCGATTGGACGCCGGCGGCCGCCCACTTCTCGTTCTACGTGCTCTTCACGGCATTGCTCCGCTGGATCGCCGGCCTGCCGCCGGTCTGACCGCGCCGGGCGCTGACGCATGACGTTCTCATCGCTGCCGGAACTCGCCGCGCTCGCCTCGCTCCCCACCGGCGTGAGAATCCCTCCGGGCGTGACGGTGCCGCTCACGCCGCGGGTGCGGGCGCTCCTGGACACGGCCGCGATGCGGCGGCTGGCGCGGGTGAGCCAGCTGGGCCTGGTGTCGCTGGTGTATCCCGGCGCCGTGCACACCCGGTTCGAACATTCGCTGGGCGTCTACCGGCTGGCCCTGGAGTTCCTGAGCAGGCTCCAGCGGGACGACCGTTTCGCCGCCGCCGTCGCCGAGCCGGACGCCGCCGCCTTCGTGGCCGCGGCGTTGTTGCACGACGTGGGACACTGGCCGTTCTGCCATCCGATCGAGGACATGGGGCTCGCCGAGTTGCCGAAGCACGAGGCGCTCATGACCGGCCTGCTCGCCTCCGGCGACCTCGCGGGAGTCCTCGAGGGCATGTGGGACCTGGACCCCGCGCGGGTCGCTTCGTTCGTCACCGGCACCGCGTCCGACCCCGCCGGCCGCATCCTCGCCTCGCTCCTCTCCGGCCCGATCGACATCGACAAGATGGACTACCTGGCGCGGGACAGCCTCCACTGCGGGGTTCCCTACGGCAGCCACTTCGATCAGGAGCGGCTGCTCGACGCCCTGTGCCTCGACGAGGCGGGGGGGGCGCTGGCGATCTCCGAGAAGGGCCGCACCGCCGCGGAGCTGATGGTCTTCGCGCGATACGTCATGTTCAGCGAGGTCTACTGGCATCACGCCGTGCGGAGCGCCACCGCCATGCTCCAGCGGGCGATCTGGATCGTGCGCGACCGCATCGACCCGGCGCGGCTGGTGCGGAGCGACGACGGCGGCTTCACGGCCTGGATCACGGCGGCGGCGGCCGGCACGGCGGCGGCCCCCCTCGTCGACGGCCTCTTCGGGGAGCGGCGGCGGCTCTTCAAGCGGGCGGCGTCCTTCGATGCCCTGCACCAGCCCGAGATCCACCGGCTGCTCGCCGGCCGCCCGTACGCGGATACCGCAGCGGTTTCGGCACGGCTCGCCGCGGCGCTCTCGGCGCGGCTGGGGCTCCGCCTCGACGCGGCCTCGCTGCTCGTCGACGCTCCGCCCGCCGAGCGGGAGGTGGAGTTCCGGCTCCAGGTCCGCGAGCGGACGCCCTCACGCGCCGCCGAGGGAACGCTCCGGTGGCGGAGACTGGAGGACCTATCCCCCGTCGTCCGCAGCCTCGCCCACGAGCAGTTCGACGACCTCGTGAAGCGGGTCCGCATCTTCGCCGAGCCGACGGTCGCGGAAGCCGTCGCCGGCTGCCCGGACCTGGAGCGGCACGTGCTGGATGCGGCGGCAGGCTAGACCGCCTTTCGCTTCCTTGGATCGCCGGCTCAGGGGCGGCAAAAGTCTCGTCGCTGTGGGCCGAAGCGGCCCAAGGCTCCTCGAGCGTTCGCCGACCCCCTCGCCTCGTCACCTGGTTTGCCAGGAAGCCGCTCCCCCCTGCCGAATGCGCTCGCGACTGCATTCGGCTTCCGAGGACCACCGGCTCGGGGCCCGCCCCTGAGACGAGTCGACGATCAGCCCGGCCGCGGGCACGTCACTGGGCCGGACCGCCCGGCAGTTTGCCGGCCTGGATCAGGTCGCCGAAGGTCTTGCCGGACTCCTGGCTCGGCAGCGCGGCCACTTCCTCGAGTGCCTTCCTGATCTTGTCCGTGTTGTCCTTATCTTCCTTCTTGTCGAGCCTCTGGGCGAGGGCCTCACCGTACGCGTTGCGGTCCTTCTTGCTCTTGCCGACGTGGCAGACGTTGCACTTCGCCGTCTCGACCTCCGCGGCCAGGGGAGTGCCTTCCTTGACGTACACCGCCTTGAATTCGTCCGCGAACTGCTTGATGGCGAAGGCCGGCCGCGGGGCGAGGCTCGCGACGAGGGCCAGGGCGGCGGCTGCGATCCAGGAACGGCTGCTGATGCGGCTCATCGAGGGGCTCCGAAGGAGGGCGGCCGGACGTCCCGGCCGGGGGCAGCCACGGCGACTGCGACTCCCCAACTAGATCGTCCGCCTCCCGGGCCGTCAAGGAATGGTGCGCGGTCCTTCGGCCGTGCCGGCCGCCCCACCCTCCCGGTCGCCGCGATCCACATCGTCGACGGTCGCCGCGGGCCGCGGGCGGTCCGCGGGGGCCGTGCGCAGCCGATCCGTCGCCCCCCGCAGCCAGAGCACGGCCACGGTTCCCAGCAGCGCCAGCACGGGGACGAGCCAGGGGAGCATGGCGACGGAACGCGGCGGCGGCGGGACGGTCACGGTAGTGATCGGCCCAGGCCGCGCCGCGGCGAGCGGGAGCCCCTGCTCCTCGGCGACCGTGACCAGGTCGGCCACGAGGTCGGCCGGCCGCTGGTAGCGGTCCTCCGGCTCCTTCTGCATGAGCCGGGCGATGATCGCGCCGCACGACGCCGGCACGTCGGGCCGCAGCGCGACGATGTCCGGGGGGGGCTCCTGCTGGTGCTGGAGGAGCTTCTGGACCATCGTGCCGTCGGCGAACGGGGGCCGTCCGGCGAGCATGAAGAACATCGTGCAGCCGAGCGAGTAGAGGTCGCTGCGGACGTCCGCAGCCCGCGGATCGCGGGCCTGCTCGGGCGAGATGTAGTCGAAGGTGCCCAGGGTCATCCCGCTCGCCGTGAGATCGCCGTCCCCCGCCACCTGGGACACGCGGGCGAGGCCCATGTCCACGACGCGGGCCCTGCCGGCCGGCGTGATCACGATGTTCGATGGCTTGATGTCGCGGTGCACGACGTCCCGCTGCGAGGCGTGCTCGAGGGCGTCGGCCACCTGGATGGCCACGTCCAGGGTGCGGGCCACGCCGAACGCCCCCTCGTCACGGACGATGTCGCGGACGTTCCGCCCCTCGATGTACTCGAAGACGATGAAGTGCCAGCCCTGCTCGGCCCCGACGGCGTGCACCCTGCCGATGTTCTCGTGGTCGAGCCGGGCGGCCGACTGGGCCTCGATCCTGAACCGCCGCAGCATCTCCTCGTCGTCGGCCTGCCGACCGGCGAGCACCTTCACGGCCACGATGCGGTCGAGCGTCGTGTCGAGAGCCCGGAACACGGCCCCCATGCCGC
Organism: Pirellulales bacterium; assembly: GCA_044339885.1. Taxonomy (GTDB): domain Bacteria; phylum Planctomycetota; class Planctomycetia; order Pirellulales; family UBA1268; genus QWPN01. The sequence continues at coordinate 6,037 of JBIIUP010000054.1, read as the reverse complement.
CGCCGCCGATGAAGCACTCCAGGCGGTACGGGCCCAGCATGGTCCCCTCGAGCTGCCGGCCGATGTCGGCCGACGAAGCGAGCGTCGCCGGCGGCGCGGGGCCGGCGGAAATCACCGTCGCGTCGCTCGAGCCGGCCGAGGACCCGATGCCGCCGGTGGAACCGTCACGCGAGCCCCCGCGAGAGCTGCGGGGGTCCGGCGAAGCTGCGGTCGAGTCGCGGTGATCGCCCATCCTTCGACCCTACCACGGATGCGGGTGCTGAAAACAGAGAACCCCGCCCCTCGACATCCGAGGGGCGGGGTCCCGTGAGAAGTTCGCGACGAATCGCGTCAGACGATCGTCGACTCGGCCGAGGCGGCGAGCGGGGCGGCCTGCTTCCGCCGCCGCTTCATCCAGCCCGCTCCGACGAGTCCGACCATGCCGGTGGCAGCCAGGGCGATCGTGCCCGGCTCCGGAACCGGGGCGACGGTCGCGATCCGGAAGCCCAGCTGGGCGTTCCGCTGGGAGATCGTCCGCAGCTGGGTCGCAGCCAGCGAACCCGTGTCGGCCGCGAGCGACTGCCACGAGCCACCGTAGAGGAAGTAGCTGGAGCCGGAGAAGGTGTCGGTCATTTCCGCGACGTTGCCCATCATGTCGTAGACCTGGTAGGGCGAGGCACTCGAGGTGTAGATGCCCGTGTCGGTGACACCGATCGGGGCGTTGACGTTGTTGAAGTTCGCCTGATTCGAGGCGAGCCCGGCACTGCCCGAGACGGTCGCCACCGGGGTGGTCACCGCCGAGCCGTTGGCCCAGAGGTTGTAGGAGCCACTCACGGAGTTGTAGAAGGCCGCCTTGTACCACTCATCCTGGCTGGGCAGGAAGATCTGGGCGTTGACCGCCCGGGTGTACGGTGCGGAGCCCGACATCAGGTAGGTGCCGGTCTCCGTGGAGGCGGACGGATTCGTCGTGCCACCGTTCACGAGCCAGTTGACGAACCGGGCCGCGGAGGTCCAGTTCGTCCAGGTCACGGGCCGCTGGTTGTACCCGGACTTCACCGAGTACTTCGAGCCCGGACCCGCGGCGGAGTTGAAGAGGATGCCGCCGCTGGTGTTGCTCGTCATGAACGTGGAGTAGAGACCGAGGGTGTTCGAGCCCGTCGTGTCCACGGCGTTGAGGAACGCCACGTACTGGGCGTTGGTGGTCTCGTACTGCGAGATCGCGTACGGCGTGGTCACCTGACCGCGGCCGTTCGTGTTCGGTGCATTGCTGCCCGAGATGGTGATCAGGGAGAAGTCTCCCACCGTCACCGCGGAGGCCGTCGAGGCCACCGCCGCCAGGGCCAACGCCAGGCATCCGGCGAAAGCCCGCATGTTCAGCACTCGGGCACCCCGCCCGCTGCCCCAGGTCCATCGCTTGTTCCGGCGGCAGTGCATGCCGCTGACCCGGGTGGGAGCCGATCCCTTGCGGCGATACTCGGGCCGCCGGCTCCTCGACTGCATCGGCTCGCGATCCCGACCGAAATCGGCCGCGTAGCTGGCCTCCATCTCGTCCCGATAGGTACCCACGAATGCACTCATGACACTGCTCCTTTGTGAAATGTCCCGAAGTGGGACAGTTGGTTTCGATCCGTTTCCTCGGGTTCGCCCAGCCACGCGGCTGGCTTCACCCACCTGATCCACTCATCCGGCCGCAGCCGGAACTCGAACGGCACTGAACTCAGACGAACTGGCAAACACCCCGACGATCGGCGACCCGACGGGCCTCCGCGAACAGCGACACCAGGGCATCGCCGCTGGAGATTCCGGGCAGGTACACCCAGGCACCCATCTGGCGTGCCCACAGCTCCTCGTCGACGCTGTCCTCGGCACCGCAGACGACCAGCAGCGTGCCGGGGCGACCGGCGAACTCCTCGGCGATTTCGACCGTGTCGTTGACGCGGTCACCCAGCGGGCGGGCGATGTCGACGATCACCAGCCGGTAATCGCCGTCGACCAGCGACGACAGCTCGTCGGCGTCGGCGGGAGCCTCGCAAGCGGACCAGCCGCTCAGCTCGGTCACGGCTTCCAGCCGGTTCCGCAGGCTCGCATCGCCCGAGACGACGAGGCACTTCATGAGCCCCGGGCCACGCACCGTGCGGGGCGACGCGGGCTTGCCCGTCAGCGACCGAACTTCCTCAGACGTGATGCCCACTGCAACGACCATCATGTGTCACCTCCCTTTCGAATCCGGGCCACCGTGTTTCGTTCACCGCGTCTGCCGCGGCTGGAAGAAGGAAATGCAGGTGGCGTGCCAAACCGTCTCCGCGGTTCGCGCACCGCGGTTTCACGGCCGAAATCAGCGGAAAGACGGGCCGAAAAAAATTTCTGCGGGCCTCCGGGCACTCCGCGGGGCATTCACCGCCGTGGTGAGCCGCCGGGCGGCCAAAAGCCCATCCTGGGCCGAAAAACCGCTTTTTTGCGGGATTTAGCGGGGTTTTCACCACGGCGGTGAGGCCCTCACCGCCGTGGTGACCAGCCGGCTGGGGCCGTTTCCGCCATCGACACGCCCCCCCGCGGGCCGGCATCATCCGCGCCGCCATGATCGTCAACGACCCGGCCACGTACGTGTTCGTGCACGTCCCGAAGACGGGCGGCCAGAGCATCAAGCACCTGCTCGCCCACGTGCACCCGACGAGGTACAAGGCCCACACCACGGCCGCCCAGATCCGTGACCTGCTGCCGGCGTCGGCGTCGTACTTTCGCTTCGCCTTCGTGCGGAACCCCTGGGACCGGCTGCTGAGCCTCTATTCCTTTCTCTGCCAGAAGCGGATGAATCCACTGGCGGGCGAGGACTGGGACCAGGAGGACTTTCGCCACCGCGGCTTCAAATGGTGGCTGCTCGAGAACGAGTGGCAGCCACCGTTCGCCCGGGGTCTCGGCTGGCCCCCGGGCCAGAAGCTCTGCCAGCTGCACTACCTCGCCGACGAGCGGGGCGTCCTGCTCGTCGACTTCGTGGGGCGGACGGAAAGCCTCACGGCCGACGTGGCCCGGATCGCCGGCCGGGTCGGAATCCCTGAGACCGACGTCCCCAGGATCAACTCGTCGACGCACGCCTCGTATCGGGCCGCCTACGACGACGAGATGGTTGCCTTCGTCGCCCGGCACCATGCCGCCGACATCGAGCGTTTCGGCTACGCCTTCTGAACCGCGCGGTGGACGGACGGCCCCCCGGCGGCCCTCACGTCCACCACCGGGCGACCCAGGGCACGGTCGCCGCCGCCTTCGCCGGTCGCGGCTCGCCGTGGAAGCAGATCACGCGGGCGCCTTCCGGCGGGCCCGCCTGGCAGTGCCGCTTGAAGCTGTAGAGCTCGGGAATCCGTTCCTGGACGGCCGAGATCGGCACGCCGCGGCGGTCGGCGGCCCGCCAGATGTACCGCTGGTCCCAGTCGTACTGGAAGTCCCGCTCCGGATCGAAGTCCGTGTAGATCGAGGACCAGTCGCCGGCCCAGGCCATCACGCCCGAGGCCCAGGTCTCCGTGTGGAGGAACGGCTTGAGCATCCAGAAGCCGACGGCGGCGGCGGCGACGGCCTCGTACAGGCTGCCGATGTCGCCGATCACGAGCGTGTCGAGGTCGAAGTAGATGCACGGGCCCGGGAGGCGGAACAGTTCCAGCTTCGACCACCACCCCGGGTAGTTCTTCTCCAGGACCACGACCTCGTCGCAGTCGGCGGCCACCTCGTCCGGCACGTCGGTGAGGCAGACGAACGTCGCCGGCCGGCCGGCGAGGCCGTGCCGCACGCCCGCCCGGAGATTGCGGACGTAGCGGCCGTCGTAGGGGCCACCGGAGCGGAGCACGCAGGCGATCTTCATGATGGGTCTCCCGTTGGGGATGTCTCGGCAGGAGTCATCGCGGAGCGTCCGCCCGGTCAGTCGTCGACCGAGTAGCCGAGCCTCCGCAGGTCCTCGTCGTAGAACCGGCGGCAGGCGGCCAGGAGGTCGCCGGTGACGTGGTCCCGCCAGCCTCCGTGTCCGGTGCCGTGCATGTGGGGGAGCGTCTCGGCGGCGCCGACCCGCCGGGCGACGTGGGCGAAATCGGCCTCCAGCCGCTCGAAGCGGCCGACGAACTCGGCCTCGTTGAGGCAGTTGAAGGGGTGGGTCTGGGGAATCGTGTGATGGCGGATCCGCTCCTCGAAGGTCGAGCGGCGCTCGTCGAAAATAATGCCGTCGTCGAAGACGATCTCCCCGAACTCCTCGATCGACAGCGGCCGAGCGTCGGCGGGCATCCGCCAGTCGGGCTCGTTGGCCGTCCCGCAGGTGAACATCCGCCAGGCCGACACGAAGCGGTCGAGCGGGTGCCGGACGAAGGCAAAGGTGAACAAACCACGCCAGGAATCAGGAATGGCTCCGAAGACGGGACCCTCGTACCGCTTCTGCCAGACTCCCTTGCGAATCGACGTGCCACCCGTCTTCGGGACGTGGATGAGCACGCAGTCGGGGGCGAGGAGCCGGAAGTTGCTCATGGTGCAGCCGCAGGGCGAGCCCTGTCGTTCAGTCGTCGGTCTTCCACGCGGGAATCTCGCCGGTGGTGCGGTACTGGTCGTACTGCGGCGCCTTCCGCCAGCGGGTATGCGGCTCGAAGACGTGCCCGTGCGACCGGTTCAAGGTCCCGAGGATCGTCGGGTGCCGGTCGAGCCGCGCCAGGATCTCGCGGAAGATCGCCGCGATCAGGGGCGTCTCGTCGAGCAGCGGATGGAGCCTCGCGAACATGTTGTTCGTGACGTCGCCGATCACCACGTGGAAGCTGTCCATGCCGTCCCAGAGCCGCACCTTGCGGTGTGGCGGGCATTCCGCGGTCTCGAACGCGGCCGGGTCGTAGCCCAGCCGCCAGAGCAGGAAGGACTGGGCGACCTTCTCCATGTTGGCCAGCACGCTCACGAGCATGGCGTTGCGCCGCTCGATTGGATCGCCGAAGTCGGCGAACGTGTCGCACACGGAGACGAGCCGCCGGGTGTCGAGCGTCGTCAGCAGCTCGTCCTGGTGGTCGGCGAGACAGCGGCGAAACTCATCCCAGGTCGACTCGGGATCGATACCCCGGCGCAGCCTCGGGATCAGGGACCAGAGCCGCTCGGCCGGAGGTGAGGGGGCGTCCATGGGGCGGGGACACTAGCAGAGCCCTCCGGCGCCGCTCAATGCTGGTCCGGAGCGGCCTGGACGGCGGATTGGCGCGGATTTCCCGGCCGAGCCGCGCCGTCGACGGGCCCGACGCGGACCGGCCCCGCCCGTTCCGCTGTCCCGTCTCCCCGTCACCCCGTCACCCCGTGGTAGAAAACTGGTCGTGGGCGCCTGCGGATCGAGGGCCGTCGCCTTCGTGGCGAGCCTGGAATCGCAGCCCCCCTTCGCGCCCGTAGCTCAGGTGGATAGAGCATGGGATTTCTAATCCCAGGGTCGCTGGTTCGAGTCCAGCCGGGCGTATTCGGTTTTTCGGCTTCGGGAAGTTGGCCTGTTAGCCAATTTGTTAGCTAATACCGACTCGAAAACGACACTGTGGGCGGCGGACCTGCCCAAGGATAGGTCGGCCAATGGCACTTCGGCAAGCGTCGGCCGAGCGGGGCGAATCATGAGGAGCAACCGCCGGAGCTGATCGGGCTGGATGCGACCCGATCGTGGAGGTGCCGAAGAGCTTCCTATCCACGCTCAAGGCCGGATTTGTCTCGTCAGCGCAGACCGGTCTTGAAACCGCCCTTCTCACGGGCCGTCCGCACCGTGGCATGGGATCCCGTCAGAGGCTGCGGATGTCGATCACGGGCAGTTCGTCAGACGCCGCCTGAAAGATTGCCCGGTCGTCGTGGACCTGCACGAGCTCTCCCCAGTCGGCGGGTGGCCCGCGGGCGGGAAACACGGGCGGCGGCTCGAGCGGTTCGCCCAAGTGTGTCAGGATCTTCCGGATCGGCCCTGGCTCGGTGATGAACGCGATCAGCCGGATGTCGCCACCACACCCCGGGCACGCAACAGGAAACTCCTCGCCCACCCGAGCCATGAGTTTGGCCCAGGCGATCCGCGAGGTGTCGTGGGAGGGTG
>JBIIUP010000053.1:0-15044 GCA_044339885.1 Pirellulales bacterium | reverse complement strand
AACTGGGCTTCTACATCGTCGGCGACGGCGCCGACACGGCCTACCGGGCCCGCTGCCGTCCGCCTTCCGTGCTCCACTTCGCGATGTTCCCGCACCTCATCCGCGGGCACACGCTCTCCGACGTCGTGGCCGTGCTCGGCAGCCTCAACATCATCGCCGCGGAGCTCGACCGATGAACGCAATCGCCCACCATCGTCGAATCAGGACGGGGCTGCCCGTACCGTCGAGCCGGCGTTGCCGGCCAGCGGAGGCAGGATGCCGGAGCGCAGGCGGCATCGAGCGAGCGGAGGCCAGGATGGCCGCCGCGAGCGTCCGGGCGAGACGGTACGGGCAGCCCCGTCCGGCGCTAACCACTGACAATCTTCCGCTGAATTTCTGCGAGCGCCCATGATCGCCCCGCGAAAGACCCTCACCGCCGAGATGGTCGCGAAGATCGAGGCGCTGGCGCCCCGGTATCCGAACCGCCGCGCCCTCACGCTGCCCGCCCTCCACATCGTCAACGCCGAGCTGCGGCACGTGCCGCTGGAGGCGGTCGTCGAGATCGCCCAGGTGCTGGGGCTGGCGCCGGCGGAGGTGCAGGACACGCTCACCTTCTACCAGTTCTTCCACCAGGAGAAGCCGCACGGGAAGGTGCGGGCATTCGTCTGCCGGTCGGTGTCGTGCGCCCTCCGCGGCGGCGACCACCTGCTCGAACACCTCTGCACGAGGAACGGGGTCGAGCCGTATGGCACGACGCCCGACGGCGAGCTCACGATCGAGCCCGCCGAATGCCTCGGGGCCTGCGACTTCGCCCCCTGCATCCTCGCCAACGACGATTTGCTGAAGAACATGACTCCCGAAGCGGCCGAGGCCGAGCTCAAGAAGCCCCGCGCGAGGGCCACCTGATCATGCCGCCATTCAAACCCGTCCTGCTCGAAGCCGTCGGCGTTCCCGACGGCCACTCCATCGCCAGCTACAAAAGCCGCGGCGGCTACGCCCCGCTGGAGGCGACGCTCGCGGGCAAGCAGCCGGCCGACGTCGTCGAGATGGTGAAGTCGTCGGGCCTCCGCGGCCGCGGCGGCGCCGGCTTCTCGACGGGCCTGAAGTGGACGTTCCTCCCCAAGGACCATCCGGGGCCGATCTACCTCTGCGTCAACGCCGACGAGAGCGAGCCGGGCACGTTCAACAACCGGATCCTGATGGAGGACGACCCGCACCAGGTGATCGAGGGGATCGTCCTCTCGTCGTACGCCACGCGGGCCTCCACGGCCTACATCTACCTGCGGTACGAGTATCCGCGGAGCTGGCACCGCCTCCAGGCGGCGATCGACGAGGCCTACGCCGCCGGCTACCTCGGCAGGAACATCCGCGGCACGAATTTCTCGCTCGACATCTACCTCCATCGCGGCGCCGCGGCCTACATCTGCGGCGAGGAGACGGGGCTCATCGAGAGCCTCGAGGGGAAGCGGGCCTGGCCGCGGATCAAGCCGCCGTTCCCGGCGATCGAGGGGCTGTTCCGCAAGCCGACGGTCGTCAACAACATCGAGACGATGGCCTGTGTGGCCCAGATCGCCCGCCGCGGTGTCGAGTGGTTCAAGTCGATCGGCGTGCCGGCCGATCCGGCCAATCCCCGCGACCCCGGCTCCTACGGGCCCAAGCTCTACTGCCTCTCCGGCCACGTGGAGAGACCGGGCTGCTACGAGGCGCCCCTGGGCATCACCGCGCGGCAGCTCATCGACGAGTTCGGCGGCGGCGTCTGGAAGGGCCGCAAGGCGAAGGCCGTGATCCCCGGCGGCATCTCGATGGGCCTGATGACGGAGAGCGAGCTCGACACGCCGCTCGACTTCGCCGGCCCGGGCAAGGTGGGCTGCCTCGGCCTGGGCACCGCGGCCGTCGTCGTCATCGACGACCAGACCAGCATCGTGGACTTCCTCCACAACTCCTGCCGGTTCTTCGCCCACGAGTCGTGCGGCCAGTGCACGCCGTGCCGCGAGGGGACGAGCTGGAGCCTGCGGATGCTCGAGCGGATCAAGGCCGGCCAGGGCCGCCTCCGGGATCTCGAACTCTTGCTCGAGATCGGCAACACGATGGGCATGATGCCGGGCAGTACGATCTGCGGCCTGGCCGACGGCGCCGCCTGGCCGATCAAGAACGCGATCAAGAAGTTCCGCGGCGAGTTCGAAGACTACGTCAAGCGGACCAACCCCACGGGCTGGATGGTCACCGACCCCGTGCCCGCCCTGCAGATCGTCGGAGCCCACTGATGCCGGTCGTCATCGTCGATGGACAGGAGATCGAGATCGGAGCCGACGAGCGGCTCAACTGCATCGAGGCTGCGCGGCGGGCGGGCAAGGAGATTCCGCACTACTGCTGGCATCCGGGCCTCTCCGTCGTGGCCAGCTGCCGGATGTGCCTGATCGAGACGGGCCAGCGCGATGCAGCCACCGGCAAGATTTCGATGGTGCCGAAGCTCGTGCCCGGCTGCCAGACGCCGGTCAAGGACGGCACGGTGATCGTCACCGAGAGCCAGCTCGTGAAGGAGAGCCGGGCCCGGGTCGAGGAGGCGCTCCTCATCGACCACCCGATCGACTGCCCGATCTGCGACAAGGCGGGGGAGTGTCTGCTCCAGGACTACCACTTCGAGCACGGTCAGGCCGAGCGGCGGGCCGACCTCCATCCCTTCACGAGCCGCAAGCGGGACGTGGGGCCCACCGTCACCCTCTTCGTCGACCGCTGCATCATGTGCACGCGCTGCGTGCGGTTCACCCGCGAGGTGTCCGGCACGTCGGAGCTGATGGTCACTTCCCGTGGTGCGAAGGAGGAGATCGACGTCTTCCCCGGGTTCCCGCTCGACAACAAGCTGGCCGGCAACGTGGTCGACCTCTGCCCGGTGGGAGCGCTCGGCGACAAGGACTTCCTCTACCAGCAGCGGGTCTGGTTCCTGAAGCGCGAGGCCAACGTGTGCGGCGGCTGCTCGGCCGGCTGCTCGATCCACACCGAACACAACCAGGACACCGTCTACCGGCTCAAGCCGCGGGAGAACCCGCACGTCAACACCTGGTGGATGTGCGACGAGGGTCGCTACGGCTGGCACCACCTCCACGACCCGGCCCGCATCCTGTCGGCCGGCCGGCGGCGGGAAGCCGCCAGGAACGGCCACGGGGCGCCGGGCGACGCCTTCGCGGCGGTCGAGTGGGCCGACGTGGTGCCCCGGCTCCGAGACGAGCTGAAGGCCGCAGGCCGGCTCGCGGTCGCCGTCTCCCCGATGCTCACGCTCGAAGAGGCCTGGATGCTCTGCGCGATCGCCCGGTCGATCGATCCGGAGGCGTTCCTGGCCCTCGGCCACGTGCCCGTCGCCGGCGCCGATGAGACGTTCCCCGGCGGCTTCACGATCCGTGCCGAGAAGTGCCCCAACCGCCGCGGCGTCGAGGAGGTGCTCGCCCTGTACGGCGCCGGGGGCCGGTCGTGGGACGATCTCGTCGCCCACGTCGCCGCCGGCAAGGCCGACGCGGCCTGGGTCACCGGCGGCTATCCCACGCCCTGGATCGACGACTCGACGGCCGCCACCTTCGCCCAGCTCGAGTGCCTCGTGGTGCAGGATCTCTTCGAGTCGCCGCTCATGAAGCTCGCCACCTGGCGGCTGCCCGCGGCCGGCTTCGCGGAACGGGCCGGCACCTGGGTCAACGTGGCCCATCGCGCCCAGAGCTTCGGCCACGCGATCAAGCCGCCGTCCGGCGTCTGGCCCGAGGGGCGGCTGTTCTGGAACATGCTCGGCCGTCGCGGCCTCTACGACCCAGTCGCCGTGCGGCGGCAGATCGCCGGTTCCGCGGCCGCCTTCGCGGCGCTCGACGGCGACGTGCCGCCGGTCGGGGTCGACCTCCGCGTGAGGCAGCTGGCATGAACCTCCTTCCCTCGCTGCCCACGATCGTCGCCCTAGTGAAGATCGGCCTGCTCGTCGGCGGCCTGATGACGGCGGCGGCCTACCTCGTGCTCGTCGAGCGGTGGATGGCCGCCTGGGTGCAGGACCGCAAGGGCCCCAACCGCGTCGGCATCCCGCTCACGAAGGTGCGGCTCTTCGGCCTCGGTCAGCCGCTCGCCGACGGCCTGAAGATCATCCTCAAGGAGGACTTCACGCCGCGGCACGTCGACCGCGTGCTCTACACGGCGGCGCCGCTGGTGATCCTCGCGGCGTCCCTGGCGATCTTCGCCGCGATCCCCTTCGGCAGCTCGCTGCCGCCGATTCCCGCGCTCGGCCTCACCGGCGAGGAGCCCCTGCTCGTGGCGCCCGGCCTCGACGTGGGCGTGCTCTGGGTGTTCGCGCTGTCGAGCATCGCCGTCTACGGCGTGCTCCTCGGCGGCTGGGCGAGCAACAACAAGTACGGCTTCCTGGGCGGCCTGCGGAGCAGCGCCCAGCTGGTGGCCTACGAGATCCCGCTCGGCCTCGGCCTGCTCGGGGTCGTGCTCGCGGCCGGCTCGCTCAAGCTCGACACGATCATGAACGCCCAGGCCGACACGGGTCTCTGGTACGCCTTCGCCCAGCCGCTGGGGTTCCTCGTGTTCCTCGTCGCGAGCTTCGCGGAGGCGGCGCGGCTGCCCTTCGACCTGCCCGAGGCCGAGCAGGAGCTGGTCGGCGGATACCACACCGAGTACTCGGGCATCAAACTCCTGCTGTTCCTGGTGGCCGAGTTCCTCCACATGGTCACGGCCGCGTTCCTGATCGTGATCATGTTCCTGGGCGGCTGGCACCTCTGGGGCCTCACCGGCTCGGGGCCGGTGGAAACCTGGACGGTGGCCCTGATCCGCTTCGGCGTGCTGTCCGCGAAAATCCTGGGCGTGATCCTGTTCTTCATGCTCGTCCGCTGGAGCTGGCCGCGGTTCCGGTTCGACCAGCTCATGAACCTCGCCTGGAAGGTGATGCTGCCGCTGGGGCTGGCGAACCTCCTCACCGTGGCGGTGGTCGAGGAGTTCCGCCCGCAGCTCGTGGCGGCCCTCGGCCCGGCCGGGGCCGGCGCCGTCGCCATCGCGGCCCCGTGGGCCGTCTTCCTTCTCGGCTGGATCGCCGCCGGCCTGCTCACCCCCTCCGGGACCGACAACCGGCCGATCCGCACGCACGGCCCGCTCGACGTCGAGCACGAACTGGTGGAGGCCTGAGATGAAGTCGACCGACCCGGCGATCAAGTGGCTCGAGGAGAAGCCGCTGGGCCTCACCGAGCGGCTCTACCTGCCGCTCTTCGTGAACGGCCTGGCCACGACCGCACGTCACCTCGTCAGCCCGAAGGTCACGGTGAGCTTCCCCGAGCAGCGGCCGACGGTGGGCAACCCGCTCATCTACCGGGGCGTGCACCGGCTCAACCGTGACGCGGAGGGCCGCGTGAAGTGCGTGGCCTGCTTCCTCTGCGCCACCGCCTGCCCGGCCCACTGCATCGACATCGTGGCCACCGAGAGCCCCTGGCCAGATCGCGAGAAATACCCGGAGAGCTTCCAGATCGACGAGCTGCGGTGCATCTTCTGCGGCATGTGCGAGGAAGCCTGCCCCGTCGACGCCATCGAGCTGACGAGCCTGCTCGACCTCACCGGCAAAAGCCGTGAGGAGATGATCTTCGACAAGGAGAAGCTGCTGAGCGTCTACGACATGACGAAGGACGCCGAGCCGATGAAGTCGGCCGCGCTCGGAGGCACGCTGTGATCTCCGACCTCCTCCTCCGACCATCCCCCGGCCTCGTGCTCGCAGCCGCCGTGACCGCCGCCGCGGCGAGCATCTGGCTGCTCCTTCCGCGCGGCCGCGGTGGCCGCCGCGAGCGGGCCGCACGGTGGGTCGGGACGCTGCTCGGCGGAGTGGCGCTGGTCGGCTTCGTGGCGACGGGCCGGCGGCTCGGCGGCCTGGGCGAGGAAGCCGTGTTCCTGATCGTCTCGCTCGTGGCGGTGGTCTCGGCCGCGGCGACGATCACCGCGCGGTCCCCCGTCTACTCGGCGATCTGGTTCGCCATGGCGCTGGCCGGGGTGGCGGGGGTCCTCCTCGTGCTCGGCGCGCAGTTCCTCGGCGTGGCCACGATCGTCGTCTACGCCGGCGCGATCCTCGTGATGTTCCTGTTCGTGCTCATGCTCGCGCAGCCGTCCGGCATGGCCTCCTACGACCGCGTGTCGAGCGAGCCCCTCCTCTCCGCGGTGGCCGGCGCCGTGCTCCTGGGGCTGCTGACGTTGTCGATCGGCCGGCTCTCCGCCGGCGACGCGACATGCTGCGCGACGCCCACGAAGGCCCGGGCGCTCGCCGACCGCTCCGGAGCCGCCGCCGCGCCGGCCGCGGGCGGCGCCTCGCCGGCCACCGGCGTCGACCGGCTCCGCGAGGACCACGTCGCCCGCCTGGGAGCGGAGCTCTTCGGCCGCCACCTGCTCGCCGTCGAGGCCGCGGGCCTGCTGCTCCTGGTGGCCCTCGTGGGCTCGATCGCCGTCATCGCCCGCGGGGGCGATCATGCCGGCGGGACCGCCGCCGGGAGGATCGCCCGATGAACGGCCTGCCGCTCCTCCAGAACGCGCTGGTGGTCGGGGCGATCCTCTTCGCGCTGGGCCTCGTGGGAATCCTCGCCCGGCGGAACCTCATCGTGATGTTCCTCTCGGCCGAACTGATGCTCCAGGGCATCTCGGTGAGCCTCGTCGCCTGGAGCCGCCATCACGGCGACTTCGGGGGCCACGTGCTGGTGATCCTCGTGCTCACCGTGGCCGCCTGCGAGGCGGCGGTGGCGCTCGTGTTCGTGCTCCAGGCCTTTGCGCGGACGGGCCGACTCGACGCGGCCGCCTGGCAGTCGCTGCGGGAGTCGAACCTGCCCCGCGTCGTCGATCGCGAGCTGCCGGCGACCGACACCGCCCCCGCCCGGTTCCCGCGGCTGACGCCCGCCGGGATCGAGCCGGCGGCGGACGAGGACGACATCCTCCAGCGCGAGCACGTCTAGCCCCCACACCATACCGTTCCCCGATGCCCGAACTCTCCCCCTCGACGCTGCTCGTCCTCGTACCCCTGCTGCCGCTGGCGGCCGCGGTGCTCACGCTCGTGTTCGGCCGCACGCTCGGTCCGCGGGCCCACCTCCCGGCCGTCGTGGGCATCGGGGCCTCCGCCGCGGTGGCCGTCGCGCTCCTCCTGGGACTGGCGCGGCAGGTGGGCGTCGGCGACGGCGGCCACGGCTCGGCTCGTCCCGTCGAGCTGATCACCACCCTCTGGCAATGGGCCGGCGTCGACGCCGCCTTCGTGCCCGCCGCCGGAACGCCGGCCGCCGACGTCGACGTCGACCTCCGCGCCAGGGCGACCGGCCAGCCCACCGCCCGCAGCTTCGCGATCCCCGTGGCCCTGCGGCTCGACCCGCTCACCTCCACACTCCTGGTGATCATCACCGGCGTGGGCCTGCTCGTGGCGATCTACTCGATCGGCTACATGCACCACGACCCGGGCTATCCCCGGTTCTTCGCCGTCTTCGCCCTGTTCGTCTTCTCGATGACGATGCTCGTGGCGGCGAGCAACTTCCTCCTCGTCTACGTGTTCTGGGAGGCGGTCGGCGCCTGCAGCTACCTGCTCATCGGCTACTGGTTCTCCAAGCCGGAGGCGGCCAGGGCGGCGAAGAAGGCGTTCCTCGTCAACCGCGTCGGGGACTTCGGCCTGGCGGTGGCCACGTTCCTCCTCTGGATGACCTACGGCACGCTCGACTTCCACGACACGCTCTCCGCCGACGGCGCGATCCTGCCGGGGATCCTGGGGCAGAGCCGGCTGGCCGACGCCGCCGGCTACGCCGGCGGCGTGGTGGGCACCGCGATCTGCCTGCTGCTCCTGCTCGCCGCCTGCGGCAAGAGCGCGCAATTGCCGCTCCACGTCTGGCTGCCGGACGCGATGGAGGGCCCGACGCCCGCCAGCGCCCTGATCCACGCCGCCACGATGGTGACGGCGGGCGTGTACCTCGTCGCCCGGTGTGCGCCGCTGTTCGTGGTCTGCCCGGGGGCGCTCACGACCGTTTCCATCGTGGGGGCCACCACGGCGCTGGTGGCCGCGCTCATCGCCACGGTCCAGAACGACCTCAAGCGGGTGCTCGCCTATTCGACGATCAGCCAGCTGGGCTACATGTTCGCCAGCCTCGGCACCGGCACCCTGCTCGGCTTCACGGCCGCGATCTTCCACCTCGTGACCCACGCCTTCTTCAAGGCGCTGCTCTTCATGGGGGCGGGCTCGGTCATGCACTCGATGGGGGGCGTGATCGACATGCGGCGGTTCGGCGGCCTCAGGCGGGTCATGCCGATCACGGCGTCCACGTTCCTCGTCGGCGCCCTCGCCCTGGCCGGGGTGGCGCCCTTCGCGGGCTTCTTCAGCAAGGACGAGATCCTGGCCACGCTCCACTCCCGGGGCTGGGCAACTGGTCACGGCGAGCACCACCAGGCCGCTCCGGCCGCCGACCACGCCGGCCGGCCGCCGTGGCTGCGGCCCGCGAGCGTCACGCCGGACGCCGCCGAGCTCGCGGCGGGCGCCGCGGCGGGCTCGACGCGACTGGACGCCCTCGACCGGCCCGGGACCTTCCGCCTGCTGTTCTGGATGTCGCTCGTCACGGCCGGCCTGACCGCCTTCTACACGTTCCGCGGCTTCTTCATGACGTTCACCGGACCGACGCGGGTGCCGGAGGAGGCCGGGCACCACGCCCACGAGTCGCCGCCGGTGATGACGATCCCCCTGGTGCTCCTGGCGGTCGCCTCGGCGGCGGCCGGCTGGCTCCTCTTCAGCACGCACGCGCTGGCCGACTTCCTCGCGGCCACGCCGTCGTTCACCGCCCCCGCGGTCGCGGCGACAGCCGCCCCCCACGCCTTCCACTGGGATCTCGCCATCCAGGGGTCGCTGGCGGCCGCCGTGGGGATCGTGCTGGCGGCGCTCGGCCACCTCGGCCGCCGCAGCGACGGCCCGCAGATGGAGCGGTTCCTCGGGCCGCTCGGCAGCCTGTTCGCCAACCGCTTCTACTTCGACCAGATCTACGCGGGGCTCGTCGTCCGCCCGCTGGAGATCCTCGCTCTCCTCGCCGCCGGCTTCGATCGGCACGTCGTCGACGGCCTCGTCGGCGGCGTGGCCCGCCTGCCGGTGGCGCTGGGGGCCGCGACCCGTCGCCTGCAGTCGGGCCTCGTGCAACGGTATGCCCTGGCCGGCGTGCTCGGCGGGCTGGCGATCGTGTTCCTGCTGGCCTGGCAACTCCGCTGAGTCGACACCCCAGACCCCAACCACCATGACCGGACTGCCCGCCGCCACCCACCTCCTGCTCGTCATCGCCACGCCGCTGGTCGGCGCCGTCGTGGCCTGGCTGCTCGGCGGCCGGGGGGCGAAGGCGGTCCGCCAGAGCGCGGCCGTGACGGCCCTCGTGACGCTCGTCCTCGCCGGGTGGCTCGTGGTCCGCGCGCTCCAGGATCCGGGCACCGCGGCCGGCCGGCCCTTCGCCCTCGTGGAAGTCCCCTGGCTCACCGGGGGCATCTTCGACGTCCGGTTCTCCCTCGGCCTCGACGGATTGTCGCTCTGGATGTTCGCCCTGGCGGCGCTGCTCTCGCTCACGGCCGTGCTCGTCAGCTGGGACGCCGTGCACGAGCGGCCGGTGGGCTTCTACGTGCTGCTCCTCGTGCTCGAGGCGGCGATGCTCGGCGTGTTCGCCGCCCGCGACGTGATCCTGTTCTACGTGTTCTTCGAGTTCACCCTCGTCCCGCTGTTCTTCCTGATCGGCATCTGGGGCCACGAGGACCGCCGCCACGCGGCCGTGAAGTTCTTCATCTACACGCTCGCCGGCAGCGTCCTGACGTTCCTGGGCCTGCTCGCGATCGTCCTCTGGAACGCCTCGCACACCGGCACCGTGACCTTCGACATCCAGGGCCTCACCGACTCGCTGGCGACGCGGCCGCTGCCGATGACGGCCGAGGGGGCCTGGCTCCAGATGGTCGTCTTCCTGGCGCTCCTCGCCGGCTTCGCGATCAAGGTGCCGATCGTGCCGTTCCACACATGGCTGCCGCTGGCCCACGTCGAGGCCCCGACCGGCGGCTCCGTCGACCTGGCCGGCGTGCTGCTCAAGATCGGCATCTACGGGTTCCTGCGGTTTTCGCTGCCGATGCTCCCGGAGGCGACGGCGGTGGCGGCCCCCTGGCTCTTCGGCCTCGGCGCGGCGGGGATCGTCTACGGGGCCCTCGTGGCCCTCGTGCAGACCGACCTCAAGCGGCTCATCGCGTACTCGTCGGTGAGCCACATGGGCTACATCGTCATGGGGCTCTTCGCCCTCACCCCGGTGGCGGTCGAGGGGGCGAACCTCCAGCTGGTGAACCACGGCCTCTCGTCAGCCGGCCTGTTCGCGCTGGTCGGCATGATCTACGAGCGGTTCCACACCCGCAGCATCGCCAGCCTCGGAGGCATCGCGACGAAGGCGCCGTGGCTGGCGGCCCTGTTCATGCTGTTCACCTTCTCGAGCATCGGCCTGCCGGGTCTCAACGGGTTCGTGGGCGAGTTCATGATCCTCGCCGGCTCCTTTCAGCGGGCCTGGACCGGCGTCGCCCCCCGGCTCGGCCCGGCCTACCTCGTCATGGTGCTGGCCGCCGTGGCGGGCGTCGTGCTCGGCGCCTGGTACATGCTCTGGGCGGTCGAGCGGGTGCTGTTCGGTCCTTCCCGCGAGCCCCCCCGCGCCGCGGGCGAGGCGGCCGGCGGATCGGACACGGAGTCGCACGGGCTCCACGCCCCGCACGGCGGGACGCCGGACCTCCGCTGGCACGAGCTGGCGGCGCTGCTGCCGCTGGCCGTGTTCGTGTTCTGGATCGGCCTCCATCCCTCCACGTTCCTCCGCCCCTCCGCCGCCGCCCTGCGGGAGACGACGCGGGCGTCGTCCGCCGCCTTCGCGGCGCGGATGGACGAGACCGGGCCCGCCGCGGACGCCGCGCACATCACCCTCGTTCCCTGAGCCTCCGACCGCCGCCATGACCATGCCGCCGACCTCGCTGGAGTCGT
This sequence comes from Pirellulales bacterium, assembly GCA_044339885.1. Classification (GTDB taxonomy): domain Bacteria; phylum Planctomycetota; class Planctomycetia; order Pirellulales; family UBA1268; genus QWPN01. The sequence continues at coordinate 4,075 of JBIIUP010000053.1, read as the reverse complement.
TCGCCCTCATCGCGCCCGAGATCGCGCTGGTCCTGGCGGCCCTCGTCGTCTACCTCGGCGGCGCCTTCGTCGGCCTGCGGCACGGCTGGCTGGTGGCGATCCTGGGGATCGCCGCCGCCGCCGCGGTCGCGGGGGGCCAGCCGGCCGCGGGCACGACCGTTTCCTCGGGGGGCGTGACGATCGACGGTTTCTCGACGTTCATCCGCTGGACCGTGCTCGGCCTCGGGGCGCTGGTGGCGCTGGTGCAGTCGGGCGACCTGTTCACCGCGGCCGTGAGTCGGGGGCCCGGCATCCACCGCGCCGGCACCTGCGAGGAGGCGGGCAGCTTCCTGCTCCTACTGGCCGGCCTGTCGCTCGTCGGGGTGGCGAGCGACCTCGTGCTCCTGTTCGCCGGTCTCGAGCTCGTGTCGATCCCCACGTACGTGCTGCTCGGCCTCAAGCGGACCGACGCGCACGGGCAGGAGGCCGCCCTCAAGTACTTCTTCCTCTCGCTGGTGGCCTCGGCGCTCTTCCTCTACGCGGTCGTCTGCCTCTATGGGATCGGCGGCTCGACGAGCCTCCCGGCGATCGCGGCGCGGCTGCGGTCGGCCGAGCCCTCCGTCGCCGGCACGGTCGCCGTGCTCCTGCCGGTCGCCCTGGGCATGGCCATCCTCGGCGCGGCGTTCCGCCTCGCGGCGGTGCCCATGCACTTCTACGCCCCGGACGTCTACGAGGGCACGGGACCGGGCAACGCGGCGCTCCTCTCCACGCTGCCGAAGATCGCGGGACTCGTCGTGCTCGGCCGGATCGTGGCGCTCGGGCTGGGGCCCGCCGCGGCCGCGGTGGCCGGCCCGACCGCGGTCGACCTCGGCTGGCAGCTGGCGGCGATCCTCGCCGCCGTGACGATGACGGTGGGGAACGTGACGGCTCTCTGGCAGCGGAACCTCCGGCGGCTCCTCGCCTGCTCGTCCATCGCCCACGCCGGGTACCTGCTCGTGGGCGTGGCCGCGGCGGCGGCCGCCGCCGCGACGCGGTCCGGCCGGCCGGCCGCCGGCGGTCCGGTGGCGGCCGGCGATCTCGCCACCGGCTGGGCGTTCGCGCTGGACGGGATGAGCGGCTCGCTCTTCTACCTCGTCACCTACGCGGTGGCCACGATCGGCGTCTTCGGCGCGATCGCCTACCTCGGCCACCGCTGGCCCGAGTGGACCGTCGGCAGCGGCCCGCGGCCGCCCCGCGAGGAGATCGCCGTCGTCGACGACCTCGACGGCCTCTCCGCGACCAACCCGGTGGCTGCTTTCGCCCTCGCCACGTTCCTCCTCTCCCTCGCGGGCATCCCGCCGCTGCCCGGCTTCTGGGGCAAGCTCTCGCTGGCGGCCGCGGCGCTGGAGGTCGACTGGACGGGGCCGATCACATGGGGCAGCCGCCGCGCATGGTTCGTCGGCCTGGCCGTCGTGCTCGTGCTCAACGCGGCCATCGCCGCGGCGTACTACCTGCGGCTCATCGCGGCCATCTATTTCAAGCCGGCCCGGCGCGGCGTGCAGGCCGACGGGGGCCTGGCGGCCGGTGTGGCGATGCTCGCCTGCCTCCTCCTGGTCGGGATCCTCACGGTCCAGCCGGGACGTCTCCTCGCCCCGGCCTGCCGGGCCGGGGACAGCCTCGCGGGGACGCCGCCGGTGGCCGTCGCCGCGGCCGCATCCAGCCACACCGAGGCCACCACGCCATGAACTCCCCCGACACGGCCGCCGTCACCGCGGTCCTGGCCGGGATCGCCGATCCCGAGTCGGGCCGTCCGCTCACCGAGATGGGCCAGGTGCAGGCGGTCGCCGCCGCGGCCAACCAGATCGCGGTGACCGTCGGCCTCACGACGCACGCAGCCGTGCTCTGGAAGGCCACCGCCGCCCGCATCGAGGAGGCGCTCCGTACCGCGTTCCCGCAGGTGCCGCGGGTCGAGGTCTCGGTCGAACCCCACGACCGCCCCCCGACGAAGCTCGGCCAGGTCGGCCTGGAGACCAAGAGCGTGATCGCCGTGGGATCCGGCAAGGGGGGCGTGGGCAAGAGCACGATCGCCGCCAGCATCGCCATCGGCCTGGCCCGCGCGGGCAGCCGGGTGGGCCTGCTCGACGCCGACGTCTACGGCCCCAGCGTGCCCCACCTGCTGGGGCTCTCGGGCCGGCCGGCGATCGACAACGGCAAGATCCTGCCGATGCGGCTCACGGTGCCCGGTCCCGTCGCGGCGATGAGCATGCCCGTGATGTCGATGGGGTTCCTGGTGCCGGCGGGCGAGGCGGTGGTCTGGCGGGGTCCGATGCTCCACGGCGCGATCACGCAGATGCTCCGTGACACGCTCTGGGGGCCGCTCGACTACCTGATCATCGACATGCCGCCGGGCACCGGCGACATCGCGCTGACGCTCTCGCAGGTGCTGCCGCTCACCGGCGCGGTGGTCGTCTGCACCCCGCAGGACGTGGCCCTGCTCGACGCGACGAAGGCGATCGCGATGTTCCGCAAGGTGAACATCCCGATCCTCGGCATGGTGGAGAACATGAGCTTCTTCGTCTGCCCCGACACGCAGAAGCGGTACGACATCTTCGGCACCGGCGGGGCGGCCCGGACGGCCCGGGATCTCGACATCCCGTTCCTCGGCGAGGTCCCGATCCAGATCCCGATCCGCGAGCACGGCGACGCCGGGAAGACGGCCGCCAACTACGACGACCCGGCGAGCCGTCCGTACCTCGAGTCGATCTGCACGCGGCTCGTGGGCGGAATCGCGGCCGCCGCGGCCGCCCGCCCGCCGCTGCCGAGCCTGCCGGTGTTGTAAAGGGCGCCCGGGGCTCGGGCAGCCCTTGGCAAGACCATCCCTCGGCCTGCGCCGGCCGCGCGACGTCACCATGGGGGTGGAGTGAATCGCCTCACCCTCGGTGCGTTTCACACCAACCCTGCGGGGTGACGTGGAGCGAATCGCTCCTCGCGCGGGCGACCGGCCGTGGACCGTGTTCGACCTCGCCGCCGGCACGACGACGGGATTCGGAAACCTCGCGCTCGGCGGCTCGCTGCTCGACGCCAACGGCCTCGCCCTCGACGGCGCGACCCGCGGCTCCTTCAGCCTGGGGCAGAATGGGCAGGACGTGGTGCTGTTCTTCACGGCGGTACCCGAGCCCTCGACCGTCGTACTCCTGGCGGTCGGCCTCGGGTGCTGTGGAGTGTCGTGGCGCAAGCGGCGGCGGTCGTGACGGGCCGCGGGCTCAGTACAGCCAGAGCCGCAGCCCGTTGCGGTCGACGACCGGCTGCGGCGTGTGGAGCATCACCCGCGCCAGCGACCGCACCTCGGCGGCTCGCGACCTCACGGCGGCCCATTCGACGAGCGACGCCCGGGGCGGCCGCGGGGCCGGCGGCCAGCCCCAGGCGTCGGCCGCCAGGGCCCAGAGCGTGTCGAGGCGGCGGCGGCGGACGTGGATCGCATCGAGGCCGTACCATCCGCCCGGCGGCTCGATGAAGGCGGCGCCGGTCGCCGCCGCGATCGCCCGCAGCTCGTCGTCGAGCCACCGCGCCGCCTCCTGGAGCGAGGCCAGTGGCAGCCGGCAGCCCGGCACGAACACGGTTCGCAACGCCCGATAGCGGACCGGCCCCACGGTCGCGATGCTCGCCAGGGGCAGGCCCGTGATCGCGATCCGCGCGCCGCGGTCGGCCAGCCGCACCACGCTCTCGCGGACGGCGCCGGCGATCGGCGCCACGCCGAGCCCGTAGAGCAGCTCGTTGCCGACGTCGGTCACCAGCGCCACCGTCCGCGCGCCGGCGGCCGGGCCGGCGAGCGATTCCCACAGGCCGCAGCCGAGGATCGAGGGCAGCCGCCGCATCCAGACGCGGCTGGCGACGCCGTAGGCCCGTCCGTGGCCCGCCGCGACGACGAGGTCCACGGGGCCGATGGCCCGGTCCCGCACCGTCGCCACCAGCCGGGCGAGGCCCCGGGAGACGTTGCTGGCGCCGAGCACCACCGCGGTCGTCCGGCCGGCGGCCGCATGCATCAATTCCACCGCCGCCACGAAGTGCCGTCCGAAAGGCTCTGGAAGCAGGATACGGCGAGCATCGCGAACATGAT
>JBIIUP010000052.1:0-15048 GCA_044339885.1 Pirellulales bacterium | reverse complement strand
GGGCCTGAAGGCCGTCCTTGCCGGCCATGCGGATGTCGAGCAGGACGACGTCCGGCTTCAGCTTCTTCGTGAGCTTGACCGCCTCGTCCCCGTTGGCGGCCTCGCCCACGATCTTCACCTCGCTGCCCGCCAGCAGGCTCACGAGACCACGGCGGACCACCTCGTGGTCGTCGGCTATCACGACTTTGACCGGCATGATGTTCACTTTCTCCGAGGCACCGGGCCGTCCTTGGGTTTTTCCGGGCGGAGCAACGATCTCCGCTTCCGGCCTGGCGCCGCGGAATCCACCCCTTCGGGTGCGATTCCTCCGGCTTGACCGCCGTGCTTCCTCGGTGAAGAAATCCTACCGGATCAACTTTTTGGAGGCAACCGGCGGGCCCGCCGTGGCCCACGCGCGGGGATGATCGGCGGCGAAGAACCGCGAAGGAGGCACCGCTTCCCGCCGGCTCATCCGTTCTCCGCAGCGGCGCGCGACCGCATCCGCGCGAGCATCGCGTCGGCCCCCTGATTGCGGAGTCGTTCCGCCACGCGGGTGCCGAGCGCGACTGCCGCGGCCGGCGCGGAATCCCCGCCGCCGGCCGGGACGTCCCCCGCGTCCGCCCACTCCTCGGCGACGATCCGGCGGACAGTTTTGCCATTCTGCTCGACGACGCAGCCGCCCAGGCCGAGCCGGCCGGTTCCGTCGAGCCGCGCCCAGCCCCCGATCGGCACGAGGCAGCCGCCGGCGAGGGCGGCGAGGCACGCCCGCTCCGCGAGCACCGCGACGTGGGTGGCCGGATGGTCGAGCGGGGCCAGCGTTGCCCGCACTCGGGTGTCGTGCGCGCGGGTCTGGACGGCCAGCGCGCCTTGGCCCACGGCGGGCCAGTAGTCACCGGGCCGCAGCAGCTCGCCACAGCGGTCGCCCAGCCCCAGCCTGCGGAGCCCGGCCGCCGCGAGGACCAGCGCGTCGTAGTCGCCGGCGTCGAGCCGCCGCAACCGCGTGTCGACGTTGCCGCGCACGGGCTTCACGACGAGGTCGGGCCGCAGCCACTTCAGCTGCACGACGCGGCGGACGCTGGAGGTGCCGACGACGGCGCCGGCAGGGAGCCCGGCGAGCGTGCCGCCGCCGCGGACCACGAGCGCGTCGAAGGGGGTCTCACGCTCCGGCACGCAGGAGAGCGTCAGCCCGGGGGTCTCGGCGGTCGGCATGTCCTTGAGGCTGTGGACCGCGGCGTCGATCTCCCCGGCGAGCAACGCCTGCTCGAGCTCGCGGACGAACACGCCGTCGCCCGCCGGGCCGACGCCGGGGATCCGCGCGCCGGCGTCACCACGGGTCGTGATCGTGCGGACCTCGACGACGACACCCGCCGCCTCCAGCAGTTCGGCGACCCACCGCGTCTGCGTGACGGCCAGGGCGCTTCCCCGGGTGCCGATGCGGATCAGGTTTCGAGCGGGCATGCGCGGGCGCCTGGGGGCCGTTCCTGCGGCAGTCGATCAGTCGGCGGCGGGGCTGTCCAGACGCTCCGCGCGAGCCGCGACCGCCGCGTAGACGGCCGCGGCCCCCACGGCGCGGGCCGCTCCGCGGCAGGCCCCGAGCGTGGCGCCGGTCGTCGCGACGTCGTCCACGAGGAGCACGCGACGGCCCTCCAATCGCCGCGACGCCCGAAAGGCTTCCCGCACGTTGCCCCGCCGCGCCTCGACGGGCAGTTCGTTCTGCATCGGCGTCGCGCGCGCCCGGCGGAGCCACGGTCGACACGGGAGGCCCAACCCGGCGGCCACGCCCCGGGCGAGCTCCTCGGCGGCGCTGGTTCCCCGCAGTGAACGCCGCAGCCAATGCATCGGCACCGGCACCACGACGTCGATCCGCCAGGTGGCGAGCAGGTCGCGATGCCTGCGGACGAGCAGGTCGGCCAGCGCCGTCGACACCACGTCCCCGGACGGCCGCTTGGCCCGGAGGACGGCGGCCCGCAGCTCGTCGGCATAGGGACCGAGCACCGCGATCCCGTCCCAGTCGAGCGACCGCCCCCGGCAGCGGCCGCACCCGGCGGATGCCCCCGGCGCACCGCACGTCGGGCACCGCGGCTGGTCGGCAACGAGGGCCCGACCGCATGGCTCGCACACGTTGGCCCCGCGGAGGCCGGATGCCGGGGCGTGCTCGTCCCCGAGCTCCCGCCGGCAGAACACGCAGCGGGGCGGGTAGAGCAGGTCGAGGCCGTGCCGTGCCCAGCGGCAGCCGACCCGGCGCAGCGTTTCGAGCATGCTCATGGACCGGAATTCCGCGGGTGCCGCGGGCCGACGTCCGGCCCGGGGCCGGATTGACCACGCCCGACCGACAGCCTACCCTCCCCCGCCCGCCGGGACCCGGTGCCGCCCGCCGGCGGCGACGAAGGCACCATCCGCCCGCGGCCAGTCCGTCGAGCGCCCATGCTGATCGACCGTTACATCGCGCGGGCCATGCTGCACGCGTTCGTGATCGTGTTCTTCAGCCTGCTCGGGCTGTACTTCGTCTTCGACGCCTTCACGAACATGGAGGAGTTCATCTCCCAAGCGGCCGAGGCCGGCGGCCTGTGGCGGGTGCTGGCAGCCTATTACGGTTGCCGCATGCTCTGGTTCTTCGACGCCACCAGTCCGGTGATCTCGCTGGCCAGCGCCATGTTCGCCCTGTCGTGGCTCGAGCGGCACAACGAGCTCACCGCGCTGCTGGCGGCCGGCGTGTCCCGCTGGAGAATCGCCCAGCCGGCGATCGTGTTCGCCGCCGTGGTCAGCCTGCTGGCGTTCGCCAATCGCGAGTTCGTGCTGCCGGAGATTCGCCAGAGCTTCGCCCGCCGCGCCCAGGACCTCAAGGGAGACGAATCCCAGCCGTTCGACGCCCGCTACGACCACCACACGGAGATCCTCTTCCGGGGCCGATCGGCCCGGACGGCCGACTGCCGCATCGACGCGCCAAGCCTGCTCATGCCGCCCCAGCTCGGGGAATTCGGGCCGCAGATCGACGCCTTCGAGGCGTTCTGGAAGCCCGCCGACGCCGATCACCCGGCGGGCTACCTGCTCCACGGCGTGTCCGAGCCGGCCGACGTGGACGGCCTCGAACCGCTGTCCCGGGGCGGACGGCCGATCGTCCTCACGCGGCACGCCGCCCCCTGGCTCCAGCCGCGGCAGTGCTTCGTGATCAGCGACGTGACCTTCGAGCAGCTCATCGGTTCGACGAACTGGAGCCAGTATTCCTCCACGCCGCAGCTGCTCTCGGCCATCCGCAACCCGAGCCTGGGGGTGGGGGCGGACATCCCGCTCCGCATCCACGCCCGGGCGATCGCCCCGCTGCTCGACATGGCCCTGGTCATGCTCGGCCTGCCGCTCGTGCTCGGCCCCAGCCGGCGGAGCATCTTCGTGGCGATCGGGATGTGCGTGGCGATGACCGTCGTGTTCTTTCTCGTCCTCATGGGCTCGCACGCGCTCGCCATGAGCGATGCGTTGAGCCCGTCGCTGGGGGCGTGGGTGCCGCTGCTCGCGCTGGCGCCGCTGGCCGCCTGGCGGGCGCAGCCGATGTGGCAGTGAGGCCGCCTGCGCCAGTCGGGCCCCGCCGATCGGCATGATCGGCACCACCGCCACCGTCCTCCCGGACGGCATCTCCTTCGGCATCCACCCCGCTTCGCCAGGCCTTTTTGCTCCACCCCGACCGCCCCCCCTGCCGATGTCGAGGAAGCGAGGAAAGCCGCTCGCCGGGCAGGCAGGACAGCCCGCCGGCTTTCGCGAGGCAAAGGAGTGCCGGCCATGCGCATTACCACGACCAGATTCGGTCGCATCGACGTCGCCGCGGGCGACGTGCTGCGGTTCCCCAGCGGCCTGCCGGGCCTGGAGGATTGCCGCGAGTGGGCCCTGCTCGCCGACGCGGACAACGACGCGTTGGGCTGGCTGCAGAGCACCACCCGGGCGGACGTCGCCCTGGCGGTCGTCAGTCCGCGGCGGTTCGTCCCCGGCTACCAGGTGCGGATCCCCCGGAGCGAGCTGCTGCCGCTCGACATCGCCGACGTCCGGCAGGCGCAGGTGGTGGTCGTCGTCGGCCGAACCGGCACGACCCTCACGCTCAATCTGAAGGCGCCGATCGTCATCAACGTCGAAGCCCGCACGGGCCGTCAGGTCGTCGCCAGCGGCGAGCTTCCGATGCGGTATGAACTCTCGCGCGAACGACCGCCCCTCAAACAGAGCGCATAATCGACGTGCTGACCGGCACGGAACTGCCGGGGCCGTGCCGGGAACGGGAAGGAGCCAGCCATGCTCGTACTCTCCAGACAACGCGACGAAAGCATCATGATCGGCGACACGATCGTCGTGACGATCGTGGACATCCGGGGAGACAAAGTCCGCCTCGGCATCAACGCTCCGGCCGAGATCCCGGTGCACCGCCAGGAGGTCTACGAGGCCATCCAGCGGGAGAATCTCCGCGCCGCCCAGCTCCAGCCCGGCGACGCGCAGGATCTCGGCAAGCTCGCCGGCCGCGGTCAGCCCAGCCAGCGGCCGGGCGACGCCCCCCGCCGTTGAGCGGCGGGCCGTCGGCCGCCGCCCTGCGGGCATGCCCCGCCCGACGCCCCGCGGTCAGGGATGGAAGTACGCCGGGTGGTTGCCGGCCTTCCACTTGATGTTGCAGCCGAGGCTCGGGATCTGGTCGGCCACCGGCGGCTTCCCGGCGAGCACCGCGTCCACCGCGGCGCGCAGGTCGGCTCCGGTGACGGGCACGTCGCTGCCGGGACGACTGGGGTCGAGCTGGCCGCGGTAGACGAGCTTCCGCGCCGCATCGAACAGGTAGAAGTCGGGCGTGCAGGCCGCGTGGTAGGCCTTCGCGACCTCCTGGGTCTCGTCGTAGAGGTACGGGAAGGAGTAGCCGCGGTCCTCGGCTTCGCGCACCATCTGCTCCGGCGAGTCGGCGGGGTGGGAAGAGACGTCGTTCGAGCTGATGGCGACGACGCCGACGCCCCGCGACAGGCACTCGCGGCCGAGGATCGCCAGATGATCGGCGACGTGCTTCACGAACGGGCAGTGGTTGCAGATGAACATCACGACCGTGCCCCGCGGCCCGGCGACGTCGGCCAGCGACAGCACGCGGCCGTCGACGTTGGGAAGCGAGAAGTCGGGGGCGACGGTGCCCAGGGGCAGCATCGTGCTCGGGGTGCGGACCATGAAAAGTCTCCTGCAGGAGGGGCTCGGCGGCCGTCGGGGTGCGGCGCAGTGTCGGAGATTCTAATACGACGCCCATTTGATCCGCAGGCGTCACGGGGGCCGGGGTTGCCCCTGCTCAAACCCATGGCAGGGCTCCCCTACGCGCGAGGATCAAGTGCGGGCCGTAGAAGCCGACGTCGCGAGGCGGAACACGCGCCGGGCGTTCGCCGTGGTCGCGGCCGCGAAGTCGACGAGCGGCTCGCCCCTGGCCAGCGCGAGGCAGCGGGCAGTATGGACGACGTTCGCCGGCTCGTTCCGTCGTCCCCGCAGGGGCTCGGGTGAGAGGAAGGGGCTGTCGGTCTCGACGAGCAGCCGGTCGAGCGGCACCGTCCTGGCGACCTCGCGGAGCGCGGACGACGCCCGGAACGTCACCATGCCCGCGAAGCCCAGGTGGCAGCCGAGGTCGACGGCCTCCGCTGCCTCCGCGGCGGTCCCTGTGAACGAGTGGAGGACGGGCGTGAGCGGCCCCCGGGCCACGGCCTCCCGCAGCATGTCGAGCGTGTCGCGGATGCTCTCCCGCGTGTGGATCACCAGCGGCAGGCCGAGCCGTCGCGCCAGCACGATGTGGCGTGCGAAATATTCCCGCTGCACGTCCGGGGGCGCCGTCGTGCGATACCAGTCCAGCCCGGTCTCGCCGATCGCCGCCACGCGGCCCGAGGCGGCCAGCCGCTCGATCCGGTCCCACTCCCCCGCCTCGACCTCGGCGACGTCGTTTGGATGGATGCCGGCGGCGGCGGCGACGCCGGTCTCCCGGGCGGCGAGTTCGGCGGCCGCCTCGCTGTCGGCCGCGCGCGTGCCGATCACCACCAGTCCGGCCACGCCGGCGGCCCGGGCCCGGGCGAGGACGTCGGGCAGTTCGGCCCCGTACCGCATGGGGTCGAGGTGGCAGTGGCTGTCGATGAGTTCCACGGCGGCTCAGGCCGACCGGCCGGAGAGACCGGCCTTGAGTCGCGCGGCCAGGTCCCGCAGGGAGTCGACGTGCCGCCGGGTCGCGGCGGCGGCGGCGGCCGCCAGTTCACGGGCCGTGGCGTCGTCCGCGGCGGCGGCCGTCACGGACTCGCAGTCGCGGACCTGCCCCTCGAGGCTGCCGATGATCCGGGGCAGCAGCGCCTCCAGCCCGAGGTCGTGGATCGCCGTGAAGGCGATCGGGTAGCCGGCGCGGGGCAGCGGCCGCTCGCGCTCCGCGAGCACCTCCGCCGCCCGGGCGAGCACGTCCCGGTGGTCGGCGGCGGTCGCGGCCAGCACCCGCTTGATCTCCGGGGACCCCGGGTACGAGGCGATCCCCGAGTCGGCGAGGTACATCGCCAACGACGACTCCAGGCCGGCGACGAGGCGGGAAAGGGGATCGGTGGAGGGCATATGGCGTGGGCTCGGTGCTACGAGGCGAAGCTGCCGGCGATCTGGGCGAACGCATAGAGCCCGGACCAGAAGATGCCGAGCACGACCACGGGCACGGCCAGTGCCGTGACGAGGGCCCCGGGCAGCGAGACGAGCGGGAAGGCCTCGGCCGCCCGATCGTCCGGCGGCGGGTCGAACGTCATCACCTTCAGCACGCGGAGATAGTAGAAGAGGCTGATCACCGTATTCAGGCCGCCGAGCACGAGGAGCACGAGCATGAGGGGCTGCTCCACTCCGGCCCGGATGGCCGTGACGAGCGAGGAGAAGACGAGGAACTTCGCGACGAAACCTGCCAGCGGCGGCAGCCCGATCAGGCTCACGAGCACGACGGCGGTGGCGACGACGATCCCCGGGCTCGACCGCACGAGGCCGGCGTAGGCGGAGATCTCCTCGCTGCGCAGGCGGTTGCGCAGCAGGGCTACGATGGCGAACGCGGCCAGGTTCATGAAGAGATACGTCGCGAGGTAGAACACCAGCGCGGTCACCGCCGAGCCGGCGGCGACGGGCTTCGCACCGGCCAGCGCGACCGCGGCCGCGGCACCCATCATGAGGTAGCCGGCGTGGGCCACGGTCGAGTATGCGAGGAGCCGCTTCATGTTCGTCTGGCCGTAGGCGGCGAGATTCCCCAGGGTGCAGGTCAGGGCCGCCATCCCGCCGATCACGCCGACGATGAAATGCCTGACATCGCCGACACCGGCCACGGCCGCGGCGCTGCCGGCCGCCGCCACCGGATCGGCCAGGGCAAGGGAGATCCGCAGGAGCAGCGCCACCGCGGCGGCCTTGCTCGCCACGGAAAGGAAGGCGCCGACCTCCGCCGCCGCCCCCTCGAACACGTCGGGGCACCAGAAGTGGAACGGCACCGCCGAGAGCTTGAAGGCCAGGCCCACGGCCAGCATGAGGCCGCCGAGCGTGAGGGCCATGACCGGGGCGTTGCCGGCACCGAGCGTCCGGGCGAGTTCGGCGGCGAGGCTCGGCAGGTGGCAGGTGCCCAGCACGCCGGCCAGGAGGCTGATGCCGTAGAGCATGACTCCGGCGGCGCCGGCGCCGTAGACCGCGTACTTCAGCGCCGCCTCCGAGCTCGCCTTGCGGCCCTTGAGGAGGCCGGCGAGCGCGTAGGAGGGGACGCTCGCCATCTCCACCGCCATGAACACCATGAGCAGGTGGTTCGCCGAGGCCATGAGGCACATGCCGAGCGTCGAGCCGAGCACGAGCGTGTAGAAGTCGGCCCCATCCTCGCGGTCAGGGATTCCCGAGACCTTCGTGAACAGGATGTACGGCACGAGGAATCCGGCCAGGAGCAGCCGGATCGAGGCGGTGAGCGAATCGAAGACGAGCAGGCCGCCGAAGATCTCGGTCCGAACGGCGGTCGCGGCGTCAGCCGGCGGCAGACCGCGGACGTCCGCCCACGCGTACCAGAGCGCGAAGAGCACGCCCCCCAGGGCCACGATCCCGGAGTCGAGCCACCGCAGCACCGGCAGCATCCGGCAGAGGAGCACGAGCACGACCGTGGCCGCCAGGGCCAGCTCGGTGCGAAACAGCGGCAGCGACACGGAGAGCGTGTCGGTGAGCGTGCCGGTCAGGAGCGATCCGATGTCCACGGGACTGTGCCTTCTGGTGCTGGAGCCGACGATTCCGTCAACGCTGGGCCGTGGCGTCAGCCGCGACGCCGGCCGCGGGGGCCGCCGGCCAGTTCGGCCGCACCCGCCGCGTCCAGTCGGCGAGCGTCTCGACCTGCCGGTTCACCGTCGGCGTGACGTAGTTGAAGATCGTCTGGGGGGCGACGCCGAACAGGATCGCCAGGAACACCAGCGGCGTGGCGATGGCCAGTTCGCGGCGGGTGATGGGCGTCAGGTGGTCGCCGTGCGGCCCCTTGTACTCCGCCCCGAGGTAGACCCGCTGGATGGCCCAGAGGATGTAGGCGGCCGTGAGGATGACCGTGAACGCCGAGATCACGGCGAGCACGCGGCTGTAGTTCCACGAGGAGAGGGTCACGAGCACCTCGCCGATGAAGCCGCACAGGCCCGGCAGTCCCAGCCCCGCGAAGAAGACCGCGACGGCCAGCCCGGAGTAGACCGGCATGCGGTTGAAGATGCCGCCGAACTCCTCGAGGTTGCGGTGGTGGACGCGGTCGTAGAGCACGCCCACCATGAAGAACATGCCGGCCGACGAGATGCCGTGGGCGAGCATCTGGAACATCGCTCCGTTCACGCCCTGGGCCCAGGCGTCCCAGCGAAACTGGTTGCCAGCCACGGCGCTCCACACGCCGAGGCCGAGCATGACGTAGCCCATGTGGCTGACCGAGCTGTAGGCCACCATCCGCTTGAAGTCCTTCTGGGCCAGGGCCGCGAAGGCGCCGTAGACCATCGACACGACGCCGAGCCCGCAGACGAGCCAGGCGAGCGAGAGCCCCGCCCCCGGGCAGATCGGGTAGCAGATCCGCAGGATCCCGTAGCCGCCGAGCTTCAGGAGCACGCCGGCCAGGATCATCGAGATCGGCGTCGGCGCCTCGACGTGGGCGTCGGGCAGCCACGTGTGCACCGGGACGACCGGGACCTTGATCACGAAGCCGATGAGCAGGAGTAGGAAGGCCCAGGTCTCCAGGCTCGCCCCCCAGAGGCTCACCTTGGCGAACGGCGAGTCGGGGAGCTGGCCGAGCTGGGCGAGAGCCAGGAGGTTGAAGGTGTGGACGGGGCCGTCGTGCCGCTGGATCGCCTCGATGTCCGCCGCCTTGCCGGCCGCGTCGAGAGCGGGGGAGACGACGTGCGCCGCCTCGAGCTGCGCCGGGGAGAGCTGCTTGAGGTCGCTCGTGAAGTAGAGCATGAGGATCGCCAGGAGCATGAGCACGCTGCCCAGAAGCGTGTAGAGGAAGAACTTGATCGCGGCGTACTCGCGGCGCGGCCCCCCCCAGATGCCGATCAGGAAGTACATCGGCAGGAGCATCACCTCCCAGAACACGTAGAACAGGAAGAAGTCGAGGGACACGAAGACCCCGAGCATGCCGGTGACGAGCAGCAGGAACAGCACGTGGTAGGCCTTGACGTGCTTCGTGATGGGCCAGCTGGCGGCCGCCGCGAGCATGGACAGGAAGGTGGTGAGCACGACCAGCGGCATGCTGATCCCGTCCACGCCCAGCAGGTACTCGATGCCGAAGGCCGGGATCCACGGCTGCTTCACGACGGCCTGCATGCCCGCCTCGCCGACGGTGAACTGCGCGGGCCCGACGGCCCCGAACAGCGTCGGCCAGGCCATCCACAGCGAGAGCACGAACGCGACGGCCGTGGTGGCCAGCGTGATCCAGCGGATCGCCTCCTCGCGGGCCTTGGGAATGATCGGCAGCGCGAGCACCGCGGCGACGGCCGCGGGCAGGAACACGATCGCGGTCAGGGGCCAGAGGGCGGGCTGCGTGGCGACGGCGGCGGCGGCGGTCATGGCGGAATCCGTGGGGCTGTGGTGGTTCGGGTGAGGGATGCGGCGTCAGCCGGTGTGCGACGCCCTGAAGACCATGCTCGCCAGCACGAACAGGGCCACCGTGGCGACGGCGATGAACATCACGTACTGGCGGAGCCGGCCCGTCTGCAGCTTCTTGAGCTCCAGCCCGGCGGCCCAGGTGGCGCTCGCCGTGGCGTTGACGACGCCGTCGACGATCGTGCGGTCGATCCAGGCATCGACCCCCGCGATCTGCCGGGCGGCCCACGCCAGGCCGTCGATGATCCGGTCGATGACGCCCTTGTCGGTGCCGCTGGCCAGCTGCGAGATCCCGAGCACGGGCAGCACGAAGATCGCGTGGTACAGTTCGTCGAAATACCAGCGATGCGCCAGGAACGAATACAGCGGACGCAGCGTCCAGGCCACGACGAGCGGCGAGACGAGTCCCCAGAGGTACATGGCCGCCGCGAGGAGCACGCCGGCCAGCGCCGTCCCGAAGGCGGTCCAAGTCGCCGTCACGTGGATCGCCCCCTCGTGGCTGAGGTGCTCGGCCGGGAAGGTGAGCGACTCTCCGAACGCGAAGCCACCCGTCAGGCCCTCGGCGGTGCCGGCCGGCCTGGCCTGCTCGAGCAGGTTGGCGATGCCGAAGCCCCCGGGCAGCGTCCACCCGGCCACGACGGCGAGCACCGCCAGCACGACGAGCGGCGCCACCATCACCGGCGGCGACTCGTGCGCGTGCTCGGCCACGTGGTGATCGCGGGGGCGGCCCGCGAACGTCATGAACCAGAGCCGGAACATGTAGAAGGCCGTCAGCGCCGCGCCGCCGGCGACCGCGTAGAACAGGATCGCGTGCCGCGGGTTGGCCTGCGAGAACGAGAGGGCCTGGGCGAGGATCGAGTCCTTCGAGTAGTAGCCCGACAGGCCGATCACGAACGGGATCCCGGCGCCGATGATCGCCAGGCAGCCGACGAGCATCGTCAGCGACGTGTAGGGCATGACCTTCCGCAGGCCGCCCATCTTCCGCATGTCGTTGGTGTGACAGGCGTGGATCACCGAGCCTGAGCAGAGGAACAGCAGGCTCTTGAAGAACGCGTGGGTGACCAGGTGAAACAGCCCCGCGACCCAGCCGCCGACTCCCAGCGCCAGCATCATGTAGCCCAGCTGGCTGACCGTGGAGTAGGCGAGCACCCGCTTGATGTCGTTGGCCACCAGAGCGATCGTGGCGGCGATGAAGAGCGTGATCGCCCCGGTGTAGGCGATGACCAGGAGCACGTCCGGGGACAGGACCGGAAAGAAGCGGCCCACGAGGTAGACGCCCGCGGCGACCATCGTCGCCGAGTGCACGAGCGCCGACACGGGGGTGGGCCCCTCCATGGCGTCCGGGAGCCAGACGAACAGCGGAAACTGGGCGCTTTTCCCGACGCAGCCGCAGAAGATCCCGACCCCGGCGATGAACAGCAGCCAGCGGCCGAGCCCCGCCTCGCGCCAGCCGGGGACGCTGCGCGCGATCTCGCCGGCGGCGGCTTCCGGCCGCGCCGCGGAGTCGGCCGCGATCCGGGCCACCTCGCCGGCGGCGGCGAAGGTCACCATGCCGTCGGGCACCTGGAGGGCATGGCCGGTCTCCGCCGGGCGAACGAGGCTGAACAGTCCCGGCTTCGTGACGACCGAGCCGTCCGGCCCCCTCACCGTCGAGTCGGCGAAGTGGAGCGTGCCCAACGCGCCCCACAGGGCCATGAGGCCGATGAGCATGCCGAAGTCGCCCACCCGATTGACGATGAAGGCCTTGTTGGCCGCGTTCGAGGCGGTTTTCCGCTCGTAGTAGAAGCCGATCAGGAACCAGGAGCAGATGCCCACGAGTTCCCAGAACACGAACACCATCGCCAGGTTGCCGGCGATCACGATCCCGAGCATCGAGAAGCAGAACAGCGACAGCGCCTGGAAGAACCGCGGGTAGCGTCCCGGCCGATGGAGGTGGCCGCCACCGGCCAGGTGCACCTCGTGGTCGGTGACGTCGTGCAGTTCGTCGTGCATGTAGCCGGAGGCGTAGACGTGGATGCACGTCGCGATGAGCGTGACCACGACGAACATCAGGATGGTGATGGCGTCGATGTACCAGCCGATCGAGAGCCTGAGCCGCCCCCCCTCGTAGAGCGTGTACCAGTCGCCCGAATAGGCGATCGGGCCGGTGGCCGCATGACCGCCGTGCCCAGCCTCGGACCCGTGGCCTGCCGCGGCACCATGCCCCACCTCGGACCCGTGGCCGGCGGCGTCGCCGTGATCCCCGGCGTGGGCCGCGGCGTGATCACCGTGGGCCGCCGCCGTCACGGGATGGGCGCCGAGCCACGCCACGAACGCGGCCAGCGACAGCCCGAGCGACGTCACGATCGCCGCCGTGGCCACCCAGGCGGCGTTCCGACCGTGGGGCCCCATCCGCGGGCCGAAGAACAGGATGGCCACGAACGACACGAGGGGCACGAGCCAGGCGAGCCCCAGGAGCGTCGGCAGTTGCGCGGCGAGGTCCATGGCTCGGGGTCAGCCCTTGAGGTCGTCCGCACGATCGACGTCGACCGTGGCGTGGTTGTTGTAGAAGTTGAGCGTGATCGCCAGCGCGACGGCCGCCTCCGCGGCCGCCAGCAGGATGACGAACAGCGCGATGACCTGACCGTCGAGCCCCAGGGACTTCGCCCCCTCGGCCTGGAGGTAGGGGGAGCCGAAGGCGACGAAGTTCATGTTGGCGCCGTTGAGCACCAGCTCGATCCCCATGAGCACGCCGAGGGCGTTCCGCTTCACGGCCATGCAGACCACGCCGGCGGCGAACAGCACCGCGCCCACGGCGAGGTAATGGGCCACCCCGACGGGCTGGGAGATCAGGTCGAGAAGGGCGACCAGCGGCGTCATCGTCCACCTCCCGCGAGCACGGATCCGGAGCCGACGGCCGCGCGACCGACGGCCGCGTGCTCGGCCACCGCGGCGGGCGGCTCCACCGAAGCCGCGACCTCGATCGCCCGGGGCGTCTTGCGGCGCTTGGCCCGCGCGAGGTAGGCCGCACCGACGAGGACCACGAGCAGGTGGACCGAGACGATCTCGAAGGGGAGCAGGTAGCCGCCCCGGGCCCCCGTGCCCGCCGCAGCCAGCTCGTCGACGCGGACGCCCAGGAGCGCCATCCCGATCGGAGTCGCCGCCGGGGGCCCGACCACCCCGGCCGCCGGCCGCCGCCACGACTCGACCGAGAACGCCGCGAACAGCAGCAGCGCCAGCAGCCCGCTGCCAACGACACCCGCCAGCACGCGGTCGCCGGTCGTGGTCTTGATCGAGACGAACGGCGCCTGGGCCGTGAGCATCACACCGAACACAAGCAGCACGAGCGTGCCGCCCACGTAGATCATGAGCTGCATGGCGCCGACGAACTCCGCACCGGCGAGGAAGAACAGGCCGGCCGTGGCCCCCAGCGAGAGCACGAGGTAGAGCGCCATCCGCACGACGTTGTCGGCGGCCACGACGGCGACCGCGGCCAGGCAGGCGACGGCGGCGAAGAGCAGGAAGAATGCCGAATGCCAGTTGATGGCGGCCACAAGGGGCGTCGTCGCCAGGAGGGCGGCGGATGCGATCATGGCTTCACCTGCGCGACCGTGCCCTGGCCGTCCCCCGTCGTGGGGCTGGCCCTCATGCCGCCGGGCCCCTCGAGCCAGCCCTCGCGGATCTCGCCGGCCGGCCGGGCGAGGCCGCCGACGATGCCACCCGGCAGCGCCAGCTGCCAGAGCATGGCCCCGGCGAACATGGCGGCCGCGATCGGCGTGCAGTACTTCAGGCAGGTCGTCATGACCTGGTCGATGCGGAGCCGGGGCAGCGTCCAGCGGATCCACATCATGATGAGCACGCCGAGCGTGGCCTTGCCCAGCAGGTTGACCATGCCGAGGAGGCGGACGGCATAGGCGGCCGTGTCACCGGTGCCGGCCGACAGACCCGCGAGGCGGGCCACGGGGATCGGGCCGTTCCAGCCGCCCAGGAACAGCACCGCGGCCAGCGCGCTGACGAGAAACATCGAGCCGTACTCGGCCATGAAGAAGTAACTCCACCGCAGGCCCGAATACTCGGTGTGGAAGCCGGCGACGAGCTCGCTTTCGGCCTCCGCGAGGTCGAAGGGGGCGCGGTTCACGCTGGCGACGGCACAGGTCACGTAGACCCAGAAGATCACGAACGTGAAGGGGTCGTGGAACACGTACCAGTTCGTCAGCCAGCCGGCCTGCTTCTCGGCGATGGTGACGAGGTCCATGCTGCCGGCGAGCATCACGGGCACGACGACGCACATGCCCAGCGGAACTTCGTAGCTCACGACCTGGGCCGCCTCCCGCATGGCGCCGAACAGCGACCACTTCGAGGCGGACGCGTAGCCGGCGAGGATCACTCCGAAGACCTCCAGGCCGAGCACGGCGACCACGAAGAACACGCCGACATTGAGCCGCTGGCCGACGAAGTCGAAGGCGAAGGGCAGCGAAATGAAGGCACAGAACGAGGCGCAGAAGCTCACGTAGGGAGCCAGCCGGAAGAGCAGCCCGTCCGCCCCGTCCGGCATGAGATCCTCCTTGGCGAGGAGCTTGATGCCGTCGGCGACGGACTGCAGCCAGCCGAACCTGCCACCGGTCCGCGTCGGCCCGAGGCGGTCCTGGATCCGCCCGGCGATCTTCCGCTCCGCCCAGATGAAGACGAGGGCGCCGCCGGCGATGACGTTGAGGATCAGGACGGCGGCCACGACGGCCGTGAGCGTCCACGCCAGCCACTCGGGCAGACCGACCGTGTTGACCAGGAATTCAGCCATCGTGTTCGGGCGGGCCGCCGTCGCCAAAAACCTCCCGGCCCCGGGATTTCCCGGGCGCCGGCCGACTTCGTGAAAAATCGCACGAAGTTTGCCCTACCTCGTCCCATTCCACAAGTACCGGCAGCAAATCGGCCCGCCAACGATTCACGGAAGGCACTGGGATCGGCGGCTGCTCGAGGAGCTTAGGGCCGTCGCGGCCATCGGCGACGAGCCAG
>JBIIUP010000244.1:0-4253 GCA_044339885.1 Pirellulales bacterium | reverse complement strand
GGCTCCGGACCCGGCCGCCGCCGCCGCCGCACTCCTCGCTCGGCTCGCCTCCGCCGGCGTCACCGCGGCCCGGCCTCCACGGTCGTCTCCTTGAGCAGCTCGACGATCGCGGCGGCCATGTCGGCCTCGTCCCGCGATCGGTAGCCCACCCACACCCGCCGCACCCGCGCGTCGGGACCGACGAGGTAGGTGGTCGGCAGTCCGGAGAGGCCGTGCGCCGAGGCGAAGAGCGACCGGGCGAGCGGATCGGCGAATGCCCACGCCGCCAGGGGCAGCTGCCGGGCCTCCAGGTATGCCCGCGTCTCCCGCGCGACTTCGTCGGGATCGTCGGAGCCGCAGGAGACGGCCAGCAGCTGGAACGACGGCTCGTCCGCGAGCCGGGAGGCCAGCCGCGCCAGCCCCGGAAGCTCCATCCGGCAGGGGCCGCACCAGGTCGCCCAGAGGTTGAGGAGCGTGACCCTGCCCTGGAGCCGGGGCGGCGGCTGCGCGTGACCGATCGGGACGATGGGCAGCCGGCCGATGACGCGGCCGACGGCCGGATGGGCCGGGCCGGAGGTGTCGCAGCCCGCCACGGCGATCACCGCCGCGATGGTCCAGAGGCTGCGGGTCCGAAGGCCGGATATCATCGCCAGCTTCCAGCGGAACTCGTTCCAGCGACGCGACGGGTCGAGAGGGCGCAGTCAGTGTACGAGGTCGAACTGAAGTTTCCCGTCGCGGACCCGGCGGAGGCCGAACGTCGGCTCGCCGCCCTGGCCGCCCGGCTCGGAAGGCCCGTGGAGCAGGTCGATCGCTTCTTCACCCACCCCTGCCGGGACTTCGCCCGCACCGACGAGGCCCTGCGGCTGCGCCGGACGGCCGCCGCCGTCGCGATCACCTGGAAGGGGCCGAGGATCGACCCGACGACGAAGACCCGGCGGGAGATCGAGCTCCCGATCGACGCCGCGGAGGAGCCGCAGGGGGGCGGCGCCGCGATCGACCGCTGGACGGAGCTGCTGGAGGCGCTGGGATTTCGCCGGTTCCGCGAGGTCGCGAAGCGGCGGCGCCACGGCGCCGTGCCATGGCAGGGCCGCGACGTGCAGGTCGCGGTCGACGAGGTTGCCGGCCTGGGCGGGTTCCTGGAGCTCGAATTGCAGGCTGCGGAGGCCGACGTCGCGACGGCCCGCGGCTGCCTGGAGTCGCTCGCCGACGAACTCGGCTGCACGGCCGCCGAGCGCCGCAGCTACCTCGAACTGCTGCTGGCACGCGAGGGGTAAGGTGTCTCCGACTTTGGTGGATCCCCGGCTCGGGGGCGGCAAAAGTCTCGTCGCTGTGGGCCGGGGCGGCCCAAGGCTCCTCGAGCGTTCGCCGACCCCCTTCGCCTCGTCCGTGATCTGTTCGGTCGTCGCCGCGCGTGTTTCAGAGTCGGTCAGGCCGGCTGATTTGGCTCCCAATTGATCCTCGCGCGGATGAGAGCCCAGAGCATGGATCGCGCACGGGCAACCCCGGCCCCCGAGACGCCTGCGGATCACGTGGGATCCCCATGAGGTGCCGCCGGAAGTCCGGCTGCACCGCGGCTACCGGGCTGCGGCGGTGGTGTCCGGTGCGAACGTGATGCAGGCCGGCGCCGGCACCGCGACCGTGCGGCCCGTGAACTCCAGCGCCCCCGTGGACGGGTCGATCGCAAAGACCGTCACGGTGCTCGAGTTCTGGCCGGCGGCGAGGAGGAACCTGCCGCCCGGGGCGATCGCGAAGTGCCGTGGCGTCTTGCCGCGGATCGGCTCGGCGCCCCGGAAGGTCAGCCGGCCGGTCGCCTCGTCGACGGCGAAGACGGCGATCGAGTCGTGCCCGCGGTTGCTGGCATAGAGGAATCGGCCCGACGGATGCACCGCGATCTCGGCGGTCGACAGCCCCTTGCCCTGCACGCCGTCGGGCAGCGTGGACAGCGTCTGCAGCGGAGTGAGCGTGCCGGCCCGGGGATCGTAGGCCAGGGCCGTCACCGTCATGCCGCGCTCGTTGACGACGTAGGCGAACCGGCCCCCCGGATGCATCGCGGAGTGCCGCGGGCCCGAGCCGGCGGCGATCGTCGTCGCTGCGTGCTCCCGGAGCGTGGCCCGGGGGACGTCGAGCTCGTGGATGAACACGCGGTCGAGCCCCTTGTCGCAGGCGATGGCGAACCGGCCGTCGGGACAGGCGTCGATCGAGTGGGCCAGCGGTTTCGCGGCGGGGTCGTCGGCCCGGGTGTGACCGAGGACGCCGTCGGCGGTGGCCGGCTCCAGCCCGCCGTCGGCGGCGACGCCCAGGCAGATCACGTTCCCGCCGGAGTAGTTCGCGGCGAGCACGACCTCGCCGGAGGGATCGACGGACACGTGGCAGGGCCCGGCCCCTCCCGAGGGCCTGTGGTTGACGGCCGCGAGCCGGCCGGTCGCCGGGTCGATCCGGAAGGCTCGGATCGCGCCGGCGGGTGCGCCGTCGGCGCCGCCCTGTTCGGCCACCGCGTAGAGCATCGGCAGCTGCGGGTGAACCGCCAGGAACGAGGCGCCGCCGACGGCGATCGCCAGTTCGGGCTCCGAGACCGCGCCGGTCTCGGGATCGAACCGCGCGACGTGGATCCCCGCGGGGCTGGCTGCGGTTCCGGAGCCGCAGCCGAACCAGACGAGCCGCTCGGCGGCCGCGCCGGACGAGGCGGCCGCGACGGCGGCGACCACCAGCAAAACGCGGATGGACGTCATGGGCCGCACCCTTCATGCTGCGATGGATGGAGATTCGACACCAGGATCGTAGCCGGCGACGGGACCAACGCAACGCGGTGAAGGCCGCGGAGTCCGTTCCGAACGCCGTTCCTGTCGCCGCGGCCGGCGGCGGCACGCCCGAGGGCCGCAACACCTTCTGGCTCGAGTGCTATCAGGTCATCGTCCGCGTCGGCTGGATCTTCAAGACCGAGACGATCATCATGCCCGCGGTACTCGACGCGGTGGTCGATTCCGGCCTGCTGCGCGGGCTGCTGCCGATCCTCAACCGCGGCGGCCAGAGCCTGCCGCCGCTGCTGTTCGCCGGTCCACTGTCCCGCCGGCCGCTCAAGAAGTGGACGCTCGTCCGCACGAGCCTCGCCATGGCGGCCTGCTTCGCGGTGCTGGCGGTGGCCTGGGGGCCGCTGGCGGCCCGGCGGCCGGACCTCCTGGCGACGCTGTTCCTCTCGCTGTACTTCGCCTTCTCGGTCGCCAACGGTCTGACGCAGCTGGTGTCGGCCTCGCTGACCGGCAAGCTCATCCCGGCCGGGCGGCGCGGCCGGGCGATGGTCGTGAGCACGACGGTCGGCAGCGGCCTGGCGATCGCGGCGGCGGCCTGGCTGCTGGGCCCGTGGCTCGAAATGGCCGACGGCTTCCAGCGGATCTTCGGCGCCACGGCGGCGTTCTTCGCCGTGGCCGCGTTCGTGCCGGCAATGCTCGACGAACCTCCCGACGAGGCCGCCGCAGACGCCGGGGCCGCGGGGGGCTGGCGGGGGTTTCTCGCCGACTGGGGCGGCACGCTCCGCCGCGATCGGGCGCTCGCGCGGCTGGCGGCGGTGGCGGTCTGCTTCTCGGCGGTCTTCATGCTCTTCCCGCACTATCAGGCCTTCGCCCGCGATCGGCTGGGCAGCCCGATCGCGAGCCTGCTGACCTGGGTGGTCGTGCAGAACGCCGCCACGGCCGCCGCGAGCGTCGTCGCCGGGCCGGTCACCGATCGCCGCGGGACGCGGATCGTGCTGGTCTGGATCGTGGCGCTCTCCGCGGCCACGCCCCTGGCGGTGATCGCCCTGTCACTGGCGCCGCGGGCCGCCGCCGTGGACTGGTTCTGGGCCGTCTACGCGCTGCTGGGGCTCAACCCCATCGCGCTGCGGACGTTCACGAACTACGCGCTGGAGCTGGCGCCGCGACCGGCCGACCATCCGCGGTACGTGAGCATCGTCGGGGCGGCCCTCGCCGTCCCCTTCGTGCTGTCGCCGCTCGTCGGGCTGGGGGTGGACGTCCTCGGGTTCCGGCCCGTCTTCCTCGCCGGAGCAGTCGCCATCGCCATCGGGGCCGTCGTGGCCGGCGGGCTGCCCGAGCCGCGACGGGCCTGAAACCGGCCGTGCGGGGGCGTCCCGGGGGCGGTCGGTCGGTTTCTTGCGGCCCCACGGGCGTTGCCCTAGACTTTCGAGCGGTGACGGGGGCGGGCCGAAACCATCTTCCTCTTGGATTCCTCTTTGGCTTCCTCTTTGGAGTCTGCGCGATGAAAATTCGATCCGTCGCCGGTGG
>JBIIUP010000243.1:0-4262 GCA_044339885.1 Pirellulales bacterium | reverse complement strand
AGGATCTACGAGCCGGCCGTCGGCTGACGCCCGCCCAATACTTCGAGCCGTGCCCGCCACACCGGCGCCCCGGCGAGCCGGGTCCGCCGCTCGAAGTGGGTGCGGTAGTCGAGGTCGTGCTCCGGAGGCCGCGCGGGCACCTCGGCCGGCGGCGCGAACAGCCCTGTCGCCGCGGCGAGGTCGAGCGTCTCGCGGAAGTACTCCTCGACGTCGGTCCAGACGTGCAGGTCGCCCCCGGCCGCGACCACGCGGGCCGCCTGCCGGAGGAACGGGTCGGAAAGCACCCGCCGCTTGCGGTGGCGGGCCTTCCACCAGGGATCCGGGAAGTAGACGTGGACCGCGGCCAGGCAGCCGTCCGGGAACCGGTCGCGGACCAGCGCGGTGGCGTCGCCGTTGACGATCCGCGCGTTGGCGGCCCCGGCGGCGGCGAGCCGCCCGGCGCAGAGGCGGGCGTAGCCGGCGGCGATTTCCACGCCGAGGAAGTTGCAGTCGGGCCGTGAGGCCGCGGCCGTGGCCAGGAACAGCCCCTTGCCGCTGCCGACCTCGAGTTCCACGGGCCCTGGCTGCGGGAACAGGACCGCCGGATCGAACCGTTCCGGGAGTGCGGCGGGGGTGAGCAGGTGCCGGGAGAGGTCGAGCGCCGGATCGGGTCGCTTGGGGGGGCGGCGCGGCATGGCGGGTCCGTGGCGTGCCTTCAGGCCTTCCGGCCGCCGGCCGCCGCCAGCGCGTCACCGGGCAGCGGCACGCCCTTGATCGTCCCGTCGACCACGATGCTGTCGCGGACCATCCCCTGGAAGCGGCAGACGATCATCGCTCGCGGCCGGACCCGCACCCGCTCGACGGCGAGCACCAGCCGGTCGCCGGGGACCACCGGCTCGCGGAAGCGGACGTCCTCCATCCCACCGAAACCGATCATCGCGGCCTCCAGCAGGTTGTACTTCTGGGTGTAGTAGCTCGACAGCTGCGCCGCCGCCTCGCACATGAGCACCCCGGGCATGAGCGGCACGTTGGGAAAATGCCCGCGGACCCAGAATTCGTCCGGGGTGACGTCCTTGTAGCCGACGCACAGGCCGCGGGCCTCGTCCTCGTGGACGATCGCCGTGAGCTGCTCCATCTCGAACCGCTGCAGATTCCAGCGGCGGATCTCGTGGATGTCGGCGACGACCCGGTCGAGGTCGTAGTCGTCGGGATGGATGATGTAGTCGCGCGGGGCCACGGAACTCTGATTCCCCCGGTCCGATCAGGTGCGGATGTGCTTGCGCTTGGCCTTGCGGGCCTTGCTGTTGGCGGGACGGGCGCCGTGGTTGGCTTTCTTCAGGCGGCGGTGGGGCTTGGCCATGTGGGGCTCCGACGGGCGGGAACGAACGGACCGATCACGGCCGGGTTGTACCATGGTCGGGCGCGGCGTTCCAACGCCTTCAGCCCCGCCGCTCGGCGGCGATGGCCTCGCGGAGGCTCGTCCGCACGATCTCGACGAAGCTCGCCCCGAGGAAGCCCAACAGGCCGCCGATCACGGCCGACGATACCCCTCCCAGGATGGCGCCGGCGAGCGAGCTGGAGGTCAGCCAGAAGAGGGCGGCCGCGCCGGCGAGGCCGCCGCACGTGCCGCCGATGGCCGCCGACACGAGGACCAGGTTGCCCAGGCTCGTGCGGCACTGCAGCCGGGCCGGTGGAGCCGCCGGCGGCATGACGGCGGCGGCGGGGAGCGGCCGAGGCCCGCGGGCGAGGTCCCGGTCCGTCGCCTCCCGCAGCCGGGTGCCCAACGCATTGCCGGCCACGTGGCCGGCGAGGGTCGCCGCGACCACCAGCGCCGCCATCCAGCCGGCGAGGCCCAGCCAGCCGATCGCCGCGCACGCCACGCCGATCACGACGGCGAGCCAGGAGTAGGTGACCGGACGCATCGCAAACCCTCGCTACGGCATTCTAGACCGTATCCCGCCTCCGCGGAGCGTAGGCTCGGGGGCGGCAAAAGTCGCCGCTGCGCGGTCCTGCGGATCGTCGCTGTGGGCCGAGGCGGCCCAAGGCTCCTCGAGCGTTCGCCGACCCCCTTCGCCTGGTCGACTGATTTGCCAGGGCGATGCCACTCGCATGTCGCATGCGGTCTAGACCGCAGCCGGGTTCGTCGGGACGCGGCCGCTCACAGCCCAAGGTCCACGGCTTCGGGCCGGTAGAGGGGCAGCAGCCGGTAGTAGACCTCGAGCGTGAGCACGGCCAGGGCCGTGTGGGCGAGGCGGCCGCCGGGGGCGGTGTCGGGGTCGGCCATGAACCAGCTGCCCTCCTCGTGCCCGGCCCGTTCCTGGGCGGCGACGAGCTGGTCGCGGTTGGCCCGGTTCCAGCGGGGCCACGCCTCGTGGCCGCCCTGGAGGAGCGCCTGGGCGAGGTAGAAGTTGGTGTAGATCGCCGTGGGTGCCGGCCCACGCCGCGCCAGCGCCGCAAGGCCACGGTCGATTTTGTCCTTCTCCGCCCAGCCGGTGTGGAGCCGACAGAACAGGCCGATGGCCGAGGTGCAGGGCTGGGCCTGCGGACCGAGGTAGCCGTAGGCCTCGCCGTCGCGGGCCTGGACGCGGTCGAAGAACCGGCGGACGCCGTCGATCGTGGGGGAGGGCACGGTGACGCCCGCCAGCGCGGCGCTCTTCAGCGCGGCCAGCTGCCAGGCGGTCACGGTCGTGTCGCCCGCCTGGCCGGGCAGATACCGCCAGCCGCCGGTGTGCATGTCCTGCGCGGTGACGATGAACCGCACCGCGTCGGCCACGGGGCGGGCGAGCAGGTCGTCGCGGGTCATGCCGAAGGCCTCCGCGAGCGCCAGCGTCGCGACCCCGTGGCCGTACATCGTGCCCTCCGAGAGGTCGCCGCCGCGGGCCGTGGGCTCGAGGCGGCTCAAGAGGTAGTACAGCCCGCGGTTCACCGTCTCGCGGTAGCGGCCTTCGACCTGCGTGTGGCCCGCGCCGAGGAAGGGCAGCAGGGCGATGCCGGTCGCCGCGGTCGTGCTCGTCACCGTGCCCCGGTCGCGGCAGGCGAAGCGACAGTGGCAGTTGGAGAGGTCGAACCGCCACGCGCCTTCCGGGCCCTGGTGCATGGCGAGCCAGGCGAGGCCGCGCTCGACCGCCGCCTCGCTGGCCGCCGACCCGCCGCGTTCGCCGGCCAGCTTGCCGCGGGAGGCTCCGCGGCGGCTGGCGAAGGGATCGGCGGCGTTCGCTGCCTCCGCGGCTGGGGCCGCCGCCGCGGGGACCGGCAGTCGGGCGGCCACCGCGTGCAGCGGGGCGGTCGGGATGCGGTCGCCTTCCGCCGCGTCCACCGGCACGACGGGCGGGATCACCGCTGCGGCGGGCGGCTGGGCGGCGGCATCGGCCAGGGCCGGAGGGACGGCCGGTGCGGTCGCCGCCTGTGGCGGCTCCGGCTGGGGCGGGGCGTCACCCGCCGGGGCGACGACCTCCGGAGTGGCGTCGGCCCCCGTCCGCGCTCCCCCGCCGCCACCGTCGTCGAACGTCAGCTGGATCACGGTCGGGCGGAGTCGCCGCTCGTCGCGGACGAACAGCAGCGCCAGGACCGTCAGCAGGAGGACGTGCACGACGGTGCTGACGTAGGCGGACCGCACGCCCGGGCTGCCGACGAGCCATTCGGTCCACGGTCGGTCCTCGGCGATCGCGGGCATCGGCGCTCCGAGGAGGATCGGGGCCGCTGGCGGTTCCGGCCAGGCGTCCACCGCCGGCACCTGCGCCCCGTTCGGATGTCCGCCGAGATCCCCCACGACAAGGCTCATCGGTTCGGACCTCGCCGCGGCTGGACCGGCCGCGGGCTCCGCCGGCGAGTCAGCCCGCACGACCCCGACGACCCGCGAGGTCGGCCCCGCCTGCCGATTCGGTCGCAGCGGCGACCCGGCGCGAGCCGCGGAACACCGCCTTGCCGGAGGTGCCGTGCCGGCCGGCTACTCCTCCTTGAATTCCTCGCCGACGCTCTGGTTGCGGTAGATCGGCATGTGCCGGTAGTAGGCCTCGAGCATCATCGTGGCCAGCGAGGTGGTGTAGATCCGCCCGGCGACTTTGGCACCGTGATCCTTGTCGACCCCCTCGTACCAGCTGCCCTTCTCGTGCCCCGACTTGCACTGCGTTGGGAGCAGCAGGGCCTTCATCTTCTCGTTCCACGACAGCCACATGTCCCCTTCCATGTGGTGCAGGACCTGCGTGGCGTAGTAGTTCATGTAGAGGCTGCCGTTGGGCTTCCATTTCGCCGCCACAGCGGCCGTTCCCTTTTCGATGCCGGGG
>JBIIUP010000242.1:0-4283 GCA_044339885.1 Pirellulales bacterium | reverse complement strand
CGCACTTCCCGGAGTTCTTCGCCAAGCCGACCGTGCTCGGCGTCGGCGAGACCGGCCTGCACAAGTCGACGAAGAACGAGTGCGCGGCGCTCGAGGCCCACGTCGCGATCGCCATGGAGCACGGCCAACTCGTGCTCATCCATACCCCGCACCTCGCCGACAAGGCCCACGGCACGAAGCGGGTGCTCGAGGTGCTCGCGGGCATGGACGTCGACCGCGAGAAGGTCTGGATCGACCACGTCGAGGAGCACACCATCAAGCCCTGCCTCGACGCCGGATACTGGGTCGGCTTCACCCTCTATCCCATCACGAAGTGCTCGCCGAAGCGGGCCGTCGACATGCTCGAGAAGTACGGGACCGAGCGAATCCTCGTGAACTCCTCGGCCGACTGGGGACCGAGCGACCCGTTCACGCTCCAGGAGTGCATCCTGGAGTTCCGCCGCCGGGGCCATTCGCTCCAGGAGGCGATCGAGGTGTTCCACAACAACCCCTGCCGGTTCCTGGGCCAGAACCCCAAGTTCGACATCCAGCCGATCCGGGTGGAGCCCGCCGGCGAGCCGGCCTGCCAGGCCTGACGCCGCGAGCGACCCGCCCCATGCCCGACCAGCCCACGGAACTCGCGCTCGTCCGCCGGCTGCGGTTCTGCGCCGGGCACCGGCTGTTCGGCCACGAGGGCCGCTGCGCCTACCTCCACGGCCACAACTACCGCGTCGACATCGAGGTGGTGGCGGCGGCGGGGGGCGGGGCGGTCGACGCGGTGGGCCGCGTCATCGACTTCTCGCTCATCAAGCGGCGGATGCTCGGCTGGCTCGACGAGCACTGGGACCACGCCTTCATCCTCTTCGCGGGGGACGAGACGGCGCTGGCGGCAGTCCGCCAGGCCCGGCCGACGAAGTATTTCGTGCTCCCCTGGAATCCGACCGCCGAGAACATGGCCCGCTACCTGCTCGAGGTGGTCGCGCCGCGGGTGCTCGACGACCTCGGCGTGGTCGCCCGCCGGGTGAGCGTGTGGGAGACCGACGAGGCCTGCGCCGTCGCGACCAACGCCGGCGGCGGACCGGCGCCGCTGCCCCTCGGGGCGGCGGTGGTCGAGGACCACCGCTAAATCCACCCGAAGGGGCGCTTCCATGGACCACCACGGCTCGTTCCCCGCGACCCGCCTGCGGCGGCTGCGGCAGCACGACTGGCTCCGCCGGGCGGTGGCCGAGACCACGCTCTCGCCGGCCGACCTGGTGTGGCCGCTGTTCGTCCACGAGGGCCGCTCGGCGACCCCGGTGCCGAGCATGCCGGGCGTCGAAAGGCTGTCGGTGGAGGGGGCCGTGCGGGCCGCCGAGGAGGCCGCCAAGCTCGGCATTCCGGCTATCGCCGTCTTCCCCGTCGTCGACCCGAGGCAGAAGACCGACGACGGCCGGGCCGCGGTCGATCCGGAGAACCTCGCCTGCCGCGCGGTGCGGGCGATCCGCAAGCGGCTCGGCGACGACGTCGGCGTCGTCTGCGACGTGGCCCTCGATCCCTACACCACCCACGGCCACGACGGCCTCTTCCGCGAGGGCAGGATCCTCAACGACGAGACGATCGACGCGCTCTGCCGGCAGGCGGTGGTGCTGGCCGAGGCCGGCTGCCACGTCGTGGCGCCCTCCGACATGATGGACGGCCGGGTCGGCAGGATCCGCTGGGCGCTGGATGCCGCAGGCCGGCAGGACGTCTGCATCCTCGCCTACGCCGCGAAGTACGCCTCGGCCTTCTACGGCCCGTTCCGTGACGCGGTGGGGAGCAAGGCGGCCCTCGGGGCGGGGGACAAGCGGACCTACCAGATGGATCCGGCCAACACCGACGAGGCGATCCGCGAGGTGGCCCTCGACGTCGCCGAAGGGGCCGACATGGTGATGGTCAAGCCGGCGCTGGTGAGCCTCGACGTCATCCACCGCGTGAAGCGGACGTTCGGCCTGCCGACGTTCGCCTACCAGGTGAGCGGCGAGTATTCGATGATCAAGGCCGCGGCCGCCAACGGCTGGCTCGACGGCCGCGCCGCGGCGCTGGAGAGCCTCTTGGTCATCAAGCGGGCCGGCGCCGACTGCATCCTCACCTACTTCGCCCCGGACGTCGCCCGGGGACTGTCGGCCTGATTCGGCCCGCGCGAAGCCGCCGGTGTCGGTGGGCCGTCACAAGAGGCTGGTTTCCCGGGCCGCCTGGCCGGACCGCTCGCGGCATCAGCGTCCGCGCGGCGCGCCGCCCTCAGGATTTCGGCCGGAAGGCCACGAGCCGCTCCGGCCTCGTCTCCAGCCGCGGGGGATCGGCCGTGCCGGTGTGGATCAAATCGACGCAGTAGGGGATGGCCGGGAAGACCGCGTCGAGGCACTCGCGGATGCTCTTGGGCCGGCCCGGGAGGTTGACGACGAGCGCCCGCCCGCAGACCCCGGCGGTCTGGCGGGAGAGGATCGCCGTGGGCACGAACCGCAGCGACACCTGCCGCATGAGCTCGCCGAAGCCGGGCAGCATCTTCGTGCAGACGCGTTCGGTGGCCTCGGGGGTGACGTCGCGCGGGGCCGGCCCGGTGCCGCCCGTGGTGACGACGAGGCAGCACCCCGCGTCGGCCAGCTCCCGGATCGCGGCGGCGATGGCGTCGCCGTCGTCGGGCACCAGCCGCGCGCGGGCCTCCCAGGGCGAGGCGAGCACCTCGGCGAGGTAGGACCGGATCGCGGGACCGCCCTCGTCGGCGTACTCCCCGCGGCTGGCGCGGTCGGAGACGGTGACGATGCCGATGAGTGCCGGAGGAGGGGGCATGGCCGACGGGTCGCTGCGAGCGGGAGCGGGGAGGTGTTCAGGTGGGCCAGGCGAAGAGGCGGATCCGATTGCCATCGGGGTCGGTGACGACGCACTCGCGAAAGCCCTCCGGATGGGCGGTGGCCGCCGCGACGTCGGCGCCGGACCGCACCAGCCGCTCCCGGACGGCGTCGAGGTCGGGGACCTCGAACCCGAGGCTCCAGCGCGGGCTCGCCGGCGCCGCCGCGGGCCGCTGCAGGATCGCCAGCCGCGTGTCGCCCGCGGCGAAGAGCGCGTAGCCGTCGTCGACCACGCGGACGAGCACCGGCAGGCCGAGGACACCGCGATACCACGCGACCAGTTCGGTCCACCGCGTGGTCCGCAATTCCACGCTGAACAGCGACGGCGAATCGGTGGCTGCCACGGTCGGTCCCTCGTGCCCGCGGTCCGCCCGACGGGGGCGCACCGGACGGATTCTACGCAGGACACCCCTTCACCAAACCCGCCGCATGCCCGACAATCCTGCTTCCGGCGGCCACGGCCGCCGGCCGGCCCCAGGCAGGCGATCCGCATGACGCATCCGTCCGACTCCGCACCGCAGCCGACCAGCACCGGCGCCCAGCTGGAACAGGCCCGCCGGGCCAAGCTCGAGCGGCTGACGGCGTTGGGCATCGATCCGTGGGGGCGGCGGTTCGACGGCGTCGTGCAGCTGGCCGACGTCCGCCGCCGGGGCGAGACGGTGGCGCCGACGGCCGAGGACGGCCCGACGGTCCGGATCGCGGGGCGGATCATGCTCCTGCGGAGCGCCGGCAGCCTCGTGTTCCTCGATCTCCACGACCGCACCGGGCGGATCCAGGTCATGCTCGGCAAGAAGCAGGTCGGCCCCGACGCCTGGAAGGTCGTCGACTGCCTCGACCTCGGCGACCTCGTGGGCGTGGACGGCCGTCTCGGCTGGTCGAAGACCGGCGAGATGACGGTGTTCGCCACCGGGCTGGAGTTCCTCGCCAAGAGCCTGGAGACGCCCCCCGACAAGTACCACGGCCTCGTCGACGCCGACCTGCGGCAGAGGATGCGCTACCTCGACCTCATCCACGGCGCGGGCGTCCGCGAACGGTTCGTGGCCCGCAGCCGGATCATCGAGGCGATCCGCCGCGTGCTCGCGGACCGCGGCTACCTCGAGGTCGAGGGGCCGACCCTCCAGGAGAGCGCCGGAGGCGCCGCCGCCCGGCCGTTCAAGACCCACCACAACGCGCTCGACATGCCGCTGGTCCTGCGGATCGCCCTGGAGCTGCACCTCAAGCGGCTGCTCGTCGGGGGGCTGGAGCGGGTCTTCGAGCTCGGCCGGGTCTACCGTAACGAGGGGGTGAGCCCGCGGCACAACCCCGAGTTCACCATGCTCGAGGCCTACGAGGCCTACGGCGACTACGGGTCCATGATGGACCTCACCGAGGCGCTCCTCGTCGCGGCCGCGCAGGCGGCGGGCACGCCGCCGCGGTTCGAGTGGATGGGGCACACGGTCG
>JBIIUP010000051.1:0-15203 GCA_044339885.1 Pirellulales bacterium | reverse complement strand
CAGCGGGGTCGCCGAGCAGGCCGGGGTGGGCCTGGGCGTGGGCGAGGAGTGCCGCGCCGACGAGCACGAGCAGCACTACCACGACGCCATTGCAGACGAAGCCGGTGGCGAGCATCCGGCTGGCGGCTGCGGCGTCGCGGGTGGCGAGATACCGCTGCACGGCCATCTGATCCGACGAGGCCGTGCAGACCTGCCAGACGAACACCGAGAGCACGAGGCTGAGCATGCCGCGCCGGGCCGTGAGGTCGAGGCCGAGCGCGGGCTTCTCCCAGTGGGCGAGCCAGCGATCGGGCAGCCAGCCGAGGCCCCCCTGGTCGAACGTGACGATGCCGAGGCAGAGCACCGCGCCGCCGAGCAGGATGGCCGTCTGCACGACGTCGGTGGCCACCACCGCCTTGAAGCCGCCGAGCGACGTGTAGACGACCGTGACGACCGCCATCAAGAGGCCGACGAACGGCGCCAGCTTCGGGTCGAGCCCGATCACGGGCACGAGCACCTGCGTCGCCGTGGCCTGGATGATGAGCCCCATCCACAGCATCCGCATGAGGAGGAAGAACGTCGCGGCCAGCGTCCGCACGCCGAGGCCGAGACGCGCCTCGAGGATCTCGTGCGCGGTCGTGACCGGCTGCCGCATGACGATCGGGATTACGAACCGGCTCACGACGAACCAGGCCAGGGGCAGGGCTACGATCTGCACGAGCACGGCCGGCCCGTTTCGCACCATCTCTCCCGGCACCCCGAGGTAGGTGAGCGTGCTGAAGAGGGTGGCGAAGTAGGAGAGCCCGACGCCGATGGGGTTCATCCGTCGGCCGCCGAGCAGGTAGTCGTCCTGCGTGCGGGACCGCCGGGCGTAATGGGCCCCGATGGCGAGCATCGTGGCCACGTAGAGGCCGATCGCGGCCCAGTCGAGCATGGTCATGGAGACCGGCGACTCCCGGGGGAACGCCCTGCCGCTTGTCGTGAAAGATCCCGGCGTTTAGGCTCACCACCTCATATCCTGCCATGCGTCCCAGCCGAATCAAAGCGAAGTTCCGGGCCAACGAGCCAGCGCTCGTCGTCTGCCTGCACCTGCTCGACGCCTGCCTCTACGAACTCACGAGCCTGATGGGGTTCGACGGGATCTGGATGGATCTCGAGCACCATCCCACGTCGCTCGAGACGGCCACGACGCTCATGCGGGCGGCACGGGTGGGCAGCACCGACATCGTGGCCCGTCCTGCCCAGGGAGAGTTTCCGCGGCTCTCACGGCTGCTCGAGGCGGGTGCCCAGGCGATCATGTATCCGCGGTGCGAGTCGGCGGCGGAGGCCGAGGAGGTGGTCCGCTGGGCGAAGTTCGCGCCGCAGGGAACCCGCGGCGCAGATGGCGCCAACCCCGACGGCCTCTACTGCAGCCTGCCGCGCGACCACTACCTGCGGCGGGCCAACGAGGAGACGGTGGTCATCATCCAGATCGAGACCCCCGGTGCCTTGGAAGCGGCAGAGGCGATCGCCCGCGTGCCCGGGGTCGACGCGCTCATGCTCGGCCCGGGCGACCTGAGCGTGCTCTCGGGGGTGCCGTTCTCGTTCGACAGCCCGCTCGTCCGCGATGCGGCCTCCCGAGTGGCGGCCGCCGCAACCGCGGCCGGCATCCACTGGGGCATGCCGAGCTCAGGTGTCGAGCATTCGCGGATGCTCATCGAACGCGGGGCGCGGTTCCTGTGCCACGGTGCCGACATCCTCATGGTGAAGGCCGGCCTCGAGGCGATCCGTCGGGAGTACGCGGGGCTCGGCATCACGTTCGACGACCGGATCGGCGAGATGATCGCCCGGTCCGCCGCGCCGGCGAGCAAGTGAGTCGACCGCGGCAGGCGTTCAGCCAGCCGGCGTCGACCACCGGAGATTCGGTCCGTGTGTCCTGAGGGGTTTTTCGAGCCCGCCCGAGGCATGGGCACCGTCTCTTCAGGGCTCACGGCGGCTGCCGTTCAGGAGACGAGTTCAGCCCGTTCCGCCGGCACTAAGAGATGATTCCACGCCTGCGGATCGAAGGCGACGGTCGCGCCGACGACTGGCCTGCCTGAGTTCGGCAGCGGCATGTCGCGGTAGTCATGCTCCCGCAGCAGCGCGGTGAGCCAGGTGAAGTTGGCCTGCGGGAGGAGTTCCACGAAGATCAGCGGCCGGTCGGTGCGGATCGTCTTCGTGGCACCCTCCAGGACCGCGGTTTCGTGCCCCTCGACGTCGATCTTGATCACGCCGACCTTCCGGGAACCGCCCGGGAGCCGCCGCTGCAGGCCGTCGATCGTGTCCGTCTCGACGCGGACGACGTCCGAATGGCTGGGCTTGAACGTTCGTTCGAGGGAACTGCTCTTCTCGACGAGGCCATGCTCGCCACTCGGGATGAAGAGCTCGGCGATCCCCGGGCGGTCGCTGAGGGCGATGGGCAGCGTCGTGATCCTGCGGTCAAGCCAGTTGAGCCTGATGTTGTGGTCGAGGATCGGCCTGACGAGCGGGTCGGGCTCGATCGCGAGCACCCGAATGTCCCTCCGGGCGGCGGCGGCCAGCAGCGAGTAGAAGCCGCTGTTGGCGCCGACGTCGATGACGATGCCGGCGGAGGCTCGGCAGGCCCGATGGAAGAACTCGGGCATCGGCCGTTCGAAGCTTCGCCAGCCGCCCGCGGCGGTCGTTCGCGCCACCATCTCCCGGCCGTCGCAGTCACTCATCCGCAGCCGGCGGATACACGCGTCATCGGGCGCCGCGAAGCGGATGGAGGGGCTTAGGAAGCGTTCAAGAAGCGGCAGCGAGGACAGTTGCATCGTGTCCGAGAGTGTGACAGCGGTGCGCAGGCAGCGCCAAGCGGAAAGACGACGGCTCGCAGTGGCAGGCTAGAGGAATCGTGAAGGTTTCCTGATGTCTGGCAGGATCAGGGGAGGGCAGTCTCCGAATCGACTCCGATCATGCTGCAATCACCCCGCCGCCTGCCCTTCGGGGTATGTCCTTAGAGCGCATCCCGCATACGTGGAGAGGCGGCTCGGGGGCGGCAACAGTCTCGTCGCTGTGGGCCGAGGCGGCCCAAGGCTCCTCGAGCGTTCGCCGACCCCCTTCACCCAGTCACCTGATTTACCGGGGCGCCGCTACTCGTATGTCGCAAGCGATCTAGGATCGCTGGAACTGTCTCTCCGGTGCAAGCGGCCGAGATCATCAATCTGGGCAACGCTTGGCGTGAGGTCGGGCTCGCCTGCGTGGAGCGGTCGCACGGACTCGATCACCCTGAATGTCATCCCCGAATCCTCCACCTGCGCCGTGGCGCTCGGGAGCGTATCCTGCGGCGGGTTGTCGCTGGAGCGGCGGCGGCAGCGGAACTGACGACCCGCTGCGTGTTCCCATCGTTGCTGCAATGCCGGAGGTGGGACTTGAACCCACACGCCCTTGCGGGCAACGGATTTTGAGTCCGCCGCGTCTGCCATTCCGCCACTCCGGCTGGTGGAGGACTCGACCGCAGGGCAGACTACGACGCGTCGCCGCCGATTGCCAGCGGGTGGAGAGCAGGCCGTATGAACGTCGTCGTCTTCGAAGATCCGCGGGTGGAGCGGCTCGGAGTCGTCGTCGCCGCCCGGCCGGCCTGCGACCTCCTGCTCGGATCGCAGTCGCTCGTCGAGGCCCTCGCACACTTCGGACCCGTGCGTCGGGCCGTGAGGCCCCACCTCGCGCGGCACCTCGAGCTGCTCGCCGGAGAACGGGTCGCCCTCTGGGGCGGCAGCCCCGACGCACCGCCGCAGCCCGCCGTGTCGCGGCACGGCGCCGTCGCCCTGCTCGTCAACGCGCGGGTCGTGCCCAGCCGGGAGAACCTCGCGGCCCTGCGTGGCCTCGTCGAGGCGGGGCGACGGGCCGCCGTGCGGAGCGGTGGCAGCCTCGCGGCAGCCCTCCTCCACCTCGCGCCCGATGGGGGCGGACCCGACCGGCGAGTCTTCGACGAACTGGCTTCCCTCGGAGCCGGTGCGACGGCCGCCATCGAATCGCTCCGGCTTCCCGAGATCGACGGAGCGATCGACCTGCTCATCGAGCAGCACGACGTCGTCTCCGCGCACGAACGGGCGATCGAGGGATCGCTCGCGGCCCGGATCGACTCCGGCGGCTACCGCGAGATCCGTCCGGGGCTGTTCGTCGCGGCCGGCGCGGCCGTCGCCGACATGGTCGTCGTCCGCCGCGGTCCGGTGGTCGTCGAAGCGGCCGCCGAGATCGGCCCGTTCGTATGCCTCGACGGTCCGGTGTGGATCGGCCCGGAGGCCCGCGTGAACTCGCATGCGTGGCTCCGCGGCGGGGCGGCGATCGGCCGCGGGTGCCGCGTGGGCGGCGAGGTCGAGGCCGCGGTGCTCGAGCCCTTCTCCAACAAGGCGCACGACGGTTTCCTCGGCCACAGTCACGTCGGCAGCTGGACGAACCTGGCCGCCGGCACCATCACCGGCAACCTGAAGACGACCTACGGCCCCGTGCGGCTCCACGAGCCGCTTCCGGGGGGCGGCGTCGAAACGACCCACACCGGTCGCCAGTTTCTCGGGGCGATGATCGCCGATCTCGTGAAGGTCTCGATCAACACATCGCTGCCCTGCGGGGCTCGCATCGGCGTCGCGGCCACGATCGGCGGCGACGTCCCGGAATCCGTCCCGCCATTCCACAACATGCTCGTCGGCGGCCCCGGGGGCAGCCGTTCGACGCCCGAGCAGGCGGCCACGATCCTCGGCCGCATGATGTCCCGCCGCGGGCTGGCGGCATCGCCGGCCGACGAGTCACTCCTGGCGGCCCTGGCGGCCACGCTCCCGCGGGCGGCGTCGCGCTGATCTTCCGGAGCCACCGTGCGCCGGCCTCGGGGCGGCAAGGCGGGAAAGCTGGGCCGGCGCCCTGCAACAGCCGGCCGTCGCCGCCACGGCACTGCCGTTGACCTGCCTGATCGGGGGGGCTACGGTCCCGGCCCTTCGCGGTCCGGTCCCTCCCCTCGCGTCCCGCGGCGTCCCGTCGCCGCGCCGCGTCCCGGCATGCCATGCAGACCCAGAAAACTCCCTCCATCGCCGTGGTGATTCCGGCGTTCCGGACCGAACGGCACATCCGCGACGTGGTGTCCACGATCCCGGACTTCGTCTCGCTGATCGTTGTCGTCGACGACCGCAGTCCGGACGACACCGCGGCCATCGTGACGGCTCTCCAACGGGTCGACGACCGCGTCGTCCTGCATCGGCACGAGCACAACCAGGGGGTCGGCGGTGCGGTGATCAGCGGCTATCGGATCGCCCGCGAGCGTGGCGCCGACGTCGTCGTGAAGATGGACGGCGACGGCCAGATGGACCCGGAGCAACTCGGACGCCTCGTCGACCCCATCCTCCGCGGCCAGGCCGACTACACGAAGGGCAACCGCTTCCTGCACGCCCGGCAGCTGGCGTCGATGCCGCGGGCGCGGCGGATCGGCAACCTCGGCCTGTCGTTCCTGACGAAGCTCACCTCCGGCTACTGGAACGTCTTCGATCCCACGAACGGCTACACCGCGATCCACACCGCGGCGCTCGCCGCGATCGACGTCGACCGGCTCGCGCGGCGGTATTTCTTCGAGATCAGCATGCTCGTGGAACTCGGGGTGGCCGGGGCCGTGGTCGAGGACGTGCCGATGCCGGCCCGCTACGGCGAGGAAGTCAGCAGCCTCTCGATCGGCAAGACCCTGCGGGAGTTTCCCCAGCGGCTGGCCCGCAGCTGCCTGCGCCGCATCTGGATGCAGCACTTCGTGCGCGACTTCACCCCGCTGGCGCTGCTGCTGGCCGCCGGCACGATCCTCGTCGCCGGCGGAGCCGCCTGGGGCGGTGCCCAGTGGTGGCTGGCCTGGCGGGCGGGCGTCGAGGCGACCACGGGCACCGTCATGCTCGGCGTGCTGCCGATCATCCTGGGCGTGCAGTGCCTCCTGCAGTGCTTCCTGCTCGACGTGCAGGCGGTGCCGAAGAAGGCCCTGCATCGTGCGGTCGTCCGGGTACCGCGGGCCCATCGCCTGCCCCGCGTCGGTCCGGCCCGGCACGACCCCGCCGACGTCCGCGATCGGCGGGCAGCCTGAGCCACGGGGCCGCGACCGCCGCCGAGAAAAGCAGGGAAGCCTGCGGAGTCTCGGCGAACGGGGGCCGGCCGCCGCGGGGCGAGCGGGAGAAGCCTCGGGGTTTTTCCTGGCGTCGCCATTTGGTTCCTGACGATTACGCCATCTATTCCGGTGACGCCGTCGCCACCGTCGCGTGTTCGTTCGCCGAGGAAGCCCCGATGGTCGCCCTGCCGACGCGAAGCGCCGCAGCCCGCCAGCAGTCATTCGTCACCAACCTGCGGGGGCTCTTCGCCCGTCCCCGCCGCTGCGTCACCGAGCAGTTCGTGATCGGCATCGGCGCCCAGCGCGCCGGGACGACGACGCTCCATCAGATCCTGGAACGGTGCACGCCGGTGTTCATGCACCCCTACAAGGAGCTGCACTACTTCGACACGGTCCACGGGATTCGCGATGCCGCCGCGTCGCGGACGTTCGCCACGAGCCTGCTCGGCAAGGGCTGTCACGCCCCGCCCTTCGGCGAGCAGCGGTATGCGGCCGACGATCCGCGGGCCTGGACCTTCGTCCGCACCTGCACGCTGCTCTCCCGCGCCGCCGTCCATGAGATCGACTACCGCGACCTGTTCCTTCCCGGCGGCACCGGTTGCGG
Source organism: Pirellulales bacterium (assembly GCA_044339885.1). Taxonomy (GTDB): domain Bacteria; phylum Planctomycetota; class Planctomycetia; order Pirellulales; family UBA1268; genus QWPN01. The sequence continues at coordinate 8,514 of JBIIUP010000051.1, read as the reverse complement.
CCTGTTCGGCGAGATCACGCCGGAATACATGCTGCTCGACAAGAAGGGCGTCGAGGGCATGCGCCGCGTCGTCGGTGGCGACGCCCGCCTGATCCTCATGGTGCGAAACCCGGTCCAGCGGCTGATCAGCGGCTTCAAGCTGCTCATGCACAACCGCGTCGACGGCCGGCAGCCGGTGAACCCCGGCGCGCTTCTGACCCATCATCTCGAGACGCACTCGCGGTTCATCCAGCGGCAGGACGCCTACAACGACTACGTCCGCTCGATCCAGCTCTTCGACGCCCTGTTTCCCGGGCGGCTGCTCGTGCTCCGGTACGACAGCCTGTTCGACGACCGCGAGGGGCTGCGGCTGCGGCTCGAGCAGTTCTTGGGCGAGCCGGTGGATGCCGAGGAGTTCAGCCGCGTGACCGACGTGCGGTACAACAGCCTCGGGGAGTCCGCGAGCATTCCGCCGGAGGTTCTCCAGCGGCTCGAGGCCCGCTACCGCGACCAGATCGCGTTCATCAACGAGCGGTGCGGCCGCGAGTGCGTCCGCTGACGGGGCGGCATATCCGGCCCGGGCCGCGGCCTCTCGGCGGCCGACCCCGGCGTTCCGCCGCCGGAGGTGCCGGCCGGCTCCGTACGGCATAGACTAACGCCGGCGATTCCGCCGCGCCTGCCTGAGGACCACGCCGTGTCGATCAAGGACGCCTACGCCCCCGGCCGCTTCGCACTGTCGTTCGAGCTGTTTCCGCCGAAGACCGCCGAGTCCGAGGGGGTGATGTGGCGCACGGTCGCCGATCTCGTCGAGTACGAGCCGGCGCTGATCACGTGCACCTACGGGGCCGGCGGCTCGACCCGGGCGAAGACCCTCGACGTGATCGCCGGTGTGCGGGAGCGGCACGACGTGCCGATCGCCAGCCACCTGACCTGCGTCGGCAGCGCGGTGGACGACCTGCGGGCCTACCTGCGGACGGCCCGGGACCGCGGCGTGACCGCGATCGTGGCCCTCCGCGGGGATCCGCCGCAGGGACAGGCCTCCTTCACCCCCGTCGCCGGCGGCCTGCACTACGCCTCGGAACTGGTGGCCCTCATCCGGAGCGAGTTTCCCGGCTTCGGGATCATCGTGGCCGGCTATCCGGAGACGCACCAGGAGGCGGTGAGCCCGCAGGCCGACCTCGAAAACCTGAAGCGGAAGTGCGACGCTGGCGGGGACGTCGTCGTCACCCAGCTGTTCTACGACAACGCCGACTTCCTCCGCTTTCGAGACCGCTGCGCGGCCATCGGCATCACGGCGCCGATCGTGCCCGGCGTGATGCCGGTCACCAACTACGCGCAGATCCGGCGAATCGCCTCGCTCTGCAAGGCCCGGCTTCCCGAGTCGTTCACCCGCGGCTTCGAGGCGGCCGGCGACGACGAGGCCGCCCAGTTCGAGGCGGGCGTCGGCTTCGCGGCCCGGCAGGTGGAGGAGCTCGTCGCCGCCGGAGTGCCGGGGGTGCACTTCTACGTGCTCAACCGGTCGCCGGCCACCGTGCGGGTGCTGGAGCACGTCGGCCTGAAGCCCGGGGCCCGCTGACGGGGCATGTCGCCGGTCAGGCCCGGGGCGGTTGGTCGTCGTCCATCGTGCGGATGTAGCGACGCAGCCGCTCCAGCTCATCGGTCACGTTCCGCAGCTTGAGCATGTTCTCGACCCGCTTGACGAGCTCCACCCTGTTGACGGGCTTGGAGAGGAAGTCGTCGGTGCCGGCCTCCACCGCCCGCTCGATGTCGCCGAGCTCCCCCAGCGCGGTCACCATGAGGATCATGATCGGGCTGGTCGCCGGGTCGGACTTCAGCTGCTGGCAGACCTCGAAGCCCGAGAGCTTCGGCATCATCACGTCGAGCAGGATCACGTCAGGCTTGAAGGAGGCGACCTTGTCGAGCGTGTCGCGGCCGTCGACGGCCGTGGCGATCTCGCAGTCGACGTCGGCGAGGTAGACCTCGAGCAGCTCGCGATTGGGCTCGTTGTCGTCGGCGATGAGGACGCGGCTCCGCTGCTGGCCAGCTGCGGATGGATCGACGGCGGCTCGGGACTTGGGCATCGGGGGCGCCGGGTCAGGGAAGCTCGAACAGGGACTGGGTCTTCACGACCGCCAGGTCCTCGGGATACGTGTGGAACGCCTGCACCAGCAGGCTCCGCGGTCGCGTCTCGACGTTGATCCAGCTGACGGCGCCCAGGGCCAGCCGGCCGGGCGACTCGAAGCGGTGCAGCAGGCCCCGCCTGGCACCCTCGGCGACGAGCTCCTGCTGGCACTCCCAGAACACCTCCTGGTCGACCGTCTCCAGCTGGAAGCAGGTGTGGTACTGGATGCCGCCGCGGCATTCGAGGCGGTCGCTCCGCTCCCCGCCGATCCGGTGCGACAGCAGCCGCCGCTTCAGCGGCAGCGGCTGGCTGGCGGCGGTCGCCACCTCGGCCAGCGTCAGGCCGTCCTTCCGCCAGGTGACGACGTGACCCGCGGTCGTGATCGCCAGCGAGGCGGCATACCCGCCGCGATCGATGGACCGCGTGGCATGCAGCTCGAAGAGCTCCGGATGCAGCACGCGGCCGTAGAGCTGGAAGACGAGTTCGGCGGCCTTGGGTCGAACAGACAGCACGGCATGCTCCTCCGCGGCGCCCGCCTCTCGCAAAGCCGGATTATAGGAGTCGAGCCCCAAGGCCTCAAAGACGGATCGCCGGCGGCGGGAACGAACGGCGAAAAAACTCGCCGTCCCGAGGCTTGACAAAAATCCGCACTCTCCACCGCGCCTTCAGACGAGCCCCACGAGCATGTCGTATGCCGCGTGCGTGCCCGCCGCGATGCCGAAGCCGCGCACGAGGAACACCACGGCGAAGAACACGCCGGCCATCATCCGGAAGGCGAAGCTGTAGGGATCGAAGGTGTCCCCGAGCGGGCCGACGTAGTGGGCGAGGCTGAAGAGGCCGCTGGTGACGATCACCGCCCAGACGAGCGCCGCCGTTGGCGATCCGCCCAGCCGTCGGAGGCTCCACGCAACCGCAGGCAACAGGAGGAGCCGGAACAGCACCTCCTCGTAGAGCCCGGCCCCGCAGAAACCGATGATCCGGCCGAAAAAGCCCGCTCCCAGCCCCTCGGCCGCCAGCGGCCAGAGCTGCTCCCACGCCCGCTGCTGGAGCCGGGCCAGACCGATCAGGCCCGCGGCCCACAGGAGGCATTCGCAGGCCATGCCGGCGAGCACGGCGGGGCTGAAATGCCAGCGGTCGTGCTCCACGTGATGCCAGGCCAGGAGTCCCAGCACGGTGAGCGTGGGCAGCAGGAAATACGACCCGAAACCGAGCATGTCGAGGAGCTGTCGTAGCCAGACGTCGGCACCGTTGCGGGGCGAGCCGCGGCCGAGCAGGAGCACGCCCCCTTCGTAGGCCAGGACGAGCGGCAGCGAGAAGACGAGGCTCGTCAGCGGCGTGCGGGACAGTGCCCAGTATCCGGGAGCAGCGTGACCGCCGGCTTCGAGTTCAGCGGGGATTTCGCCGTCGAAGGCTTCGCCGTCGAGCGGCCGCTCGTCGTCGGGGTCCGGCGGTTCCGACAATGCTTGCACTGCTGGCACCACCAGGCTTTCGGCGAGGGCGGAGTCGGTTTCACCCGTGCGCGCACGACGGCGCGCGCGCTTTCGCTCGCGCGCCGTCCATCGTTCTTGACAACACGCGCGCGGTTCACAGAATGACGCCCCGACGGACGAATTGCCAACGGCGAGGTGGCGGCTGCGACGGGTTCGGTGTCGGTCGTCGCGGTTCGCCGCGTCCGCAGCTCACCGCAATGTGCGTTTCAATTCCGGGGGGCGACGACTTGAGGGATCGACTGTCGACGACCTTGGTCGTGGCCTGGATGTCCCCCCCGTTTTTGACTTTCGACCGCTCCGGGCAGCCCGGGCCAGGGTAGGCCCGGCTGATTTGCCCGGGGCGGGAGGGGGAGCGGTAGAATCGGGCCGGAAACGTTCCGCTCGTGGGAAACGTCATGGCACGATGCCTCATCGGCTGCGGCTCGAACCTTGGAAAACGTCGCGAGCAGCTCGACCGCGCCGTCGAGTTGCTGCGGTTCATGCCGGGCGTGACGCTCCAGGCCGTGAGCCGGTTCCGGGAGACGCTGCCCGTCGGCGGGCCGGAGGGGCAGGGTGCCTACCTCAACGGGGCCTGCCTCCTGGAGACCGATCTTCCGCCGCAGGACGTGCTCGACATGCTCCTGGCGGTCGAGAACACGCTGCTGCGGGAACGGCGGGAGCGGTGGGGTGAACGCACGGTCGACCTCGACCTGCTGCTCTACGACGACCTCGTCGTCGACAGCCCGGCGCTGACGCTGCCGCATCCGCGGATGGCGACGCGGCGGTTCGTGCTCGAGCCCTGCGTGGAGATCGCCGGCGAGCTGGCATTCCCGGTCGCCGCCTGCACGCTCCGCGACCTGCTCGACAACATCTCCGTGCCGCACCCGTTCGTGGCCGTCGTCGGCGTACCGGGCAGCGGTGCCGCCGAGGTGGCCGCCGCCGTGGCCGACGCCACCGTGTCGCGACTGGTGACGGCGCCCAGCCCGCTGCCGGCGGCGGACACCGACGCATCCGCATGGGAAGCGACGCTCGACGCCTGGGCGCAGCCGCTCCATGCCGGCGACTGGGAGCTCGAGCCGCACGGCGTGGTGGCCGACTTCTGGCTCGACGCCCTGCCGCTGGCGGCCGTCGGTGACCTGCCGGCCGCCGCCCACGAGCGGTTCGACCGCGTCTGCCGCCGGATCGCGGCGACGGCCGTCGCGCCCCACGTGGCGATCCTGCTGGTGACCGATGCGGCGACCATCGCGGCACGTCTCGCCGCCGAGGGCACGTCGCCTGCCGGCGAGACGGACCGTCTGATGCGGATCCAGGAGCGGCTCGTGCGGCGGCTGCGGTGTCCGGGCGAACGGGCGCCGCGGGCCCCCAAGGCCGTCGTGCCGATCGACGCGCGTGATCTCGGGCGGGCCGTGGCCGAGGCGACGGCGGCGGTCGAGGCCATGCTCTGATGGCCGTGCCCCGCATCATCCGGCAGCCCGAGGACATGCGGGCCGAGGTGCTCGCCGGCCGCGCGGCCGGCCGCCGCGTGGGCTTCGTCCCCACGATGGGCGCGCTCCACGCCGGCCACCTGAGCCTCGTCGAGGCCGCGGCGGCGGAGTGCGGCGACGTGGCCGTCTCGATCTTCGTCAACCCGACGCAGTTCGGCCCGGGCGAGGACTTCGACCGCTACCCGCGGGTGCCCGAGGCCGACGTGGCCCTCCTGGCGGCGCGGGGCGTGCGCTGGATCCACATGCCGGCGGTGGAGGACGTCTATCCCCCGGGCGCCGCGACCCGCGTGGTCGTGGAGGGCCCGGCCCGGGGTTTCGAGGGGGACGTGCGGCCGGGGCACTTCACGGGCGTGGCCACCGTGGTCTGCCGGCTGTTCCACGCGGTGCCTGCCGACGTCGCCTACTTCGGCGCCAAGGACTGGCAGCAGACACTCGTCGTCCGACGGATGGTCCGCGATCTCGGCCTGCCGATCGAGATCCGCGTGCAGCCCACCGTCCGCGAGGCCGACGGCCTCGCCCTGAGCTCGCGCAACGCCTACCTCTCCGCGGACGAGCGGCTTCGGGCGCCGGCGATCTTCGCGAGCCTGGAGGCGGCGGCCTCGCTCTGGACGGCCGGCGCCGACCCGGCGGCGGTCGAGCGGGCCATGCGGGCGACGCTCGAGGCCCGGGGGATCACCGTCGACTACGCCGCCGTGGTCGACGCCGAATCGCTCGAACCACCGCTGCGGGGGCCGCGGCCGGTGGTCGCGCTGGTCGCGGGCCGCCTGGGTGCGACGCGGCTCATCGACAACCTCCTCCTGCCGCCGCGCAGCCGGCCGGACTGATGCAGTCGACGCTGTTCCACATCCCGATGCGGATCGCGCTCGGCGGCGGCGAGGTGCCGCTGTTCGGCTGGGGCGTCCTCCTGGCCGTGTGGGCCGTCGTCGCGCTCGCGATCGTCGCGCGGTCGGCGCTCCGCCACGGCCTGGCCGCCGCGGTCGGCGGTCCGGGGCTGTCGCTGGCGGTGCTCGGCGGCCTGATCCTCCTGCTGCCGCGGCTCGACGACGGCCAGGGCGTGCCCGTCCGCGGGTTCGGCGTGATGCTCATGGCGGCCGCGACGGCCGGGACGTGGCTGGCGGTTCGCCGTGGCCGGAGCCTGGGATTCGACGCCGACACGATCCTCGGCCTGGGGCTGTGGATCGTCGTGGCCGGTCTCGTTGGGGCCCGGTTGTTCTTCGTGGCGGAATACGCCGGCCAGTTCTTCCGTCCGGGCCAGCCGCTCCTCTCGTCGCTCCGCGAGGTGCTGCTCATCCAGAACGGCGGACTGGTCGTCTTCGGCGCCCTGCCGACGGCGGCGGCGGCGGCCTGGTGGTACGCGCGGCGGCACGGGCTCCCGCTGCTGCGGCTGGCCGACTGCATCGCGCCGGCGCTCATGCTCGGGCTGGCGATCGGCCGAGTGGGCTGCTTCCTCAACGGCTGCTGCTACGGCGGTCCCACCAACCTGCCGTGGGGCGTGCGGTTTCCGCCGGAGAGTCCGCCGTGGCTCGATCAGGCGGCCTGCGGCCTGCTCCCGCCGGCCGATGCGTCCGGGCCGCCCTGGAGCCTCCCCGTCCATCCCGCGCAGCTCTACGCCGCCGTCGACGCGGCGCTGTTGGCGGCGCTGGCCGCGGCCTACACGCCCGTGGCCCGGCGTGACGGCGAGGTCTTCGCCATGGTGCTCACCCTCCACCCGCTGTCGCGGTTCCTGCTGGAGGCGATCCGCGTCGACGAGCGGCCGGCGCTCGGCACGCCGCTGTCGATCTCGCAGCTGGTGTCGATCGTGCTGCTCGGGCTGGCGGGGGCGGCCTGGTGGTGGCTCTCCCGGCAGCCGCTGCGTCGGCCCGGCGGGGGGGCGGTTTGACGAGCGGCAGGCGGGCGGCGACATTGCAGGGCATGGGCGGCAGAGACCAGATCGAGCAGGCGGGTGATCGGGCGGCCGACGCCAAGGTCGCTGTCGAATGGCAGCGGCTGGAGAAGGCGCGGATCGACGAAGAGATCTCCGAGGCCCGCGAGGATGCCGAAATCGCCGGCCGCACGCAGCCGGTCCGCCGCCCGCTGCCCTGGCTGGCCCTCGTGGCGGCCTTCGTGGCCGGCGTGGTCGCGACGACCGTGATCAACGGGTATCTCACGGCCCGGCGGGGTTCCGGGCCGCCCGCGGATGCCCTGCCCCTCGGCGAGGACGCGGTCGGCCTGCGATGAGCCGCCCGCCGCCCGGGTCCGTCGAGCCTGATCCGCCGGCCGGTCCGCCGGTCGTCACGATCCGCTGTCGCGAGCACGGGCCGCTGGTCGTCGAGCTGCCCGGGGCCGGCGAGCCTGGTGGTCCGGCGGCGGGCGTGCGGGTCACCGACCACATGGGGGGCGAGTTTCCGCTTCCCGTTCACAAGCGGGCCGTCGCCCTGTGCCGCTGCGGCCAGTCGGCCAGCCGCCCCTTCTGCGACGGCTCTCACAAGGCGGCGGGGTTCCGGGCTGCCGATCTGGCACCGTCACCGGCCCCGGTTTCCGCCCCGGGAACGGACCAGACTCCGGTGCCCGACCCCGGCCCGGGCTGAGCGCCAGGCTGGAGCGATTGTCAGCCCGCCGGCCGCCGACCCTGCCGCATGGGCCGGCAATGACGTCGGCGGAAAGTCCTCCGTGAACACGACTTACGTCTACCGGCACGGCGGATTCTGGCCTCCCGGAGGGCCAGAGCGATATGGACTGGCAGCCGGAACACCTGTAGGGTTGCTCGTCCCGTCGCGGCTCCCGGCCGCCCCCGCCGCCCCAGAACGACATCGATGTCGCACGCTCGCACGAACTTCTACCAGCGGCACAGCCTCGGGATCATGGCGATCCTGTTCTTCCTGGCGCCCCTGGTGGTGGTCGGGGCGGTGAAGGCCAAGGGCAACAACCGCAACGACGTCAAAGGCTGGCTGCCGCTGGAGTATCCGGAAACCCAGACCTACCGGTTTTTTCGCCAGAATTTCCAGGGGGAGGAGTTCGTCCTCGTCAGCTGGGAAGGCTGCACGATGGCCGACCGCCGGCTGGAACTCCTGGCCCGGAAGCTGATCCCGCCCCCGGAAGAGGCCTCCCGGATCGACCGGACGCTCTTCTTCAAGGCGGCCCAGACTGGCCCCCGGGCGGTCGAGCAGATGACCGGGGAGCCGCTGAACTTGGACGAGCGGGAGGCCGTCTCCCGGCTCACCGGGGCCCTCATCGGGCCCCCGCCGGCCGGCGCCGAACCGGGGTCGGAGGCCGACGACGTGGGCCGCCGCCAGACCTGTCTCGTCCTGACCCTGGCCGACACCGCCCGGGCGAACCTCCACGGGGCGATCGACCTGGTCAAGCAGGTGGCCGCCACCGAGTGCGGTATCCCCGAGCCGTCCTTCCACATGGGGGGTCCGCCGGTCGACAACGTCTCCATCGACAAGGCCGGCCAGACGAGCGTCACGATCCTCTTCGGCCT
>JBIIUP010000241.1:0-4295 GCA_044339885.1 Pirellulales bacterium | reverse complement strand
CGTCGCCACGATGACGGAGATCCACGACTTCCTGCGTGTGCTCTACGCGCGGGTGGGCACGGCCCACTGCCCGACGTGCGACGCCGTGCTCGAGGCCCAGCCCCGCGACCGGATCGTGGAGCGGATCATCGCGGCCCACGACGGCAAGCGGATCATGGTGCTGGCCCCGCTCGTCCGCGACGCCAAGGGCGAGCACCGGGACCTCTTCGGCGACCTCGTCCGCCAGGGCTTCACCCGCGCCCGCGTGGACGGCGCGGTGTGCCGAGTCGAGGATCCGCCGGCGCTCGAGAAGCAGCTCAAGCACACGATCGACGTCGTCGTCGACCGGCTCGTCCCCTCGGCCGCCGCGCGGAGCCGGCTGGCGGAGGCGGTGGAGCTGGCCCTGCGGACCGGCGGCGGCCAGGTGATCGTGGCCGCGGAGCCGGCGGCGGATGGCCGGCCGGCCGCGGCGGCTGGCGGTGACCTCGTGCTCTCCAGCCGCTACGCCTGCGTGGCCTGCGGCGTGAGCTACGCCACCCCCGAGCCGCAGCTCTTCAGCTTCAACAGCCCCCAGGGCGCCTGCCCGACCTGCGACGGCCTCGGCGACATCTACGGCATCGATCCGGCGAAGCTCGTCACCGCCCCCGAGAAGTCGCTCCGCAAAGGCGCGCTGGGCGTGCTCGGCGGCTACCGCGACATGCCGCGGTGGATGCGGCGGCTCTTCAACGGCGTCGCCGACCACGCCGAGGCCCGCCGCAAGCTCCCCCCGGGCACGCTCCTCGACACGCCGTGGCGGGAGCTCTCGGCGGCGCAGAAGAAGGTCTGGCTCGAGGGCACCGGCCTCGAGGAGGTCGCGCTGTCGTGGAAGCGGGGCCGGGCGGAGCGGGGCGGCAAGACGAAGTTCGAGGGCATCTGCGCCCTGCTCACCAACCGCTGGCGGAACGCCAAGAGCGGCATCCTCCGGCGGATGCTCGAGAAGCTCATGAGCATCACGCCCTGCCACGCCTGCCGGGGGGCGCGGCTGGCGCCCCAGGCCCGCGCGGTGCGGATCACGACGGCCTCGAAGAAGGCCCGCGCGACGACGGGGGCCGAGGCCTCGCTCGATCGGCTCTGCGGCCTGCCGATCGCCGACGCCCGGGAGTTCCTCTCGGCGCTCCAGCTCGACCAGACGCAGCGGCTCATCGCCGGCGAGCTGCTCAAGGAGATCTCCAGCCGCCTGGAGTTCCTCGACACGGTGGGCCTCGGCTACCTGGCGCTCGATCGCAAGGCCCCCACGCTCTCCGGCGGCGAGAGCCAGCGGATCCGCCTGGCCGCCCAGATCGGCTCGGGGCTCACCGGCGTGCTCTACGTCCTCGACGAGCCCTCGATCGGCCTCCACGCCCGCGACAACGTCAAGCTCCTCGGCGCCCTGGAGCAGCTCCGCGACAAGGGCAACACGGTCGTCGTCGTCGAGCACGACGAGGACACGATCCGGGCCGCCGACTGGGTGGTCGACTTCGGGCCGGGGCCGGGCAAGCGCGGCGGCGAGGTGGTGGCGGCCGGCACGCCGGAAGAGGTGGCGGCGAGCGAGCGGAGCGTCACCGGCGCCTTCCTCGCCGGCCGCGACTCCATCGCGGTGCCGGAGCGGCGACGCAAGCCGAGCGGCAGGTCGCTCGTGCTCGAGGGCGTCCGCCACAACAACCTCGCGGGCGTCGACGTCGAGATTCCGCTGGGGCTCCTGGTCTGCGTGACGGGCGTCTCGGGCAGCGGCAAGAGCTCGCTGGTGGGCGACGTGCTCGAGCCCGAGCTGCGCCGGCGGCTCGGGAGCGAGGAGGCGAGCCCCGGCGGGTTCGACGCGATCCGCGGGGCGGAGCAGCTCGACAAGGTGATCGTCATCGACCAGTCGCCGATCGGGCGGACGCCGCGGTCGAACCCGGCCACCTACGTGAAGGTCTGGGACGACGTCCGCAAGCTGTTCACGATGCTGCCCGAGGCCAAGAAGCGCGGCTGGAAGGCGGGCCGCTTCAGCTTCAACGTCGCCGGCGGCCGGTGCGAGGCCTGCGAGGGCAACGGCTCGGTCCGCCTCGACATGGACTTCCTGGCCGACGTGTGGGTCACCTGCGAGGTCTGCGGCGGGGCCCGGTTCGCCAAGGACACGCTCGAGGTCCGCTGGAAGGGGAAGAACGTCGCCGAGCTGCTCGCCATGGAGATCGGCGAGGCGCTCGAGCTCTTCGCCGACGCCCCCGACATCGCCCGCAAGCTCCAGACGCTCCACGACGTGGGCCTCGACTACCTCCACCTCGGCCAGCCGTCGCCCACGCTCTCCGGTGGCGAGGCGCAGCGGGTGAAGCTCTCGCGCGAGCTGGCCAAGCGGTCGACGGGCAAGACGCTCTACATCCTCGACGAGCCGACGACGGGGCTCCACATGGCCGACGTCCGGCAGCTGCTCGGCGTGCTCGAGCGGCTGGTGGACGCGGGCAACACGGTGCTCGTCGTGGAGCACAACCTCGACGTCGTGAAGCGGGCCGACTGGGTGATCGACCTCGGCCCCGAGGGGGGCGCCGGCGGCGGCAGGATCGTGGCGGCGGGCACCCCCGAGCAGGTCGCCCGCTCGAAGGCCTCGCACACCGGCCGGGCCGTGGCGCCGATCCTCGCCGCGGCGCAGGCCGGCCGCGGCCGCGGGGCCCGCAAGGCCGCGGTCCGCCGCAAGCGGGTGGCCGACCCCGCGCGGGCCGTGGAGAAGATGCTCGCCACGGTCGCGCAGAACTCCCGCGATCCCGGCCCGCCGGCGATCGCGATCCGCGGGGCCGCGCTGCACAACCTCAAGCAGGTCGACGCCGACATCCCGCGGGGGGCGATGACGGTCTGCTGCGGCCCGAGCGGCTCGGGCAAGACGTCGCTGGCCTTCGACACGCTCTACGCCGAGGGGCAGCGGCGGTACGTCGAGAGCCTCTCGCCGTACGCCCGCCAGTTCGTCGGCCAGGTGCCCAAGCCGCTCTTCGAGCGGATCGACGGGCTCTCCCCGGCGGTGGCCATCGAGCAGCGCGGCGGCGGGAGCACGCCGCGGTCGACCGTCGGCACGCTCACCGAGATGTACGACCACTTCCGCGTGCTCGCCGCGCGGCTGGGCGTCATGCACTGCCCTGATTGCAGCACGCCAGTAGGGGCACAGAGCGTCGATCGGACGGTCGAGCGGATCCTGGAGCACCCGGCGGGCAGCCGGCTGCTCTTCCTGGCGCCGACGGAGCTGCGGGTGGGGCAGACGCCCGAGGCGTTGTTCGCGGCTCTGCGGGCGGCCGGCTACACCCGCGTGCGGATCGACGGCCGCACCTGCCGTCTCGACGAGAAGCCGGCACTCGACCGCAAGCGGAAGAGCCGCATCGAGATCGTGATCGACCGCGTGACGGCCGATCCGCGGGACCGCAGCCGCCTCGCTCAGAGCGTGGAGGCGGCCTACGACGCCGGGGGGGGCACGATGCTCGTGGCCCGGGCCGTCGACGGCGTCGAGGAGCCCGACTGGCCCGTCGACGTGCACAGCCGCCGGCTCGCCTGCCCGGGGTGCGGCCGGGGCTTCAAGCCGCTGGAGCCGCGGCAGTTCTCGTTCAACAGCCCGCTGGGCTGGTGCCCCAGCTGCGACGGCCTGGGCACGCGGACCGGCGTGGACAGAAAGGCCCTCGTCCGCGACGCGGCGGTCTCGCTGGCCGACGGCGCCCTCGACCTCTGGCCCTCGCTCCAGGGGCCGATCGGCAGGCAGCTCGGCCGCGCGATGCTCCAGGCGCTCTGCAAGGCGACGGGGCTGCCGATCGACGTGCCGCTGGCCGACCTCTCCGGTCTCCAGCAGCGGGTGCTCTTCGAGGGTACCGGCGAGAAGTGGATCGAGGTCGAGCGGCCCGCCTTCTCCTTCCAGTTCAAGGGCCTCGAAGCCGCCTGCGAGGAGGCGGCGCGGCTCGTCGTGGGCCTGCGGGGCAAGGTCGATGCGGTCATGGACGAGGTGCCGTGCAGCGAGTGCGGCGGCAGCCGCCTGGCCGACGTGGCCAGCGCCGTCACGCTCTGGGGCCGGGCCCTCGACGTCTGGTGCCGGATGCCGCTGGGCCGGCTCCGGCAGGAGCTCGAGGGGGTGGCGATCACCGACTCCGAGCAGAAGATCGCCGGCGACCTGCTGCGGGAGCTGCGGTCGCGGGTGGCGTTCCTCGTCGACGTGGGGCTCGACTACCTCGACATGGCCCGCCCGGCGGGCAGCCTCTCCGGGGGCGAGCTCCAGCGGATCCGCCTGGCCGCGCAGGTGGGCAGCGGCCTGACGGGCGTGCTCTACGTGCTCGACGAGCCGACGATCGGCC
>JBIIUP010000239.1:0-4358 GCA_044339885.1 Pirellulales bacterium | reverse complement strand
CTGGTGCTCGTCGAGCGGCACGACGACGGCGTCCGCGGCGGCACCTACGCCGCCGCCACCACGCTGTTCGCGATCGAAGCCCGGCCGGCCGGCGACGGCCGCGTGCGGATCGACGCCGTGCCCGAGATCCGCCACGGTCCGCTCCAGCGTTCCTGGGTCGGCGAGGAGGGCATGTTCCGCCTGGAGACCGGCCAGCGACGGCATCGACTGGAGGAACTCGGCGTCTCGGCGTCGCTGCCGCCGCAGGGCATGCTCCTCATCGGCTCCACCGGAGACACCGCCTCGACGGTCGGCGACGCGCTCCTCGCGGACCGCGGCGGCGGGGCCGCAGCCGGCCTGCGGCTGATCGTGATCCGGCCGCTGGCGGCCACGGTTGATCCGTTGTTCGACGACCGGTCCGGCGAGGCAGCCGACGGGGATGGGGACTTCGCTGCGGAGTGACCGAGCGGCGCGGCGACGGTGGCAAGCTGGGGCGACGCTGCCGGATGGCGGCCGGCGCAGGGAAGGAAGTCTGCGGGGCGGCGGCAAACGACGACCGACGACCGCCCGAAAGCTGGGTTGAGACGCCGGTCCTGCCGATTTTCCCGCTGAAGGCACGTCGAGGTCGCACCGCGATCCCCGCCCGAAGTCACCGGATTCACGCCATGCACCAGTCCTCATCGACACCCGGCGCCGCGGCCAAGCGGCAGCGTCCCCGCGCGGCCGCCGTATTCACGGCCGCGTTCGTCGCCGGAGCGATCGCCGCGGTCGGTGTCAACCGGGTGCTCGACGTGCACATCGCCCAGTCGCGGCCCCAGGTGGAGTGCGAGCCGATCTTCGTGGCGCTGCGGTCGCTGCCCCAGGGCTCCCCCGTGACCGTGTGGGACGTCGCGCTGCGAGACTGGCCGAAGGCGATGCTGCCGACGACGGCCCTTCGCGCCCACGACTCGTTCGAGGGCATGCTCCTACGGCATCCGCTTCGCGAGGGTCAGCCCCTGCTCTCGGTGCAACTGGTCCAGGGCGACATGCACGGACCGTACCCGCGGCCGACCGCGACCGATCCGTCCGCTCCGCTGGCGCCGCGGCCGCAGGCCGCCGTGGCACCGTCGGCCGAGGCCGATCTCTGGGCGCCGGCCACCCCGCTGACGCAGGCACCGGCCCCGCCGGCCGAGCCGCTCCGCCGCGAGCCGCAGCCTGCGGCCGCCGCAGAGCCCATCCCGTTCGTCGCCGCGGAGCCCGCCGAGTCGCCGCCACCCGCCGCGACCACGGCGGCCGCCCCCCTGTCGGCGCCGGCGACGGACGTCGAAGTCGCGACCGACATCGCGGCGGCCACGGAGCCCGCTGCTTCCGAAGACGCCGCCTCCGAATCTCCGGTCGCCACCGACGTCTCGGACGTCACCGCGTTGGCCACGGCCGCGCCGGTCACGGCGCAGGTCGACGTGGCCGTCGCGGACGATGCCGGCGTCACCGACGAGGCGCTCGAAGCGGCCGCGGCATCCGGCGGCGCGGTCGAAGTCGCGGAGCAGCCGGCGGCCGTGGTCGAGGCCGTCGGCCAGGCTCCGACACTCGTCGCCGCGGCGCCGATGGCCGAAGTCCCGACGCCCGTCGAGCCACCCGTCAGGCCGCTGCCGAGCGTCGCCATCGCCGACCCCGTCTCGTCGCGGTCCGCGACCACCCAGTTGGCCGCTCCCGTGCCGACGTCGCCGGCGACCGACATCGAGGCGCCGCTGGCTTCCATGACCGCCGGCCAGCAGGGGACGGCGCCGACGCCGGCCGACCAACCCGCAGCGACCGGGGGAGCCGCCAGCGTCCTCCGCCTCGACGAGCCGGCGGCGGCGGCGGCGACGGCGCGGCCAGCGACGATGCGGTACCTCGTCGTGCCCGAGCGGATCGCGCTGCAGGCCGACGCCTCCTTCACGCGGCAGCCCCCGGCGGTGAAGGCGTTGCCGCCGACCACGGCCGGTGAATCCGGGCAGCGGCCCACGGGTCCGCCGCAGGCACAGCGTCGCAGCGGCGGCAAGCCATCTGTCAGCGGCAGCGGCAAGCCGTCTGTGAGCGGCAAGCCGTCCACCTTCGGACGGTCTGCGAAACCGCCGGCCGCCGCGGGTGGCCAGCAGCGGCAGCCCGGTCAGCAGCGACAGGCCGCGACCCAGCCGTCGCGGGGCTTCAGTGGCTGGTTTCCGGGACTCGGCGCCAACCAGGCCGCCGCCCCCAGCGGCCGCTGACGGGTCGGGCCGAGCGCCCATCTCCGGCCCCTGCTCCGGCCCCTGATTCCGGAAGCGGTTCGGGAAGCGGTCCTGACAGCGGTGCCGGCGCCGCTCCGCGCCGCGGTCCGGCGGCCACGCCCCGGGAATCCGCGCCGCGGGCGGCAGAGATTCCGCGAGCGGAGTCTTTTACCAGTTTCGGCCCGTCGGACCGAAAAAAACCGGGTTTCCCCGGAAAAAAAACTGGCCTTCGGGACGCGGCAGCGGCATAATGCCGTGTCCTCTCGGAACGTCAGCCTTCCGATCGCGACGCAGCCGCCTTGCCCGGCTTTCCAGGTCTCCCGCGTCCGTTTTTCCAACCGCCCGCCCGCCCCTGCCCCATGGCTGGCGGGAGCCGGACACGTCTCTGGACTTGCCGCCCCCTTGAATCACACTGTCGGCTCGTCGAATGATTGGACGGCCGGATGAACCCCGGCTGGACGAGAGTCGCAGGCCGCCACGACGCGGCCTGCGGCATGCTGTGGATGGATGATTGCCTCGTCGGATCCATGAAGGAGCACAACCTTGTACGACTCGCTGCTGGATGAACTCGAAGACGACGTCGTTTCCAATCCCCAGGAGGTCGAGGAACTGACCGAGAAGGTCGTCGACGCCGAGGAGGCCGACGCGGAGTTGCTCGTCGACGAGGTCGAGGCGGCGGTTCTTCCCGAGGGGGAGATCGAGGCCGAGGGCGAGATCGAAGCGGCCGGCGAGGGTGAGGACGTCCTCACGGAGCAGGTCGAGAACTGGTCCGACGACCCGGTGCGGATGTACCTGACGCAGATGGGCGAGATCCCGCTGCTCACCCGCGCCCAGGAGATCCACCTCGCCCGGCAGATCGAGACCACGCGGGCCCGCTTCCGCGCCAAGCTGCTGGAGTGCGAGTACGTCTGCGAGCAGGCCTTCCGGGTCCTCTCGCGGGTCCACAAGGGCGAACTGCCCTTCGACCGCACCGTCCAGGTGTCGGTGACGGACCGGCTGGAGAAGGACCAGATCCTCGGCCGGCTCCCGCACAACCTGCGGACGCTCGAGGTGCTCATCAAGCAGAACAAGGCCGACTACCGCATCGCGCTGTCGAAGAAGCGGCGGATGGCCGAGCGGCGCGAGGCCTGGGCCCGGCTGGGTCACCGCCGCCAGCGGTGCGTGCGGCTCATCGAGGAGCTCGGCCTGCGGACGCAGCGGATCGAGGCCATGATCCCGACGCTCGACGGCTTCGTCGTCCGGCTGAAGGAGCTGAAGTCGAAGATCGACGCCCACAAGAAGTCGAAGCAGCCTCCGGCGGCCCGCCAGAAGCTCGTCGACGAGTACCGCGCGATCCTCAAGTCCTGCCAGGAGACGCCGCGGAGCCTCAAGCGGCGGATGGACGAGATTCGCCGGATCTTCGCCAAGTATCAGCAGGCGAAGCGCGGCCTCTCCGAGGGCAACCTCCGGCTCGTGGTCTCGATCGCCAAGAAGTACCGCAACCGCGGCCTGTCCTTCCTCGATCTCATCCAGGAGGGCAACGCGGGCCTCATGCGGGCGGTCGACAAGTTCGAGTATCGCCGCGGGTTCAAGTTCTGCACCTACGCCACCTGGTGGATCCGGCAGGCCATCACCCGCGCGGTGGCCGACCAGAGCCGCACCATCCGCATCCCTGTGCACATGGTGGAGACGATGAGCCGCGTGCGGAACGTCGCGCGGCAGTTGCTCCAGGAGTACGGCCGCGAGCCGACGATCGAGGAGATCGCCGCCCGGGCCGGGACGCCGGTGGACGAGACCCGCCGGGTGACGGCCATGAGCCGCTATCCGATCAGCCTCGACCGCCCCGTGGGCAACAGCGAGGACAGCCACTTCGGCGACCTCCTGCCCGACACGGGCGCCGAGAACCCGGCGGTGGGCGCGGCCCAGGAGATGCTCCGGAACCGGATCGCGAAGGTGCTCAAGAGCCTCTCCTACCGCGAGCGGGAGATCATCAAGCTCCGCTACGGCCTCGGCGACGGCTACAGCTACACGCTCGAGGAAGTCGGGCACATCTTCAAGGTGACCCGCGAGCGGATCCGGCAGATCGAGGCCAAGGCCGTCCGCAAGCTCCAGGCCCCGGCGCGGAGCGAGGAGCTCAGCGGCTTCATCGACTGAATGCACGGCTGCACGGCCCTC
>JBIIUP010000049.1:0-15415 GCA_044339885.1 Pirellulales bacterium | reverse complement strand
CGGTCGCAGCTTGGCGTAGACCGTCTGGCCGCTGAGCAGGTGGCCGGAGCCGGGCATGATGTTGAGCGTCGTCAGCCCACCGGCCTTGCACTTGCGGAACCCGGCGTCGCGGACGTTGATCGAATCGAGCACCCGTACGTCGGGCTGGATCGGGCCGCTGGCATCCCCGCCCCAGCCGCCCCCGACGTGGCTGTGGGTGTCGACGAGGCCCGGCATGATCACCTTGCCGGTGCAGTCGATCCGCGTGGCGCCGGCGGGCACCGGCGTGGTCGCCGCCGGCCCCACGGCCACGATCTTCCCGGCCGCCACCACGACGGTGCCGACGGGGATCGCAGGGGCGGCGATCGGCAGCACCTCGGCGCCGACGAACGCGACCGGCGGCTCCTGGGCCGCTGCGTCGGCCGCGGCCGTGAGGCAGGCGGTGGCGGCGATCAGGAAGCCGCGGGCCACGCGCCGCAGCCGGGGCAGGAGGAGGCGTGAATTTCGGGGCATGGGTTCAGTGGGCGGCCGCCCTGGAGAAGAGGTTGATCACGGCCACGCCGGCCACGATGAGCGCCATGCCGGCCACCGCGGCGGCATCGAGCTTCTGGCCCAGGAACAGCCAGCCGATGGCGGAAATGAGCGTGACGCCCGCCCCGGACCAGACGGCGTAGGCGATGCCCGTCGGGATGCGGTCGAGCGTGAGCGAGAGGAAGTAGAAGGCGCAACCGTAGCCCGCCACGACGGCGAGGCTGGGGAGGGGCTTCGTGAAGCCGGCGCTGGCCCGCAGGAAGCTCGTGGCCACGACCTCGGCCACGATCGCGATCGCCAGGTGGAGCCAGTGCATGGATGGGGAAGTGCCGTGAAAAACCCGGGTGCCGACCGTCGCCGGCGGGAGGCCTCGGGCGAGGGTAATGTTTTCAGTGTACCCGGCGCGTCGCTTCGGCCGCGTGCCCCCTCGCCGCTTGCGGAGAAACCGCCCCATGACGCCGCTTCGTCACCGGCTCGCCATTGCCCTCACCGCCTGCTGCCTCGCCGGCGGCCGGCACCACGTCGCCCCGCTGCCGACGGTGCCGTGCGTGGATCTCGCTCGCTACGCCGGCACCTGGCACGAGGTCGCGCGGCTCCCGAACCTATTTCAGGCATCGTGCGTCGGTTCGCAGGCCCGCTACGAGCCGCGGCCCGACGGGTCGCTCACGGTGATCAACTCCTGCGTCACCGGCCGGGGTCGCTGCCGGGAGGTCGTGGGCCGCGCCGAACCGGTGCCCTGCTCGGGCAACGCCCGGCTGCGGGTGCGTTTCGGGGGGCTGGCCGCGCTGGTGCCGGTGCCCCGCGAGGGGAACTACTGGATCATCGCCCTCGACGACGACTACCGGTGGGCGATGGTGGGCACACCCGACCGCCGCTTCCTCTGGATCCTGGCCCGCGAGGCCTGCCTGCCGCCGGAGGTGTTCGCGAGCCTCGTCGAGCAGGCCCGCTGTCTGGGCTTCGACGTGGCCCGTCTCGTCACGCGGTGACTTCTGCCATGAGTGGGCGGCGAGGGACTCGAACCCCCAACCCCCTCGGTGTAGACGAGGTGCTCTGACCAATTGAGCGAGCCGCCCTGTCTTCACGTCGAAAAAGCCATCCTGAACCCGATGTGCTCCTCGGCCGCCATCAGGTCCTTGATCCGCTGCAGAAACAACTCGGGCGAAGAAGGGGCGAATCGGAACAGCACGATTCCGCTAGAAGCCGGCAAACCCCCGTGGAAGGCAAGTTCACCGAAATCCTTGTCGCACGTGAGCACGACTCGGGACTCTCGCTGAGCCACGGCAAGCAAGTGGGCGTCGGTATGACCGGGCAAGCGCGTCCTCGCCCAGACAACGTCGTGCCCGGACTCGACAAGCCACCGCACGGCGATTCCTGGAAAGTCCTCGTCGGCGAGAAACAACATGCCAGCCGGCTCTCAACGCGGCGACGTCAAAGCGACGACACGTTCGGATTTGAGTATCTCCGTCGCGTAAAAGAGGCACGCGGCAATATCGTCGCGAGTGACGCCAGGATGGTTCTCGATGATCTGCTGCTCGGACCAGCCGGCGGCCATGAGTTCGACGATCTTCTCGACAGCCAACCTCGTGCCCTTGATGACCGGTTTGCCGCCCAGAACCGCGGGGTCGAAACCAATTCGGTCCTGCCAGTGCATCGTGGCTGCTCCTCGAACGAAAGGGACTTACATGTCCGTGCGATTAGTCTATCTCAGGTGAAAACCTCGCAGTGCATCCGGCAGGCCTTCCGAGGCGTTGTCGGTATGCTCGGTGGCCGAATCCCGGCCAAATACCGGGCAGATCGTCTGGCTGGCCAGCGTGCCCCATCAGCCGCGCGTTCGCCGACGCCCTTCGCCTCGTCGCCTGATTTGCCAGGGCGCTGCTACTCGGATGTTGCCTGCGGCCTGCCCCCAAAGAATGGAACCAGTTCCTCGCGCGAAAGATGGCCAAAAACATCGGTGGTGCAAGGGGTTGGCCGTGCCGGCGAGCCGGCGTTGCTCGGGCACCGATCTGCCGCAGGCAGAGCGGTCGGCGAAACCACGACCAATCCGCCTGCGGCGGATCGGTGCCCGGTGAAGCGAGGGCAGCATCGAGTGAGCGCAGGCCCGGAGGGCCGTCATGAACGTCCGGGCGAGACGGCACGGGTATCCCCGGCCCCCGCGACGCCTGCCGATCAAGTGGGCACCGCCTCAGCACGCCGACATTGGCGGATCAGCGATTCGTGGTCTCCAGAATCACCGTCGTGACGGAACACGGCTGGAGGACGATGGCTGTGGCGGGCCCCACGTCGATCTCACCCTCCTCCATCGTGACGAGCGGCGACTTGCCATCAGCGTTCATCGCCTCCGGGCCCGGACCGGCCAGCGATATCGTCCGGGCCCTCCCCGGCTTGATGTCGACGCCGTCACACTCCAGCGCGACCGTGATCGGTCGGGACGGGTGATAGGACAGCAGGTTGACGGCGATGAGGCCCGGCCGCTTCACGGCGACGGCGGCGGCCCAGCCGCGCTTGCGGGCGAAACTGAGCCAGGATGCCATGAACGTCGGGCCGTCATAGCGGGTCATGACCGCCTCGCCTTCCGCCAGTGGCGCGAGCGTCCGGAAGACGATTCCGGCCGGCGTGTAGCGAAAGCCGCCGCCCGGCGCGAAATCGAGAATGCGGAACGGTCCGCCCCTGATGCACCAGTAGTTCGCACCGGCGCAATCGCCATCGATCAGCGAGGCCTGGGCGATGCGCGCCGCGAATACCGCCGTCTTCTGGTCGCAGCAGTGCCCGTAATTGTCCTCGGCGTCGATGCAGCCGTACTCCGTGCGGTGAAACGGGAGGACTCCGGGGGTTCCCTTCGCGTTCGCGAGCGGCTCAGGAACCAGCTTTTCCGTCTGGCCTGCATTCTTCACCATCAGGAGGTCGAGGTTGTCGGTCGGGATCGGCTGCGCCGCGCCGTCCTGAGGCCGCAGGACGATCGATTTGAGATAGAGATCGCGGTAGGGCGCGCCCGCCGGCGGCTCGGGGTTGAGGAACCGCACGGCCAGCGTATGGTCGCCCGCCTCGAGCTCTCGCTCGTAGGCAAAGGTGTCGGTGACCTCGCCCTTCTCGCCGGACACGGCCTGGACGGTCTCGGTGCCAAGTTCGGCGCCGTCAAGCTCGACCTTCATCCTTGGTCCGATGCCTTTCAATGGGCGCCCCCAGGCGACGACGGTGAGGGTGTGCTTGCCGGCGCTGCTGGTGAAGGTGTATTCGCGGTCACCGGTGTCGCGGAAGCCGGTCTGGTAGTTGAAGAGCCCCTTGCCGCCGGACACATAGCTGTGAACGATGCGAAAGTCCGCCGCGCCGGGCGTCTCGGCGACCAATCGTGGCGCCTTGCCCCAATTGCCTTCGCGCCAGTCGATCACGCCGACCTTGATCCGCGGGTCGACCTGTTTCATCAGGCCCGAGAACTCGATCACCCGGGCGGCATAGGTCTCGGGAGTCAGGCCGGCCCCCTGCTTGGAATCGTAAATCTCGTTGCCGATCTCCCAATGGAGAACGTCGTAAGGCCGGGGATGACCGTTGGTGACGCGCAGGTTCGCCCAATACTGGGAATCCTGCCAATCCATGCCGCGCCCGTCCTTTCCGATCGGCACCGGCGGGGCCCCAGCCTCTGCATTGGCGTACGCGACCCAAGCCGCCGCTTCCTGGGCGCTGCCCGAGTTCTCCGGGTTCTTCGGCCATACGTTGCAGTTCACGATGATGATCGCGCCCTGAGCGTCGACCTGCTCGACAAACTTCATGAAGTCATCGAAACCCAGCAGCGGCACCTCGCCCGTCTTCTCGAAAAAGTTGGTCACGGGCTTGCGCTGCGCAAGCGGGCCGATCGAGTCCGCCCAGCGGAAGGTGTTGGCCAGCGATCCGCCCGGGTAGCGGATCAGGCCGGGATTGAGCGGCTTGATCAACTCGACGACCCCCGGCTTGGCGCCGGAACCGTCTTCCTGAAAGAGCCCCTGGCCCTTCGCAACCCATTCCACATTGTGCCCAAGCCAGAGGGGTGGGACGGGACGGATCACCTGGCCGGCATCGATGGTGATCGTCGCCCGGAGGGGTTCCTCGTCGGCACCCAGCGCGACGCTCGCGGTCAATGCCAGTCCGACAACGACACACGCGCCGACGATCTCCACGAGCGTCGCCCCACGGGTGGCCCTGCCCCGCGGTTCGACGCTCGAATGGGCGGCGAGGGACTCGAACCCCCAACCCCCTCGGTGTAAACGAGGTGCTCTGACCAATTGAGCTAGCCGCCCTTCCTTCACGTCGAAAAAACCATTCCTGGCCTCGCGTGCTGAGTCGATCGGTGGCGAAGCCAAGGTTCGCCACGATCGACGGGTATCGCATCCTGCGACACGGAACATCCTACCGATTCGTAGCCCAGTTGCCTCGCAACTGGAGTTGGAGTGGTTCCCAGTCGCGAGGCGACTGGGCCACGGTGAGGCGACTGGGCTACGGATGTGACGGGCCGCATTGCCCGGTGATTCCGCCGAGGGCTTCCTGCGGAAGGCACGCCCATCGGTTGACCAGAGAGGGGTTGCCCATTGCCCTCGAGCCGGCGTTGCTGACAAGCGGAGCCATGGATGGCGGAGCGCAGGCAGCACCGAGTGAGCGAAGCCCAGGATGGGCGGAGCGAACGTCCGGCGAGAGAGCATGGGCAACCCCAATCGGTTGCTTCCGTAAAACTTTCCGAAAGCTCACGCCGGCTTCGGGGGCACGACGACACGGACGCCGAGCTCGACGAGCTGCTTCGTCTCCACCGGGGCCGGGGCGCCCGTCATCAGGTCGCTCGCCTTCTGCGTCTTCGGGAAGGCGATCACGTCGCGGATGCTGTCGAGCTTCCCGAAGAGCATCACCCAGCGGTCGATGCCCAGCGCGATGCCGCCGTGCGGCGGGGCGCCGCTCCGCAGGGCGTCGAGCAGGAAGCCGAACCGCTCGCGGGCGACCTCCGACGTGATGCCCAGCAGCTTGAAGACCTGTTCCTGCGTGGCGGAGTCGTGGATCCGGATCGTGCCGCCCCCCGCCTCCGAGCCGTTGATCACCAGGTCGTAGGCCACGGCGCGGCAGGCGGCCGGGTCGGTGTCGAGCAGCTCGAGGTCGGCCGGCCGCGGCGCCGTGAACGGATGGTGCATCGAGGCCCAGCCTCCCGTCTCGGTGTCCTTCGCGAACATCGGGAAGTCGACAACCCAGGAGAAGTGCATGGCGTCGGTGTCGTAGAGCCCGAGCTGGCCTCCGAGCCGCTTGCGGAGCGTGTGGAGCGCCTTGCAGGTCACCTCGAACGAGTCGGCCACGATGAGCGCCAGGTCGCCCGGCTCGACGCCGAGCGCGGCCTTGAGGCGGTCGGCGATGGGGCCGAGGTTCTTGGCCACCGGCCCGCTCCAGGCGCCGTCGGCCTCCACCTTCAGCCACACCAACCCCTTGGCGCCGGCCTCCACGGCCACGGCCGTCAGCTCGTCGAGGTCCTTCCGCGAGAATTTTCCGGCCCCACCCGGCACGCGGATGCCGCGGACCCGGCCGCCGGATTCCGCCGCGGCGCGGAAGACGCGGAACTCGCTCTCGCCGGCGAGCGGGGTGAGGTCGACGATCTCCAGGCCGAACCGCAGGTCCGGCGCGTCGTGGCCGAACCGCTCCATGCACTCGTCCCACGTGAGCCGCGGCAGGGGCAGGGGCACGTCGAGCCCGAGGATCTCCCGCGCGGTCCGCTTCACGAGTCCCTCGATCACGCCCATCACGTCGTCGGCCTCGATGAACGACATCTCCACGTCGAGTTGCGTGAACTCCGGCTGCCGGTCGGCCCGGAGGTCCTCGTCGCGGAAGCACTTCGCCACCTGCACGTAGCGGTCGAACCCCGCCATCATGAGCAGCTGCTTGTAGAGCTGCGGCGACTGCGGCAGGGCGAAGAACGCGCCGTGGTCGAGCCGGCTGGGGACGAGGTAGTCGCGGGCGCCCTCGGGGGTGCTCTTGCCGAGCATCGGCGTCTCGACGTCGACGAACCCGAGCTCGTCGAAGTGGTCGCGCATGATCTTCACGATCCGGCTGCGCAGGAACAGGTTCTCCTGCATCTGCGGCCGCCGGAGGTCGAGCCAGCGGTGCGCGAGGCGGACCTCCTCGCCGGGCAGGTCGGCGGCACCGGGCTGGAAGACCGGCGTCTCCGCCTCGTTGAGCACCTCGAGCTCACCGGCCACGATCTCGATCTCGCCGGTGGCGAGCTTCGGGTTCGTCGTGCCCGCGGGCCGCGCCCCGACGGTGCCGTGGACGCGGACGACCCACTCCGGCCGCACGGCCCGGGCGCGGGCGAGCGTCGCGGCCGGGCTCTCGGGGCCGATCACGACCTGCGTCCGGCCCCACCGGTCGCGGAGGTCGACGAAGATCACGCCCTTGTGGTCGCGGACGCGGTCGACCCAGCCGCAGAGGTCGACCGTCCGTCCGATGTGGGAGGAGCGGAGTTCGCCGCAGGTGTGGGTGCGCAGCACGTCGTCAGCCTTTCGGTTCGTCGGAGCCGGATTGGAACACCGTCCAAGCCAGGAGCGTCAGCGCCAGGAGGATCGAGACCACGATGAGGGGGATCGCCCCGTACCAGACGAGCGTCCCCGCCGTGTCTCCCAGCGACTCCCAGGCGAACAGGGCCGTCAGGGCGAGCACGACGAAGAGGATCGCCGTGACGACCGTCGACCACGCGAGCAGCTTCACCACCATCGCGGCCCCTAGCGTACCGCCGGCTGCGTGAGGAGCCGGCCGGCGCGGGCCGCCTCGCTGCCGAACGCGAGCTCGAGCTGCTGCCCGGAACCATCCGGCGTCAGCTCGCGGAACAGCATGCTGGGCTGGATGTCCTGGTTGTGCTGGTACTTGTCGCTCGAATACTCGGTGATGTCGCCGGCGACCTGGTGGAAGAAGATCTGGCAGATCGGCACGCCCGGATAGATCTTCACGGGCTGCACGGCGAACATCTCCAGCGTCCAGAAGCCGCAGAAGCCGACGTCGCCGAAGCCGGCGGTGACGTGCACGAACAGCCCGAGCCGCCCGATCGAGCTGCGGCCCTCGATCATGGGCACGAGGTTGTGCGTCTCGGTCCGCTCGACAGTGCGGCCGAGGTAGAGCTGGTTCGGCGCGAGCACGAGCCCGTCCTCGGGAATCGTGATCCGCTCGACGCGGTTGCTCTTCCGCATGTCGAGCACCACCTCCTCGTAGACGAGGAGCTCGTCGTGGAGCGAGAGGTTGTAGCTGTTGGGGTTGAGCCGGCTGTCGTCGAAGGGGTCGATGAGGATGTTGCGGCCCAGCTGCGCTTTGATCTCGTTTCCGGAGAGGATCATGGCTGGCTTCCCGTTCTGCGGCTGAGGGAGGGCGGCACGGTCCGGCGCGACGGCCGGGATTGTAAGCCGCCGTCGCCCTTCTGCCCACGGCCGGCGTCAGCCGACGCCCTTTCGCGGGCAGAGGTCGGACAGCGGGCAGTCTCCGCACCGGGGCTTCCGGGCCCGGCACACCGAGCGGCCGAGCTCGATGAGGCGGTGGCTGAAGGCGATCCAGTGCCGCTGCGGCAGGAGGGCCACGAGGTCCCGTTCGGCCCGCACGGCGTCGGCGTGCCGCGTGAGCCCCAGGCGGCGGGAGATCCGGCCGACGTGGGTGTCCACCACGACGCCCGTGGCCGTGCCGAAGGCGGCCCCCATGACCACGTTGGCGGTCTTGCGGCCGACGCCCGGCAGGCGGACGAGGTCCTCGAGCGACCGCGGCACGGCTCCGCCGTGGCGTTCCACGAGGGCCCGGCAGCAGCCGAGGATGTTGCGGGCCTTGGCCCGGAAGAAGCCGGTCGTGCGGATGGCCGCCTCGAGGTCGCGTTGTCGGGCGGCCGCCAGTGCGGCCGCGTCGGGCCAGCGGCCGAACAGCCCGCCGGTCACGGCGTTGACCCGCTTGTCGGTGCACTGCGCCGAGAGAATCGTGGCGACAAGCAGTTGGAACGGATTGGCGAAGTCGAGCGAACAGTCGGCCTGCGGGTAGGCGCGGCCCAGCCGGAGGGCGATCTCCTCGGCCCGGGCGGCGCGGGCCGACCGGGATTCCCTGGGAAACGAGGGCCGGTCCGACTTCGCCATTCCCGCCTCGGTGCTACGATGAATGCGGCTGAGTCGGCGATCTCCAGTCGACGGCCGTCCGCCGGCCGCGACCCGATCCACCGAGCCCCTGGAAGTCCCGGCCGTGAGCGAAACCGCCGAGTACGAGCCGCTCTACCTCGCCGGCATCGAGAAGTTCAACGCCTGCGACTACTTCGAGGCCCACGAGGTCTGGGAGGAGTTGTGGACGGAGTATCGCGGCCCGTCGCGGAAGTTCTACCAGGGGATGATCCAGGCGGCGGTGGCACTCTACCACTTCGGGAACGGCAACCTTCGTGGCGCCCGCAAGCTCCACGCCAGCGTCCACGGCTACCTGGAGCCCTACGCCCCCCGGCACCTGGGCCTCGACGTCCCGGCGTTCCTCTCGGCCTTCGATGCCTGTCTCGCCGAGGTCGCCGCCGGCTCGGAACCCCCCACGGCGGCCGAGCTCGATCCGGAGCTCCTGCCCGAGATCCACCTCGAGCCTCCTCCGGCCTGAGACCCGCGGCCCATGTCCGACGAACCACTCGCCTTCTCGCCCGACCAGTTCTCCGGCCTGGCCCGCGTGTTCCCGCTGCCGAACCTGGTGATGTTTCCGCACGTCATGCAGGCGCTGCACGTCTTCGAGCCGCGATACCGCTCGATGTTCGAGGAGGCCATCGAGGACGACCGCCTCGTGGCCCTCGGCGTGCTCGCCGCGGGCTGGGAACACGACTACGAGGGACGGCCGCCTCTGCGGCCCACGGCCTGCCTGTGCCGGATCGCCACCCACCAGCGGACCAAGGAGGGCACCTACAACGTGCTCGTGCTCGGCGTCCGGCGGCTGCGGCTGGTCCACGAGCTGCCCCCCAAGAAGCTCTTCCGGGTCGTGGAGGCCGAGATCGTCGAGGAGTCCGCCGCCGAGGACGGTCCCCCCGGGGCCGCGGCCGCGCTCCAGCAGGAGCTGCTCGCCGCCTTCAAGCGGGCGATGCCGCGGATCCCCAACGCCTACGAGCAGCTCGACCAGCTGCTCGGCAGCCAGATCACGCTGGGCATGCTCGCCGACATCGTCGCCTACACGATCGACCTCGGCGTCGAGGTCAAGATGCGGCTGCTCGAGGAGAGCGACGTGCTGCGGCGGACGAGGATCCTGCTCGACGCCATCGCCAGCCGTCCGCCGCCGGGGGTGGCGCGGGGCTTTCCGCCGGACTTCAGCGTGAACTGAGCACCCGCCCGCGGGAGCCGCGCCGGGCCGGCTCACCGCCGCGGCGTGTGCTAGAGTGTCGCCATGACCAGGAAAGCCACCTTCGCGACGGGCGGCGCCGGCTGCGACCCCGGCTTCGAGGCGGCCGCGTTCGAGGGGACCGCCCACGGGGCCGTCGCCGCGGTGGATCACGCGCGGATCGAGCGGGCCGTCCGCGAGATCCTCGTGGCCGTCGGCGAGGATCCCGACCGGGAGGGGCTGCTCGAGACGCCGGCCCGGGTGGCGCGGATGTACGCGGAGCTGTTCAGCGGCCTCAGGCAGGATCCGCGGCAGCACCTGCGGCAGGCGTTCGCCGAGAAGTACGACGAGATCGTGCTCGTCCGCGACATCGCCTTCAACAGCGTCTGCGAGCACCACCTGCTGCCCTTCATGGGGCGGGCCCACATCGGGTATCTCCCGGACGGCCGCGTCCTCGGGCTCAGCAAGCTGGCGCGGGTCGTCGAGGTCGTGTCGCACCGGCCGCAGGTCCAGGAGCGGATGACGGAGGAGATCGCCGACCTCCTGGAGAAGGATCTCGGCGCCAAGGGGGTCGCGGTCGTCGTCGAGGCCACCCACACCTGCATGACCATCCGCGGCGTCCGCAAGCCCGGCAGCCTGTGCGTCACCTCGGCGATGAAGGGGCTGTTCCGCACGAACGTGTCGAGCCGGGCCGAGGTCATGTCGCTCATCTACGGGAGCCGGGCACAGTGAGCGGGGCGGTGGCCGCTCCATGACGCTGCTCCTCGACTTCCTCTGCCGCTTCGGCTGGGGCCTCGCCGCCGCCCTCGTCCTGACCTCCCCGGCGGTCGTGCCCGCGGGCTTCTTCCGCGTCAACACGCTGGTGATCATGGGCATCGCCACGTTCGCGGCGCTCCTGGCCGGGTCGGTCGGCCCGCCGGGGGCCTGGCTCGTCCCGGCGCTGGCTGCGGCCGCGGCCTGGATGGGAAGCGTCGCCTGGCTGGGGGAGCGGCGGCGGGCGGGCATGGTGCTCGCGATCACGGCCGCGACGCTGCTCTGCCTCGCCGTGGCCCTGTTCCCGGCGGCGGTCGGCAGCGGGGCGTCGACCTGGCTGCCGACCCAGGTCGGGCCCGTCGCGGGACGCCTGCTCTCCGGCCTGGTCACGGGCCTTTCCGTCCACGCGATGCTGCTCGGCCACTGGTACCTCAACGCTCCCGGCATGCGGGTCGACGCGCTCCGCCGCGCCATCGATCAGGCCTTCGGGGCCTGGGGGCTGCAGGCCGCCGTCGCGGTGGCCGCGGTCGGCTCCCCGGCCGTGGCCCCCTTCGCCGGGGGTGACGCGACCGCGACGGCGCTCCTCGCCCTCCGCTGGCTGGCCGGCCTCGTGGGCCTGCCCGTGCTGCTGGCCATGGCCCGCCAGACGCTCGCCATCCCCAACACCCAGAGCGCGACGGGTATCCTGTACGTCGCCTGCATCGCGGCGATCCTGGGCGAGCTGACGGCGCAGCTCCTCGCCGCGGCCTGAGACACTTCTGCCATGCGCGTCACCTACGCCTGCCCCGGCTGCCACGCGACCGTGTCGCACGACCACGGCGAGACGCTCGACGCGCTGGGGTGCCCGCACTGCGGGGCGACCCTCCCCGTGCCCGACGGAGCGGTCGAACGGCCGGCCGCCGGGGATGCCGCGGGCCGGGTGCGGCTGGCCCGCTGTCTCGTCTGCCCGAGCGCCGAACTGTTCGCCCGCAAGGACTTTCCGCAGCGGCTCGGCGTGGGCATCGTGGTGGCCGGCTTCGCGGCCAGCTGCGTCACCTGGGGCATGCGGCTCCTCGTGCCCACGTTCGCGATCCTCTTCGCGACGGCGCTCGTCGACGTGCTGCTCTACCTGTTCATGCCCGAATGTCTCACCTGCTACCGCTGCGGCGCCCGGTACGCGGGTGACGGCGTCGCCGCCGATCACGGCGGCTTCGACCTCGAGACCCACGAGAAGCACCGCCAGCGGGCGGCCCGGTCCCGCGACCTGGCGGCCCGGCCCGCGGGACGTCTTCCCTGAGGCCTTCGGCCAGGTGACGCATGCAAGCTGACCGGGCCCGGATCGAGGAGGACCTCCGCGGCATCGTCGCGGGCGAGGTGCTCTGCGACGACGCCGGCCGCGGCGTCTACGCCACCGACGGCAGCCTGTTCGAGGCCTGGCCGGCGGCGGTGGTGCGGCCGCGGTCGGCCGAGGACGTCGCGGCGACGGTGGCGTGGGCGGCCGAACGCGGAATCCCCGTCCACGCCCGCGGCGCCGGCTCGAGCATCTGCGGCGGGCCGCTCGGCACCGGCATCGTGATCGACTGCTCGCGGTTCATGCGGCGGATCCTGCGGACCGACCCCGACTCGCAGACCGTCCGCGTGCAGCCCGGCGTGGTCGCCGCCCAGCTGGAGGCGCACCTCGCCCGGTTCGGCCGGATGTTCGGGCCCGATCCGTCGAGCAGCGCGGTGACCACCATCGGGGGCATGATCGGCCGCAACGCGTCGGGCAGCCGCTTCCTCCGCCACGGAGCCGTGCGCGGCCGCGTCGCGGCGGTCCAGATGGTGCTCGCCGACGGCGGCATGGTGGAGCTCGTGCCGCAGCAACTGCCCCCCCCCGCGGCGGCGGCCACCGACGATCCGGCGGGCGGCTCCGCCGCCCGCGTCGCGGCGCTGGCCGCGCGGCTGGCCGCCGTGGTCGAGGGTTCCCGCGCCGTGATCGCGAGGCTGCAGCCGGCCACGCGGGCGTCGCACGGCGGCTACGGCCTGCACGACCTGATCGGCGCCGGCGGCATCGACCTGCCCCGCCTCGCCTGCGGCGCCGAGGGCACGCTCGGGATCGTCACCGAGGCGACTCTCTGTACCGTGCCGGCCGACGCCCCGCCGGCCGTCGGCCTCCTCTTCTTCGACTCTCTCGAGAAGGCGGCGGAGGCCGCGATCCTGCTGCGGGGCCTGGGGCCGAGCGCCTGCGACCTCTTCGACAAGCGGCACCTCGCACTGGCCCGCGGGCTGAAGCCGGCCTTCGAGCTGCTCATTCCGCCGGCGGCCGAGGCAGGCCTGCTGGTCGAGTTCACGGGGGACGATCCGGGGGCGGCCGACGCGCGGCTCGACGAGGCCTTCGCCGTCGTGCAGCGGCCGCGGCTGGGGTGCATCGACGTCCGCCGCGCCGAGGATGCCTTCGACGTGGCGTTCTTCTGGGAGCTCTCGCGAAACCTGGTCTCCACGCTCTCCGGCGTGCGGGCGGTGGTGCGTCCGGTGCCCTTCATCGAGGACATCGTGGTGCCCCCCGCCGCCGTGCCCGAGTTCCTGCGACGCCTCCAGGAGACGCTGCGGCGCGAGGACTTCACGGCGATGATCTTCGGTCACGCGGGGCACGGCCAGCTGCACGTCAGGCCCTACGCCGATCCGCGGGTGGCGGCGGAGCGGCCGCGGCTGGAAGCGCTCGCCGAGGCGGTCTACGCCGAGGTGGTCGCGTTCGGCGGCACGATCGGCGCCGAGCTGGGCCTGGGCTTCTCGCGGACGCCCTTCTTCGGGCGGCTGTTCCCCGAGCTGGCGGCCGTGTTCGCGGAGGTGAAGCGGATCTTCGATCCCGGGGGCATCCTCAATCCCGGCCGGGTCGTGGCCGCCGCGGAGGTCCCGCGGTTCCGTGCGACGCTTCCGGCCGGCCCCGCGGAGCCGGCCACGACATCGCGCCAGGCTCCCGTCCCGCTGCCGGTCCTGGCCTGGACCACCGCGCGGCTCGCCGGCGAGATCGACGCCTGCAACGGCTGCGGCAGCTGCCGCTCGCCGGTGGCCGGCGGCCGCATGTGCCCGCGGTTCCGCGAGAACCCGTCCGAGGAGGCGTCGCCCCGCGCCAAGGCCAGGCTCGCCGCGGCGCTGCTCGCGGGGACGCTCGAGCCCCGGGCGGCGGCCGACGCCGCCGTGCGGGCCGTTGCCGAGACCTGCTTCAACTGCCATCGCTGCCGCCTGGAGTGCGCCGCGGGCGTCGACATCCCGGCGCTGGTGGCCGAGCTCAAGGGGGCCACCGTCGCCGCAGCCGGCCTCGGCCTGGGCGACTGGCTGCTGTCGCGGGTCGACCTGCTCTCGGCCTGCGGCGGAACCGTGAAGCCTCTGGCCAACTGGGCGCTGGGCAACCCGCAGTCGCGGTGGGTGCTGGAGAAGGCTCTCGGCATCGCCCGGGGCCGCAAGCTCCCGTTGTTCAGCGGCAACCAGTTCATGCGCTGGGCGGCGCGCCGCGGGCTGACGCGGCCCTCGCGCCGCAGCGGTCCGCGTGTGCTCCTCTTCCTCGACACCTACGCGCGGCGGCACGACCCACTGCTGGCCCGGGCGCTCGTGGAGGTGCTCGAGCGGAACGGCGTCGGCGTCTTCGTCGATCCGCGGCAGGTGTCGGCGGGCATGCCGCTGGTGTCGGCGGGCGACCTCGACGCGGCCCGAAAACTGGCGCGGACGAACATGCGGGTGCTGGCCGACGCGGTGCGGCTCGGACACCGGATCGTCTGCACGGAGCCGGCGGCGGTCACCTGCCTGACGCACGACTACCCGCTGCTGCTGGAGGACGACGACATGGATCGCGTCACCGCCGCGACGTGCGACGCCACCGCGTTCCTCTGGGGCCTCCATCGCGAGGGCCGGCTGCGGCTCGACTTCCGGCCCGTGCCCGGCCGGGTGCTCTACCACGCTCCGTGCCACGCCCGGGCCGGAGGGGCGGCGGCCCCGGCGGAGCAGCTCCTCCGACTGATTCCCGGACTCGCCGTGGATGCCGCCGACCGCGGCTGCTCCGGCATGGCGGGGACGTTCGGGCTGTCCCGGGACCACTACCGCGCCAGCCTGCGGATGGGGCTCGGCCTCGTGACGGCCATGCGGGGCGCGGTCGAGGCCGGTGCTACCGAGTGCAGCGCCTGCCGGCTACAAATGGAGCAGGGCACCACGAAGCCCGCCGTCCATCCAGTGAAGCTGCTGGCGAAGGCGTACGGGCTGCTCGAGGGGCCCGCGCCCCACGGGCTCGACCAGCTCCTGACCGCGACGAGCGGGCGGCTGATCGCCAGTTGAACCGGCGGGTGACATGCACGAACGAGCCGACGGCAGCAGGACGGGGCGGTTGCGGATCGCCGTCTTCGCCGGACTCGCGGAACTCGCCGGCTCGCGCACGCTCGAGATCGACTGGCGCGGCGGCAGCGTCGCCGAGCTGCGGGCGGCCGTCGCCGCCGCCCGGCCGGAACTCCTGCCGCTCCTGTCGCGGAGCGCCGTCGCCGTCGGCGACCGGCATGCCGACGAGGCAGCCAGTGTGCCCGTCGGGGCCGACGTGGCGATCCTGCCCCCGGTGAGCGGAGGCTGACGATGGCACACGGCGGCCGCGGGCAGGACGCGTCGCTTTTGCATCCGGACGACGAGGGGGCGCTCGTGCGGCGGCCCATCGACGCCGCGCGGCTGCTGGCGGCCGTGGCGCGGCCCACCGCCGGGGCGAGCGTCGTGTTCGTCGGCACTGTGCGGGGTGCCACCGGCGACGTGGTCACGACGGCCATCGAGTACGAGGCCCACGAGGCGATGGCGGCCTTCGCGATCGAGCAGCTCTGCACGGTGGCGGTCGAACGCTTCGGCCTCGCCGCCTGCGCCGCTGAGCACC
>JBIIUP010000238.1:0-4369 GCA_044339885.1 Pirellulales bacterium | reverse complement strand
GTTCTCCGCAGCGGACTGCGTGGCGATGCTCGACCGCACGGGCGTCGACGGCGTGAGCGTCGCCCGGGGCGCCATCGGCAACCCCTGGATCTTCAGCCAGGCGCTCGCCCTGCTCCGCGGCGAACCGCCCCTTCCACCCCCGTCGATCCACGAGCAGCAAGCCGTGCTCCGCGAGCACTGGGCCCTGGCGGTGGAGCTGCACGGCGAGGGGCTCGCCGGCCGCTCGATGCGGAAGTTCGCGATCAAGTATGCCCGGCTGCACCCCGAGCACCTCGCGGTTCGCGACGCGTTCGTGGGGGTGAAGGTGAACGCGGACTGGGGGGCGGTGCTCGACCGGTTCTACGCCGCCGACGGCCCCGGCCGGGATGCGGCCGCCGACGTCGACGAGACGGAGGCGTGCGAGGCGTAGCCGCCGCCGCCGGCGGCCGGCCGGCCGGCTACGGCAGCGCCGCCTCGATCTCCCGCCGCACCGTCGCGTCGTCCTCGACGGGGTGCCGGTCGGCGAGCGTGGCGAGCGACTCTTCCGCCATGACGCCCGCGCGGATCCAGCGGCCGAGGGCCCAGGCGGCCGCCCCCCGCACGACCTCCTCCCCGTCGGCGACGGCCCGGGCGAGCACGGCGAAGGCCGCGGGATCGGGACGGTTCCCCAGGGCGATCGCGGCCGACCGCAGGAGCCCGCGCCGCTTCGCCCGCAGCAGCGGCGTGCCGCGGAACCGCCCGCGAAATCCCGGCTCGTCGAGGGCGAGCAGGTCCGCCAACGGCAGGTCGCCCGTGCCGGCGCGCGGCTGGAAGGTCGGCTCGTCCGACCCCGGCGCGCGGCGGTTCCACGGACAGACCTCCTGGCAGACGTCGCAGCCGAAGACCCAGTCGTCCATGGCGGCCCGCAGGTCGGGGGCGATCGTCCCGTGGTCCTCGATGGACAGCCCGCTGATGCAGCGGCCGGCATCGAGCACGTGCGGCTCGGGGAACGCGGCCGTCGGGCAGGCTTCGAGGCAGGCGGTGCAGCTGCCGCAGTGGTCGGCCGTGACGGCGGCCTCGACGGGCAGCGCCAGGTCGGTGAGGATCGCGGCGAGCAGAAAGTAGCTGCCGGCCTGCGGGTGGATGAGGAGGGTGTTCTTGCCGATCCAGCCGAGGCCGGCCAGCGCGCCGAAGTCGCGTTCGGCCAGGGGGGCCGAGTCGACGACGGCCCGGGTCCGGCAGCCCGGCGCCCGTGATTCCAGCCAGGCGGCCAGCGCGTTCGAACGTTCGCGGAGCAGGTCGTGGTAGTCGGCGCCCCGGGCGTAGCGGGCCACCCGTCCCCTGCCCTGCACCGGCGGCGCCGCCTCGGGACCGTGGCCGAGGGCGTGATCCGTGGACAGCATGATCACGCTCGCCGCCCCGGGGAGCAGGCTCCGCGGATCGGCCCGCAGCGGCTCGTGCCGCGCAAGCCAGTCGTGCGTCGCGCCCGCCAGCCCCCGGGAGAGCCACGCCCGGAACTCCTCGTGCCGCGGCGGCCGCACCGCCGGGGCCACGCCCAGTCGGGAGAAGCCGAGCCGGGCCGCCTCGTTCCGGAGGTCCGCGAGCAGGGAGTCGTCCATGGGCTGGCGAGCTGGGGGGGCTGGGCAGGGGGCGGTCACGGGCCGGGATCGGTCAGGGGGACAAATGGTCTGGACCCGATGGGTGGGGTCGCTATCGTCCCGCCGCCACGATTGTCGCCGGCCGCGAAGCCGAAGCCCAACCGGTCTTCATTTTCGCGTCTTCATTTATCGCGGAGAGCCCGCCGTGCAGACCCCAGAAGTGTCGATCGCCCATCGCCCGTACCTGTGCCTCGCAACGGTGGCGGTCGCCAGCCTCCTGCTGCTGGGCCTCGCGGGTTGCCAGACGGCCCGCACGCCGACGACCGTGGCGCCGCCGGCCACGGGCATGATCGGCCAGCCGGCGCAGTACGGCAGCTGGGCCACGCCGCCGCAGGGAGCGGCCTATCCGGCCTCCTCGATCTCGCCGCCGATGCCCGGCCCCGTCACGCAGTGGCAGGGGGCGGCCCCGGCCATGCCCGCCGCTCCGGCCGCGCCGGCCAACTCCTGGTCCTGGTCGCAGCCGGCTCAGCCGGCGGCGCCGTCGCTGTCGCAGTACGGCACGCAGCTTCAGAATCAGGCCAACCAGTTCCAGCAGGGAGTCTCGAACCAAACGCAGCAGTTCGCCAACCAGCTCCAGGCGCAGCCGCAGCAGTACGCCAACCAGGTGCAGCAGCAGGTCACGGCCCAGCAGCAGCAGCTCGCCAACCAGATGCAGAACACGGCCAACCAGTACCAGCAGGGCATGAACAACCAGTGGCAGCAGATGAACAACCAGGCCCAGCAGCAGGTCCAGCAGTACACCAACCAGGCGCAGCAACAGGTCCAGCAGTACTCGAACCAGGCCCAGCAGACCCTCACCGGCGCCCAGCAGCAGGTCACCGCCCAGATGCCCCAGCCGCCGACCGCCAGCTGGAACCCCTTCTCCACGAGTGCCACGTCGCTGCCCCCGGCACGGGCGACGCCTCCGCCCCCGTCGTCGGTGCCGAGATACTGAGACCTGCGGTGGGCCGTCGGGGGCTCCCGGCCCGCCGACTCCCGCCCGGCACGTCCGCCGGAACTCCGCGGCGGCGGGGCCCGCGGGCCGCCGAGAGCGCGGCAAAAGCCGTTCGGCTGGGTAGCATCTCGGGATGCCGCGTCCGCGCCCGGCGCGGTCGACGGATGCGAACGGCGGCGGGTGTCCGGCGGCCCGGAGTGCCGCTGAATCCTCGGGGAACCGGTGCGACGCATGTTCGAGTGGCTGGGCGGTTTCGGTCGCGGGCGACGGGGTGAGATCACGTCCGCGACCTGGCGTCAGGTCCAGCGGATCGACGCGCTGGCGCCCGCGATGGAGGCGCTCGACGACGTCGCTCTCCGCCGGCTCGGGCGGTCGCTCTCCTACCGTGCCAAGGCCGGCGAGCCGCTCGACGACCTGCTCGTCGACAGCTTCGCCGCCACCCGGGAGGCCGGCCGGCGGCGGCGCGGCATGCGGCACTACGACGTGCAGCTCCTCGCCGGCGTCGCGCTCGTGCACGGCGCGATCCTCGAGATGCAGACCGGCGAGGGGAAGACGCTCGTCGCCACGCTGCCGCTGGTGCTCTACTCGCTGGCCGGCAAGGGGTCCCATCTGGCGACCGTCAACGACTACCTCGCCCGACGGGACGCGGAGTGGATGGAGCCGATCTACGAGGCGCTGGGGCTCAAGGTGGGCATCGTGGAGTCGCAGATGGACTTCGACGCCCGCCGCCGGGCCTACGACTGCGACGTCACCTACGGCACCGCCAAGGAATTCGGCTTCGACTTCCTCAAGGATCGGCTCATGCTCCGCGAGCGGACCGAGGGGCGGGGGGAGCTGGGGGCGGCGCTGGCGGGGCAGACGACCGCTGCGCCGCTCCAGCCGCTGCAGCGGCCGTTCTGGTTCGCCCTGGTGGACGAGGCCGACAACGTGCTCATCGACGAGGCCCGCACGCCGCTCATCATCGCCTCGCCCCCCGGCGAGGCGCAGGCCGTGCAGCAGGCGCTCTTCCGGTTCGCGGCCGGGGCGGCCGCGACGCTGGAGGCCGAGGAGGACTTCGAGCAGGACCTCCAGAAGCAGACCTGCGAGCTCCTCGGCCGGGGCCGGAGCCGCGTCCGGGCGCTCCAGCGGCCGCCGGAGCTCGACGCCACGAGCCTGCTGGCCGTCTACGACGCCGTCGAGCGGGCCCTCCGGGCGCGGCGGTTCTTCATCCGCGACCGGCAGTACGTCGTCCGCGACGGGAAGATCGTGATCATCGACGAGTTCACCGGCCGGGCCGCCGAGGGGCGGACCTGGCGGGACGGCCTGCACCAGGCGGTGGAGGCGCAGGAGGAGGTCGAAATCAGCGTGCCCTCCGGCCATGCGGCCCGGATCACGATCCAGGACCTGTTCGCCCGCTGGCCGCACCTCGCGGGCATGACGGGCACGATCGCCACCGGCCGCCGCGAGCTGGTGCGGACCTACGCGGTCGGCACCGGCGTCGTGCCGACGCATCGCCCCGCGATCCGCAGGCGGCTGCCGACCGTGGTCTCGGCCGACTATCGCGACAAGATCGAGCGGATCGTGGCGGAGGTGGCCGAGTTCCACGCGGTGGGCCGGCCGGTGCTCATCGGCACGCGGTCGATCGACAAGTCGGAGGACATCTCGCGGCTGCTGGAGGCGGCCGGGCTCCCGTACACGGTGCTCAATGCCCGGCACATCGCCCGGGAGGCGGAGATCGTGGCCGACGCCGGGCAGCTCGGCCGGATCACGGTCTCGACGAACATGGCCGGCCGCGGCACCGACATCAAACTCGGCGACGGCGTGGCCGACCTCGGGGGGC
>JBIIUP010000237.1:0-4391 GCA_044339885.1 Pirellulales bacterium | reverse complement strand
GCTCCTCGAGCTCCCACCGCTGCCCTCGCCGGGGTTTTTCCGTTCGGAGGGCAGACCCCGCGCGGTGAACGATCCGCTGCGGCGTAGAATGCAGTGATGAGCGAAATGCCTTCGTCGCCGGGGCCGCAGCGGTTGATCCTCTGGATCATGCTCGGGATCGTGGCCTGGGGAATCTTCCACGCCGTCGGGGCGTGGCGGCTCAACCACGATCCGCGGCGGATGATCGTCGTGCTCGGGTGCACGGCGGCGTTCCTCGGCTTCTGGGCGGCCCTGTTGGCCGCCCGCGCGCGGCGCATCCAAGGGAGGTGACCCATGGCGATCGTCCTCGGAACGAGCCTCGACAACGGGCTGGTCGCGATGTCTGGCGAGCGTCCCGCAATCCAGCGGTCCGAGAGCGTCACCGGCCTGTCGATCGGCCAGTACCTCATCCGCCGCCTCTCCGACTACGGCATCCGGCACGTCTTCGGCCTGCCCGGAGACTACGTCCTTTCCTTCTACAGCATGCTCGAGCACAGCCCGCTCGACCTCGTGAACTGCACCCGCGAGGACTGCGCCGGCTTCGCGGCCGACGCCTACGCGCGGGTTAACGGCATGGGGGCCGTGTGCGTGACCTACGGCGTGGGCGGACTGTCGCTCGCCAACTCGATCGCCGGCGCCTACGCGGAGAAGAGCCCGGTCGTGCTCATCTCCGGGGCCCCCGGCCTCGCCGAACGGGCCGACAACCCGCTGCTGCACCACCGCGTGCGGGAATGGCGGACCCAGCTCGAGGTCTTCGAGAAGATCTGCGCGGCGAGCCTGGAGATCGTCGATCCCGCGACCGCATTCCGGGACATCGACTTCCTGCTCGACACCGCCCACCGCCTCAAGCGGCCGGTCTACCTCGAGCTGCCGCGGGACATCGTCGCCGTCGTGCCCGAGCAGATCCGCCCCTACCACCACGCCCCGCGGACGAGCGACCCCGAGGCCCTCCGGGAGGCCGTCACGGAGGCGGTCGAGCGAATCAACTCCGCGAAGCGGCCGGTCATCATCGCGGGGATCGAGCTGCACCGCTACGGCCTGCAGGCCGACGTCGTGGCGCTCGCCGAGGCCTCCGGCATCCCGGTGGCCGCGACGATGCTCGCCAAGAGCGTCGTCAGCGAAGTGCATCCGCTCTACATCGGCCTCTACGAGGGGGCCATGGGCCGGGCGGAGGTCACGGCGTTCGTGGAGGACAGCGACTGCCTCATCCTGCTGGGCACGATCCTCACCGACATCGATCTCGGCATCTTCACCGCGCGGCTCGACCCCACCCGCAGTATCTTCGCCACCAGCGAGGAGCTGCGGATCAGCCACCACCACTTCCACAACGTGCGGCTCGACGACTTCATCCGGGCGCTGGCGGCCGCGAAGCCGACGGGGGCCCGGCGGCCGCTGCCCCCGGGTCCGGCCGCCGCCGCGGGGCCCTACGTGCCCGCCCCGGAAGCCGCGATCACGACCACGCGGCTCGTCCGCCGGCTCGACCAGTCGCTCGACGACCGCACGATCGTCATCGCCGACGTGGGCGACGCCCTGTTCTCCTCGAGCGAGCTGGTGATCCACGGCCAGACCGAGTTCATCGCCCCCGCCTACTACACCTCGATGGGCTTCGCGGTGCCGGCGGCCCT
This sequence comes from Pirellulales bacterium, assembly GCA_044339885.1. Classification (GTDB taxonomy): domain Bacteria; phylum Planctomycetota; class Planctomycetia; order Pirellulales; family UBA1268; genus QWPN01. The sequence goes on along the minus strand of JBIIUP010000237.1, from coordinate 2,748 downwards.
GGGGGCGAAGACGGCCCGGCCCGACCTCAAGGTGATCGCGCTGGTGGGCGACGGCGCCTTCCAGATGACGGGCATGGAGCTGTCCACCGTCGTCCGCCGCGGCCTGGCCGTCACGGTGATCGTTCTCGACAACAAGGGCTACGGCACGGAGCGACTGCTCCACGAGGGGAGCTTCAACGACATCAACCCCTGGCAGTACCAGCTCCTGCCGCAGGAGATCGGCGGCGGGACGGGCTACGAGGTGCGGACGGAAGGGGAGTTCGACGCGGCACTCTCGCGGGCCCTCGCCGACACCTCGGGCATGAGCATCATCCGCGCCCACATCCCGCTTGAGGACCGCAGCATCACGCTCGACCGTCTCGCCAAGGGGCTCTCCACCCGGGTGCGGTGAACCGGCGGCGGCTCGGTGCCGGCCGTCAGCCGCCGCACGCGGCCTCCTCGGCGGCGCGGTGCCGCAGCTCGGTGCTCGAGATGTCGATGCGGAACTCCCGCTGCGACACGAAGTAGGTGACGTCCCGCAGCGGCTGCGGCACCTGGAGCTGCGCGGCATCCTGGAAGACGCCGTCCCGCACGCGGCCGAACACGATGAGCCCGCGGGTGCGTTCCGCGATCGCCCGCACCGCCTCCCGCGCCGCCTCCTCGGAGCCGCCGTAGTACCGCGGGTCCGCGAGCCGCACGTAGGTGTCGGCCCCCATCACGAACGTGCTCCCGGGAAAGATGGCGGTCTTCTCCAGGAACGTGGCGGCCCGCGTGAGCCAGAGCGGCCGCGACGCGAACTGAGCCGCCCGGTCGCGGATCTCCAGGTAATCGAGCATCGGCTTGTCGACGTTCGTGATCGACAGCTCGTAGTCCACGGGCCGCTCCGCGACCTCCTCGGCGATCCGCGCCATGAGCAGATGCCCCTCGTGGAACGGGTCGAAGGATCCCGGGAAGACCACCCGGCCGCCCGCTGCTGTGGCGCAGGTCGCGGTCCCGGCGGCCACCGCTAGCGCGGTGCCGGCGAACAACTCGCGCCACGCCGCCGGCGGTTCGATCCCGTCGCGCCGCACCGCCTCGGCCGGCCGCAGCAGGTCCGGTGCGGGCCGTGCGCCGCTCCCGCGCCCCCCGGCGACCTCCTCGAGCGCCTCCAGGAGCAGCGCCGCCGCCACCTCCTCCTCGGCACCGCGCGACCGCGCCCCCTTCTCGAGAACGACCTCGGCCACCCGCGTGGCGCCGAGCGTCTGCACGGCGACGATCGCCCTGTGCGCACCGCGTTTCGGCTGGCGCGTCACCAGGCTGGCGGTCACGGCCGCGCCCAGGGCCGCCTCCGGAGCGGCGCCGAGCGCCGTGGCCCGCTGCCAGGCGGCCACGGCCAGCCGCCGCGCCGTCCGCGACGAGCAGTACGACTCCTGCCGTCCGCCGAGGAGCCGGTCGACGGCCTCGCGGGCGTAGGGGACGAGGGCCTCGAGGACGACGCCGCTGGCGCCGGGCGTCGAGAGCAGGTGCGGGATGGCGGAGGATCCGCCCCCGGTCGACACGAGCACCCCCCGGGAGCCGGCCCGTTCGAGCGCCGCGATCAGCGAGGCCGGTTCCGGCAGGTGCATGCGGCCACGATACTCCGTCGCGGACACCCGAGACCCCACGCCGGCCGGGCCGGCTCGGCACGGGCCTTGCCCCGTTTCCCGATCCTGCGCCACCTTCCGCGGGTCAAGGCCTCCCTGACACCGATCGTGCAGCGGCACCGCCGCCGCAGCCGATGCAGATCCCGGGAGGCACCGGATCATGATACAGCCAACGGAGTTCCACCGGATGACGACCGGTTGCAGGCGGAGCACCGCGTGTGCCCTGGTGATCGCCTGGTCGGCGGTCTCCGCAGCCGCGGACATCGCCGGGCCGTTGGACCCCCGCCGTCCGCCGCCGACCGCGATCGCCGGGATCGACACGCCTGGAGACCCCACGTTCACGCCCTCCGCGGCGGACTCGCCGACGGATTCCTCCGGTCCGTTCGACGCCGCCCGTGGCGATCTCGGCGAAGACGACGACCTGGCAGCCTCCCGTCGCCGCGGTCGTCGCCGACGCGCGCCGTCGGCCTCGACGCTTCCCCCGGACCCGCTCGCCGGCACGCCGCAGATCGATCCGGCCGTGACCGGCCCCGACGCCGAAACCTTGCTCGCGGGGATGCTGCCGCCCCGGGACGATTCCCCGGCCGACTGGCAGGCGGGCCTCGAACCGCTGCACCGGTGTGGCGAGCCTCGCGCGCTGCCCCCCTGCGTGCCGCCGCCACCGTGCCATCCGACCGATCCGCCACGCCCCTACGATCTCGTCGGCGCCCGGGGCACGGCCTCCTGCGGCCCGATCTACGGCGGCCCCTGCGCGCCCCGCAGCGGTCAGGAACGCCAGGGGCACCTCGCCTGGCTCCACCGCATCCACGACGCGTGCTTCGACCGCTTCTACGCCCCGAAGTGACGCGGTTTCGCGCGCGCAGGCCGGCGGACGGGCGGCCCGTCCCACCGTTGTGGAGGCCGGGCTACACTGTGGCCCGACCGGTCGGGTCATGCGGACCTGCCCGGCCCCCTCGAGGAGCTGACGGATGCGGGCGGCGATCATCGGCATCGGGGCGATCGCACGGATGCACGCGCGGGCGCTGGCGGACATTCCCGGCGTGGAGCTGGTCGCCGCCACGTGCCGCACCGAGGAGAAGGGCCGGGCGTTCGCCGCCGACTTCGGCTGCTCGTGGTACGACGACACGGCCCGGATGCTCCGCCGCGA
>JBIIUP010000048.1:0-15605 GCA_044339885.1 Pirellulales bacterium | reverse complement strand
GGATCGTGCGGCGACCGTCTCCGTGCCCCCCTGCCCGCGGCTGCGGGCCGTGCTCTCGCCGTGGCCGCGGAGATCCGGGGCGATCACGGACATCCCGCGCTGCTGGAGCGACAGTGCCAGCGGTTCGACGGACTGGTGCGTGCCCTCCAGGTCGTGCAGCAGGATCACGACGGCGGGGATCACGGCCGCCGCCGTCGGGGACGTGCCGCTGAGGGCGGGGTAATACCAGGCCACGAGTTGGATGCCGTCGGTCGTCTCCAGCCGGAGCCGCTGGCTCCGGGGCTTGGCCGGAGCGGCCGGAACTCCCCCAGCGGGCACCGGGGCCGCGGCCGGGGGCGCCCCGGCCGGCGGTGTCGACGCCGGCGCCGGGTTGGCCGTTTGTCCGGCGGCCTCGGAGCAGGCCACCGCGGCGACGAACAGGAGTCCGCCGGCCACCCGTGGCAACCACGTCCTCGGCACCGACGGGATTTCCCCACCCCGACCGTCATCGCGCACGCCCATGGCAAACCTCGTCCCGGAAGGCACCGGACCGGCTGTCCGGAAACAAACGGCGGCCGGCCTCGCAGCCCGCAGCGGCAGATCCGGTACATGGTCCACTCCAGCCCCGGATTCGACATAGACTACAGGGGTTGACGGGGCGGGTGCCACCCCGCGGCGACCCACCGCGGCGGGTGCCAGCCCCGAGACGGGTCGACGATCGCCCTTCGTCGCGTCGGAGCGGTGTCACGATGACGCTTGGACGGCAGGCAAAGCTCTGGTGGCAGCGCCGCACCGGCGAGGACGAGACGCCGTTCGACGGCGACACGCCGGCGTGGGCCGTGAGCATGGCGTTCCACGTCGCCGTCCTGCTCGGGCTGTCCACGATCGTCGTCCCCCCAGAACCGGATCGGCCGGCCGCGATCACGATCGTCCAGCCGCTGGCCGAAGAGCCCTTCCGGGAGATCGAGGAGACGGTCTCCGAGGAACCGCAGGAGACGACCGGCGCCGAGAGTCTCGACGGCATGGAGGTTTCGGTCGCCGTGGCCCGGGAACTGGCCCCGGAGCCGGTCGTGCGGATCGAGGCCCCGGACGTGCCCGCGGCGGACATCCGCGTCGACCAGCCCGACGAGCCGCTCAACCAGGCACCGCTCCTCGACGCCGACGTCTCCTTGCCGGGCGTGGCCGTGGCCGAGGCGACGAGCGGCGCGGGCGGGGCGGTCGACCGGCTCACCGCCGAGATCCGGGCGTCGCTGGCCCAGCGGCCCACCGTCGTCTGCTGGGTGTTCGATCAGTCGGTGAGCCTGGCGGGCCAGCGGCGGGAGATCGCGGGCCGCCTCGAGACGGTCTTCCGCCAGCTGGCGGAAGGGGGCGAGCCCGGCGAGACCGAGCTGCTCAACATGGTGTTCGCTTACGGAGAGTCCGTGAGCCCCGTCATGGTGCAGGACGGCCGGCTCACGACCGCCGGCCCGGCGAAGCCCACCCGCGAGGGCGCGGACGTCGTCCGCGCGATCCGGGAGATCCCCGTCGACCAGTCGGGGATGGAGAATACCTTCACCGCGGTGGCCGAGGCCGCCCTGGCGGCGCGGAGGGTCCGCATCAGCCCGCGCGACCGCAACGTGATGATCATCGTGTTCACCGACGAGCGCGGCAACGACGAGCAGCGGGCCGACGAGGTCGCCGCGTTCTGCCGGATGAACGCCATGCGGGTCTGCGTCGTCGGCGTGCCGGCGCCCTTCGGGCGGGAGCAGGTGCAGATGCGGTTCGTCGAATACGACACCGACCGGTACGCGGGGGACGACCAGTGGCCCGTCGTCGACCAGGGGCCGGAGACCCGCCATCCCGAGTTCGTCCGGATCGCGGGGGGCAGGTACGACGACGAACCGATGGACTCCGGCTTCGGCCCCTTCAGTCTCTCGAAGCTGTGTGCCGAGACCGGCGGCATCTACTTCTGCGTCCACGCCAATCGCGACACCCGGGGCCGCGTCGCCCAGACCGCCCCCATGGCCTCGCGGCTGCAGTACTTCTTCGACCACGAGGTGATGCGGGCGTACCGGCCCGACTATGTGTCGGTGGCGAAGCTCGATCAGCAGATCGCGGCCAATCGAGCGAAGCGCGGCCTCCTCGAGGCGGCCCGGATGTTGGCGATCGAGCCGATGCGGGCGCCCCGCCGCATCTTCCCGCGGGAGGACGACGGCAAGCTCGTGCAGCTGTTCAGCGACGCCCAGAAGGAGGCCGCGGTCCTGGCGCCGCGGATCGACCTCCTCTACGCGACGCTGGCGAAGGGGCTCCCGGACCGGCCGAAGGTCAAGGAGGGCCGCTGGCGGGCCGGCTACGACCTGGCGCTCGGCAGGGTGCTCGCCGCCAAGATTCGCACCGACGCCTACAACCAGATCCTCGCCAACGCGAAGGCGGGCCGGAAGTTCGCGAACCCCCGGAACGACACGTGGGAGCTCGTGGGCAGCGACGACGTCTCGAACGTGGGCTCCGCGAACGAGAAGCTGGCGCGGCTGGCGCGGGAGACGCTGGAGCGGGTGGTCCGCGAGCACCCGGGCACTCCTTGGGCCCTCTTCGCCGCCGACGAGCTGCAGACGCCGCTGGGCTACGCCTGGCGGGAAACCTACACGGGGGTCAACGCCCCCAGGCTGGCCGACGGCGGCGGCAACGGCAACCCTGCGGACGACGCCCAACGCCGCAAGCTCGCGCCCCCCAAGCCTCCGCGGCCGCTGAAGAACCTCTGATGCGGTGCGTGTCGCGGCCGGAATCCCGCAGCGTCTGGAGCGGATCTGCCTCCGTGTATCGCCGGCTCGGGGGCGGCAAAAGTCGCCGCTGCGCGGTCCTTCGGATCGTCGCTTATGGCCGCGACGGCCATAGGCTCCTCGAGCGTTCGCCGACCCCCTTCGCCTACCCTGTTCGGGTTTCCAGGACGTCGCTACGGCCAAAACTATACGCGCTCTAGCACGGTTGCCGAATCGGTAGCCCGGTTGCCATGCAACCGGGAATGCGGCCCGACCCCGCGCAGGCCCACGCCGCGTCGATCTACCCGGCCCGCAGCAGATCCTCGACGCGGCGGATCGCCTCTTCGGCGTCCCACGCGGATTCGGCCAGCACGATCGGCGCGCCCTTCGCCACCCAGTCGCCCACGGCCTTCTGCGCCGCGATCACCGTCGAGTGACTGCGGCGGCCGAAGTGCCGGCCGATGTCGGCCAAGGCGGCGTGGGTGTGCTTGCGGGCGAGGAACATCGCGAGCATCCGGGCATGGCTCACGGTGCGGGCTCGGCGGGACGACTGAAGGCTCCCCTCCTCGATGCCGAAGGCCTTGCAGACGGCCTTCTCGATGTCGGCCAGCCGCACGCTGCGGGCGCTGGAGCGGACGAGGTCGGCGAGGGACTCCTCGGCCATGTCGGTCGTCACCGGACACCCGAGCATCAGGCTCGTGGCCTCCAGCCGGTTCACGGCGCCCTGCAGCTCCCGCGCATGCCGCGTCATGTTCGTGGCGACGTAGTGGACGACCTCGTCGGGCACGGCGAGCCCCCGGGAGGCGCAGAGCGCCGCGACGATGCCGCGGCGGACGTCGTAGTCGGGGGCCTGGATCCGGGCCGTCATGCCCGCCCGCAGCCGCGTGAGGAGGTCCGGCCCCAGGCCGGGAAGGGCGTCGAGCTCGCGGTCGCAGGCGAAGACCATCTGCCGCCCCTGCCGATGCAGGGCGTCGACCGTGTGCTGCAGCTCGAGCAGCGTGGCCCGCTTGCCCACGAAGAACTGCAGGTCGTCGACGACGAACAGGTGCGCCGACCGGCAGGAGCGGCGGAATCCGGGCAGGCCGGAGCCGTGGAGCGCGTTGAGAAATCCGGTCGTGAACTGCTCCGCCGAGAGCGACACCACGACGATGCCGGGATGGAGCTCGCGGGCCCGGGCGCACACCGCCTCGAGGAGATGCGTCTTGCCCACGCCGCTGGAGCCCTGGATCACCAGGGGTGACATCTCCCCGGGACGGGATGCGGCCCGCTCGACGGCGGTCACCGCCATGCGGTTGCTGACGCCGCGGACGAAGGCCTCGAGCCCCGGGGTTGGCCGGCGTGACCCAGGGGGTGGCTGGTCGACGGCGACGGGGAGGTGCGCCTGGGGGGCCGGCCCCCGGCGCGAGCCGCGCCGCGGCGGGACGGCCGGAGCGGGCGACTCCGGTTCCGCGGCGGCCGCTGACGAGCCGACTGACGCGTCCTGGGGGGCGACCGGTTCCCACGCGACCCGGGCGGCGCCCCCGCAGACCGCGGCCGCGGCGGCGGCGAGATCGGCTTGGAACGTCCGCCGCAGCCAGTCGTGCGTGAATCCACTGCCGGCCGACGCCCTGACCAGCGATCCGCGGTCGACGTCCTCGACGGTGATCCGCAGGGCGTCACCGAACCACACGGCGTACCGGTCCGCGCCGATCCGCTCGCGGAATCCGTCGCGGATGGCTGCGGCGCGACCGGCGGGATTCGGCGGAGCGACGGGGGGCGCCGGCCTGCTGCCGGCGTTCGATGCGAGGGCGGCAGCCACGTGTCTCGCCAACGCCATGGATCCTTCCCGCTCCCGATGAACACCGGCCGGAGGCCGGCGTGCCGCATCCATCCGTAGATGACTGCCCGACCGTCGCGACGGCACGAGCGAGGCGAGTATAGGAGTGCTTGCAGTGCTGTCAAACCATGCGAGCGCGGAGCGCGAACGCACGCTGCGCGGCTGCATGAAATCATCGTCGATGCCGCGCGCGTGCCGCATCGACGACCGTGAACAACTTGTGCGTTCGCGATTCCAGCTCCCGGAAAACATAGCGAAATGCGGCCGCGGGCGCATGCCGCTGACAGCAGGACCGCACCGCTTATACTGGCGGGCCGCAGTTCGGGTGCCGGAGGGACGTACCGGCCCGGGCGGCTGTGGGCACGGCAACCGGAGGCTGTGATCGCATGAACGTGTGGCGCCAACGCGGAATCTGGGTGGCGAAGCTCGTCGTCGCCAGCGCGATGCCGACGTGGATTCAAGCTCCCGCCCGGGCTGCCGATCCCGCCGCGCCGCCCCCATTCACGCCGGGCGACATCTCGATCGGCGAGCCGGTCGCGCTGCCCTTCGCCCCCGCCCCCTCGCGGCCGGTGCCCGCGGCGGCGCCGACCACTGCAGCCGCGGCCCCTGCTCCCGTCCGCGTACCCGAGGTGACGAGTCCGACGCCGACCGCGATTCCCGGCACGGGGTGGCTCGGCCTCAGCGTCGCGGAGTCGAACGTTCCGGGTCGGTGGCGGGTGGACGACGTGACCGCCGCGGGCCCTGCGGCCCGGGCGGGCATCCTGCCCGGCGACGAACTGCGGGCCGTCAACGGCACCGAGTTCAAGAGCCTGGACGAGGTCACGCAGGCGATCACCTCGATCGCGGCCGGGCAGGACGTGCGCGTCGCCCTGGCGCGGGCGGATCAGATCCGCGACTTGTCGCTGCGGGCGGAGCCGCGGCCACCGGCGGCCGGCCGCGGGTGGCAGTCGGCCCCGGAAACGACGCAGTCGACCGCCGGTCCGGCTGTCAATTCAGTCGGCCCCGCCGATCAGCGGTTCGCCGGCGCCGACGTCCGTCCCCTGCCCGTGGAATTTCCGCAGGCGCCCCTCAACGCCGCGATCCCGCAAGCCGCGATCCCGCAAGCCGCGATCCCGCAAGCCGCGATCCCGCAAGCCGCGATCCCGCAAGCCGCGATCCCGCAGGCCGCGATCCCGCAGGCGCCGCGGTTCGGTGGAGTCGTGGCCGCCCCGCCGGAGTCCCCGGCGTCACCGCCCGCCTCGCCCTTCGCCGCGGCTCCCACCAGCGCCGCTCCGGCGGTGACCGTCGAGCCCGGCAGGCTCGCCGCCTCCGAGTCCCTCCCGCCACCGGTTCTGCCGGCACCGGCCGCCGGGCCGGCTGCCGCCGCCCCCGGGCCCCGTGGCCGCACGGCCCTGGGCGTGCGCACGCTGCCCATCGACGCGGTGACGCAGGCCCGGTTCAACCTCCCGCGGCCGGCGGGCGCCTACGTCGTGGGTGTCGTGCAGGATCTGCCGGCCTCGAAGGCCGGCGTGCCGCCCGGAAGCGTGATCGTCTCGCTCGGAGACCGACCGGTCCGCTCGCCCTTGGAATTGGCCGAGATGGTGACGACGGGCCCCGTCGACCGGCCCACGACGCTGGAGTTCGTGCTGCCCGGCGGCCAGTCGCGTCGGGCCGAGGTGGTGCTGCAGTCACTCGAGGCGCCGCTGGAACGGGCGCTCGTCGGCGGTGCCGAGCCGGCCACGGCCGTGCCCGCGCTGGAACCGGGGCCGACGCCGGCCCGGGCCGAACGTCCCGTCACGTTCGATACGACCCTGCTCCGCGACGAGATCCGTCGGCTCCGCACCCGGCTCGACCAGCTCGAGCGGACGCTCGAAGCGTCGGCCCGCTGAACGAACCCCCTCGGAGCTCAGGCAGCAGGCCGCCCCTGCTCGCCGCCCGTCGATCCGCAGACCCGCTGCAACTCTTCCTCCAGCGGCACTCCGGCAGGCCCCGGCACCGCCGCCGCCCACCGCGCGATCCTCGACGGCTCCCGGCGGATCGGCCGCTCGCCGGGCCGCCTCGTGCCGGCCGTGGCCCAGGCCTCGGCGTCGTCCGTCAGCGCGGTGAGCAGCCGTTCGATGCCGGCCCGGTGCCTCTCCAGGCCGTCGCGGTCGAGGCCCGGCGGGATCGCGACGGCGCGGCTCACCACGCCGCGGGCCCGTGAGAAGGGCCGCGGGACCGCGAACCGGTCCCAGGTTCCCATCCGCCAGGGACGCGCGAAGCCGAACCCCATGGCCACGATCGGGATGCCGAGGGTGCCGGCCAGGAAGACGCAGCCCACCGCCAGCCGCCGCCGCGGGCCGCGGGGACCGTCGGGCGTGATCGTCAGGTTGCCGGTCCGCGCCCGGGCGGCCAATTCGCGGAGCGCCGGCGTGCCGCCGTTGAACGTGCTGCCGCGGACGACACCGAAGCCCATCATCCGCGCCACGCGGTCGAGGATGTTGGCGTCGCTGTGCCGCGAGAGGAGCATCGAGATGTTGGAATGGCCACGGACCGCGAGCGGCAGCAGGATGTTCTCGTGCCAGAAGACATAGATCTTGGCGCCGCGGTAGTCGGGATGGACGGGATCGACCGCGGGGTCGGCGAAGTCGGCCCGATAGTCGAGCGTGCCCATCCACTGGCGGATGCAGGCGGTCGACGCCAGCGACCAGCAGCCGATCGCGAACGGTGACGTCACTCTCACGCCGCACCGTCCTTCGCCGGCCGGCGGCGCTCGGTGCCAACCGGATCCCGCAGCAGCGCGAGCGGTCCGGGGTGATGCCTGGTCGCGCCGCCGCCCGCGGCCACCGCGTCCAGTGGTGCCGGAACTTCCGCGCGGTCCGTTCGATCGGGATGCACCTTCAGCCGCCCCACCAGACGCCCTCGAAGACCTCCTCGGCGGGCCCCGTCATGAACACGCGGCCCGAGTCGGCCCACTCCAGTTCGAGCGAGCCGCCCGGCAGGTCGGCCGTGATCCGTCGGCCGCTTCGACCCGTGAGCACGCCGGCGACGCACACCGCCGAGGCGCCGGTGCCGCAGGCCAGCGTCATGCCGCTGCCGCGTTCCCAGGTCCGCATCCGCACGTGCCCGGTGGAGAACACCTGCACGAAGTGGACGTTGATCCGCCGCGGGAACAGGGCGTGGGTCTCGATCCGCGGCCCCACGGTCTCCAGCGGCACCCCGTCGACGTCGTCGCAATGGAAGACGACGTGCGGGTTGCCCATCGACACGCAGGTCATCCGCGGGTCGAGCCCGCAGTCCCGCCACCAGGCCTCCTCGGCACCGAGCGCGGCGCAGGCCGCGGCCACCACGCGGCCGCCGGCTACCGCGACGGGAATCTCGGCCGCCTCGAGGATCGGCTCCCCCATGTCGACCCGCACCCTCGAGCTTCGCGGTCCCGTCCGCGTCACCTCGAGCGTGAGCACGCCACGGCCGGTCTCGACCGTCACCGGCCCCTCGGCGACCCGACCGCGGGCCACGAGCAGGTGGGCGACGCAGCGGACGGCGTTGCCGCACATCTCCGCCTCGCTGCCGTCGGCGTTGAACATCCGCATCCGGGCATCGGCCCGCGGCGACGGCTGGACGAGCACCAGCCCGTCCCCGCCGACTCCCCGGTGGCGGTCGGAGATCGGCGGCGCGAGGGCCGCAGGATCGGCGGGGGCGGCTTCCGCGAAGCAGTCGACGTAGACGTAGTCGTTGGCGGCGCCGTGCATCTTCACGAACCGAAGCGGCGGGTGCGTCATGGCCTCACTCTATCCGGCGCGGGAAAACCGCGTCCACGGCAATGCCCCGGGGGCAGCCCGCCGCCGTCCGCGCGGAGGCCCGCAGGCCGACGGGGTCACCGCCGCAGCGCGGTGACTCCCGCTCCGGGCCGCCGTGCCTGCAGCTGCTGCAGGGCGCCGGCCAGCGTTGGAAACGCCTCCGTGGACGTGACGGGTTCGGCGAGGGTGCCGTCCACGTGGATGAGCATGAATTGGCCGCTGGCACCGCCGAGCAGCCTCTTCATCACCGGCAGCTGGGTCTCGGCGTCCCCCATGATCGAACGGAACGTGAGCCGCATGTTCGTGTCGAAGTCGATCTCGCCGGCGCCCACGAGGCTGATCGCGTCGCCGGAGAGCTCGATGTTGTCCAGGTAGGCTCGCGGCCCCTCGATCCGGAAGTCGACCACGCTGCTGGAGAAGCCGCTGCGGTCCGGGGCCTTCACCCGCAGGATCTTCAAGAGCGCCACGATCACCGGCAGCTCGTAGATGTCGGCCTCGCGGAGCCGCACCTGGCCGCGTCCGCCGAGCGAGTGCATCCCGGCACGGGAGCCGGTGACCTCGACTGCCGCCTGCACCTTGCCCCGGTAGCGGTGCGCGACTCCGGTCGCCTCGGTCGCCAACCTCGCAAGGTCGGCGTCGCCGATGGCCAGGCTGACGGCGAACCGGCCGCCGTCGCCGGCCGCCACGCTGCCGTCGGCCAGCAGCGTGCCCCCGGCGAGCTGGGCGGTGAGCCGCCGCGGCCCCTCGGATCCGGCCGCCGGGCCGCCGAACCGCACGCCGTCGTCGTCCATGGCCAACGGCCCGCGGACGCCCGTCAGCTGCACCCCATTGACGATCGCGCTGTCGAGGTCGACGTCCCCCTGCGACCGCCAGGTCCGGCCGTCGCTGTGCCCCCGCAGGCGGATTCCCCCGTGCACGTGATCCAGCGGCGTGCCCACGTCGAGCGACGCCTGTTCCATGTCCAGGTGCACGTCCCAGGAGGCCGCGGGCGGCCCGGGCACGCTCTCGACCCGGCCGCCGGGGCCCGCCACCGCCGTCGACGCCGTGGAGTGGATGTCGAGCGTGCCATCGAGGGAGAGCAGGCCGCGGAGACCCACGCCGGCCACGGCCCGCCGCAGCCCGTCCGGCAGCGCCTGGAGGACGTCGTGGTCGAGGCGGAAGCGGTCGGCCGACAGCCGTTCGAAGGAAACCTGCCAGCCGCCGTCGGGCGTGAACAGGCAGCTGCCCGCGGTCGCCACGGCCGTGCGGTCGTGCTCGCCCCGCACGTCCTCGAACAGCAGCCGCCCGTCCCGCCACACCAGCCGGCCCCGCAGCCGCTCCAGCCGGTAGGGAAACCAGGAGGGCTCGATCGACACGCTGTCCCCCTGCGGCGTCGCCTCCAGCTGCACGTCCGTCCGCCGGGCCTTCACCCGGTGCCGCACGGTCGCCGTGAACTCGGCGTTGCCGCGGGGATCGATGTCGTCCCAGATGCGGCGCATGCCGGATGGCAAGGCGTCGCGGAGTTCGCGCTCCAGCACCACGCCCCGGCCGGAGAGGTGCAGCGTGAGCTCGCCGTCGTCGCCACCGATCGGCACCAGGCCCCCCGTGCACCGCACGACGCCGGTGTCGTTGGCGCCGGTGATCTCGTGGATCGTCCATCGGCCCCTTTCCATGCGGAGCATGCCGCTGACGTTGGAGAGCGGATAGGGAAAGCCGGCGTAGGCCATGCTGCAGTTCGCGAGGCGGATGCCCAGCGAGTTGGCGTGGCCGGAGGGCAGGTCGGGCCCGCGATCGTGCCGGAAGACGAAGTCGAAGGTCCCCGAACCGCGGAGGGCCCGCACGATGTCGGCGCTGCGGGGCGGCATGGCCGCCAGGAGCGCGTCGTCGATCCGCATGCCGTCGCCGGAGACCTCGATGAAGCCGCGGCCGCCGGCCGGCGCCGTGTCGACCGTGCCGGCCACGTGCACCGGATGACCGCCGGCCTGCCCGGTGAGGTGCAGCGCGAGTGTGCGGCCCTTGTAGGTCACCGTGCCCACCGTGCGATCGAGCCGGTAGGGGAAGCGATAGTGCGTCAGCGACACGTTCCGGCAGCGGACCGAGACGTTCGGCTCGACGCTGCCCGACCGCCGGACGAGGTGGGCCCGCAGGTCGATCTCGCCGGCAGGCAGGAGCTTGCTCCACTGCGAGGCCAGCGGCGGCGGCAGGAAGCCCTCCCAGTGCCGCCCCACCAGCAGCCGCTCCGCGTCGACCAACAGGTCGAAGTCGGCGGCGGCGTCCCAGCCGGCCATCCGGCCCGAGCCGCGGAGCAGCGTCGAGCCGGAATGCCCTTCGAGCCTGTCGCAGACGACGCCGGACCGGTCGGCCGTGAAGCTGGCGCAGACGTCGCTGACGGCGAAGGGCAGCGCGGAGTGCTCGAAGCGTCCCGACTCGAGGCGACCGGAGACGGTGAACGCGGCGGCCCCGAGGTCGGCGAGCCTGCCGGCGGCCCGCCACTCCAGGAACCCGCGGCCCTGGAGTCCGACCAGCCAGCCCGCCGCCCGGGCCGTCGCCGGCACCAGGGCGTGCAGCCGCGGAGAGACTTCGAGCGACTCGACGCCCCCGCCGAGATCGAAGGTCCCGTCGGCGAGTCCCAGGCAGCCGGTGAATCCGGCGCGTTCGAACTGGTCGCCGGAGGCGGTGCCGTGGAGGACGACCTTCCCCTCCCCCGCCGATCCTGCCGGCCGCAGATCGAGGGCGATCTGTCTCACGGTCATCCGCTTCCGCTCGCGGGCGTCCTCGATCAGCAGCGTCGCATCCTCGACCGTGATCGGGACGACCGCGCGGCCGGCCGGCCGCGCGAACAGCCGCGACACGCTCCAGCGGCCGTCCGCGGCCCGGACCGCGTGCACCGTGGGCCGTCTCAGGCGGAACGCCGTGATTCGCGGCTCGCCCGCCGCCAGGTCGGCGAGCGTCGTGCGGCAGGCGAGGTGGACCTCCTCGATCCGCACGAGCTGCCGATGCTCCTCCGGGAGTGCCGCGTCCCCGAGCGACACGCCCCGGAGGACGATGCCCTCCCCTTCGACGAGGCTGGCGGCCTGAACCTGGACGACGATTCCCGGCAGCTCGCGCCGCAGGCGGTTCTCGACCCGCCGCCGGATCTCCTCCCCGAGCTGGTTGGAGCCCACCGCCAGCGCGGCCACGACGCCCGCCACCGTGAGCGGCAACGCCCAGCGCACGAGGGTCCACAACAGGTCGGCGAGCGATTTCATGTCCGCGGTCGGCCCGAGCGCGCAGGGAATCCGCGCGGCCGGCACGAGGGGGCGGGAGGGTACGAGGCTCGTCCCGGGGGGTCAAGCCTCCGGCGGCCCGCGGAAAACACGCCGTTTCTCCCGGCCGCGGCCTCCTGCTACAGTGCCGCCTCCGGCACCGGAACCAGGGGGCGGGACGCCGGGCTCGGCGGCCGCATCCGTCGCGCCGGCCTGTTTGGCCATGACACCACCACGCCCGGGAGGCTCGCGCATGCACGCGTCATCGACGTCCCACCCTGCCGCCGATCCGTCCGCACGACCCGTCGACGGGTCCCGGCTCCTGTGGGCCGGCTTCATGGCCATCCTCGCCGCAGGCGTCGGCTTTTCGGTCCGCGCGGGCATCCTCGGGCAGTGGGCCGAGCAGTACGGCTTCACGCAGACCGAACTCGGCCTCATCACGGGGGGCGGCCTGACCGGCTTCGGCATCATCATCCTGCTCTCGAGCCTCGTCGCCGACAGGATCGGCTTCGGCCCGCTGATGTCCGCGGCCTTCCTCACGCACCTGGCGTCGGCCGCCCTCACGCTCGCGACCGGCGCCGCCTTCGCGGCCGGGGGCAAGCCGCTGGCCTTCCAGTGCCTGTTCTGGGGCATGTTCCTCTTCGCGATCGGCAACGGCATCGCCGAGGCCGTCGTCAACCCGCTCGTCGCCGCGCTGTTCCCGAGAAACAAGACGCACTACCTCAACATCCTCCACGCGGGATGGCCGGGCGGCCTGATCGCGGGAGGGCTGGCGAGCTACCTGATGGCCGGCAACGAGACGGTGAAGCCCGTGGCCTGGCAGATCCAGATCTCGCTCTTCCTCGTGCCCGTGGTGCTCTACGGGCTGATGATGCTGGGCCAGCGGTTTCCCCGGAGCGAGGCGAGCACCTCCGGGGTCTCGTTCCGTGACATGCTCGGCGAGCTGGGGCTGGTGGGAACGGCCGTGATCTGCGGCCTGCTGGCCCTGTTCTTCAAGAGCGACCTCGGCCTGCCGCCGCTGGCGGCGGCGGGCATCGCAGCGGGGCTGCTGGCCGCCTTCGGGGCCGCGACGGGCTTTCGCTTCGGCCATCTGCTGCTGGCCGCGTTGCTCGTCATCCACGCCCTCGTCGGCTACGTCGAGCTGGGGACCGACTCGTGGATCTCGCGGATCACCGGGACGATCATGGCAAGCAAGGCCAACGGGCTGCTCCTGTTCGTCTACACGTCGGCGCTGATGTTCCTGCTGCGGTTCTTCGCCGGCCCGATCGTCGAGCGGATCTCGCCGCTCGGCCTGCTGGCCGTGTCGGCGGCGTTCGGCGCGGCGGGCCTCACCCTGCTCGGCAGCGCCCAGGGGGCGGCGATGTGCATCATCGCGGCCACGGTCTACGCGATCGGCAAGACGTTCCTCTGGCCGACGATGCTCGCCGTCGTGAGCGAGCAGTTTCCCAAGGGAGGAGCCATCACGATCGGCGCCGCCGGCGGCGTGGGCATGCTCTCCGCGGGCCTCCTCGGCGGCCCCGGCATCGGCTTCCTTCAGGACCTGAACGCCTCCACGCGGCTGCGGCAGGCCGACACCGCCGTGTTCGAGCGGTATCGGGCACCGCGGGAGAACGAGTTCCTCTGGATGCGGACGGTCGGCCTCGACGGCGCGAAGGTCGGCGTGCTGGAGGACGGCGGCCGCGAGGCCCGACGGGCGCTGGAACTCATGGACCGGGAGGCCGCGAAGCCGGAGGCCGTGAAGGCCCAGCGCGACCTCGTCTCCTGGTGGACCGACACCGCCGAACCCTCCGCCGCCACCGACAAGCCGCTCGTCGAGGAGGCCCAGCTCTACGGCGGCCGCCGGGCGCTGGTGCTCACGGCCCTGGTGCCGGCCACGATGCTGGCCTGCTACGTGCTCCTCCTCGGCTGGTTCCGCCTCCGCGGGGGCTACCGCGCCCGTGGCGTCGATCAGGCCGCGTGATCCCGGTCACCCGGTGATCGGCCGGCTCCCGGGGGCCGGGGTCGACGGGTCAGGGTCAGGGCCCCGGAGGACGAGCGTGTCGTCGGCGTGACGCCGGACGTGGACCCGGCCCGGGAAGTCCGCGGCCTCGGGGCTGCCCGGGGCCGCGACGAGCATGCCCGCCAGCGTCGCGTAGTGCCGGGCCGTCATGTCCCGCTGTGGCCAGCCCTCCCGCCTCCACGCCGCCACCATCACCTCGGCCAGCAGGTGCCGGTCGAGCGACCGGAGCGGTCCGGCCCGCACGACGACCGCGCCGTCGGCGTGCCGGCTGGCATGCGTCCGGAGCAGGTGTTCCGCCGCCGACTCCAGCGCCCCCGCCACCAGGGCGGCCTGTCGGCCAAGCCGGCCGAGCGCCGCCTCCGCCGCCGGGTAGGGCCCTGCCGCGCACCGCGAGAGCACCTCGTGGCGGAGGAAATTCCGGGCCAGCGTCGTGTCGGCGTTCGAAGGGTCCTCGCACCACGCCTGCCCGCGGTCGAGCAGGAAGGCCCTCGCCTCGGCGCGGGTGATGCCGAGCATCGGCCTGAGCAGCGAGAGCCCCTCGCCGAGTTCCCGGGCCGACCGCATGCCGCCAAGGCCAACGAGCCCGGTGCCGCGGAGCATGCGGTGGAGGATCGTCTCGGCCTGGTCATCGCGGGTGTGCCCGACGACCACGTGACGGGCCCCATGGTCGCGGGCCGACGCTGCGAGGAAATCGTACCGCAGCCGCCTGGCCAGTCCCTCGAGCCCCTCGCCGCGATGGTCCACCGCCTCGCGGACGGCGATCCGCCGCCACTCCGCCCGCAGCCCCAGCCGCTCGGCGAGCGCCACCACGAACTGCCGATCCGCAGGGGCCGCCTCCCGCAGGTCGTGCTCGGCGTGCGCGACGACGATCCGTGGGACGGCCCCCGCGGGAGCCAGCGCGTGCAGGGCCAGAAGCAGGGCGACGCTGTCGGCTCCGCCGGAGCAGGCCACGACGATCGGCATCGACCAGAACCCGTCGGCGGGCACCGCCGCCGCCAGCGCGGCGGCGAAGGGGTGCCCGTCGGCCGCGGTCTCGCCGGCGGAGCAGCGGCTCGAAGTCCCCGGTGCCGTCATCGTGCCGTCCCCGCTGCCTGATCTGCGCCCGCCGCTGGATTCTGCCAGAAGCCCGACGGGCTTGAAACCGGCTGCAACCAGGTTTTCCCGGGGCGCAAGCGGGATTGAGCGGCCCCCTGGGCACCGCTACCCTCCCCTGTCCCGGCGCCGCCGCCGCCTCCACCCGAAGGACGTGCCATGATCCTCGACCGCATGCCCTGCCGCCTCGCCGCGACCGTCGCGGCCCTGCTCCTGCCGCTGTTGTCCGGCTGCTCGACGCTGCTCACGGTCGCCTACCTCGTGCAGCCCGCCGACATGCCCGCGGAATTCGCCGGCCTCAAGGGCAAGCACGTGGCGGTCGTCTGCCGGCCGATCGTGGAGCTGGAGTTCAGCGATGCCGGATCGTCTCGGGAGCTGGCGGGCCTCGTGGACGGGCAGCTCAAGCAGAACGTCCGCAAGATCAACGTCATCGGCCAGCAGGAGGTGGCCCGGTGGCTCGACGAGAACTCATGGGTCGACTACCCGACGCTCGGCAAGGCGATTGACGCCGACTACGTCGTGGGCATCGACCTCGAGGAGTTCCGGCTCCACGAGGGCTCGACGCTGTACCGCGGCCGCGCCACCGCGGCCCTGCGGGTCTTCGACGTGAAGACCGGGGAGATCGCCTTCGAGAAGCGGATCGACGACTTCAGCTTCCCGGCGGACAGCGCGATCCCCGCGACCGACCGCACCGAGGCCCAGTTCCGCGGGCTCTTCCTCCAGATGCTGTCCCGCAAGATCTCCCGCTGCTTCCACGCCTACGAGAGCCGCGAGACGTTCGCCGAGGAAAGCCTCACGTTCTGAAGCGTCCCGCCGCACGGCCATCCCGGGCCGTGCCGGATTCCCGGTCCTAGAGCGCGTCGAGTTTTGCCGTCGCGACGTCCTGGAAAACCGAACAGGGTAGGCGAAGGGGGTCGGCGAACGCTCGAGGAGCCTATGGCCGTCGCGGCCATAAGCGACGATCCGAAGGACCGCGCAGCGGCGACTTTTGCCGCCCCCGAG
>JBIIUP010000047.1:0-15639 GCA_044339885.1 Pirellulales bacterium | reverse complement strand
GCTGGCCTGGATGGTGCCCTGAGCTGCGCCACCGCGACGGCCTACGCCCGCCGCCGGCGTGCGGCCCAGGCCGCGGCGGCCACGCCGATGCCCGCCAGGGCGAGCGTGCCCGGCTCGGGCACCGCGCTGTAGACGACGTAGAGTTCGCTGCTCGTCGTCGATCCGCCCAGGCCACCGGCACCGCCCTGAGCCACGACGAAGCTGCCGTTGGTCGGGTTCACGAAACTCCCATACGTCACCTGGAAGTAGTTCTGGTTGAAATTCGAGATCGGGGCGTTGGCCACCAGAAACTTCCACTGGTAACTGACCGAGTTGTCGAAGTTCACCGCCGAGCCCGGCGCGGTGCCGTTGAGACTCACCAGGTTGATCACGAACGGGTCCGTCGCGTCGGCCGTGAGCGTAAAGCCGTCGCTCACCGTCACCAGGTCCCAGCCGTTGCCAGACGGCCCGCCGGCTGAGCCCGTCGCGTCGTTCAGCTCGAACGTGTAGACGCCGGCCTTGCCGAACTCCAGGTTGCCGATCGTGATCCCGCCCACGCTGCCGCCCGGCGAGATCACGCCGCTGTTGGCGATCACCACCGTGTTGCCCGTGACCGTCCCGTACCCGCCGAGCGTCTTGCCGGCATTGATGTCGAGCGCCGCACCGAGCGACCCGATGTCGAGCACCGCCCCCGAGCCCGCCGTCTCGCCGACCTTGATCAGCCCGCTGCCGAGCGTCGCACCGCTGCCCAGCGCCAGCGTGCCCCCCACGATCACCGTGTCGCCCGTGAACGTCTGCGCGGTGGTGAGCGTGAGCTTGCCGGCCCCCAGCTTCCGCAGCCCGCCGCCGCCGGTCACCGTGCCGGAATAGCTGAGGTCGTTGGAGCGGTTGAATGCCAGCGTCGCGCCGCTGGAGACGTTCACCCGGCTGTTCGCCGCGAGCGACCCCGTCGTCCCGCCGTTGCCGATCTGGAGCGTGCCCTGCGACACCGTCGTCGTGCCCGTGTAGGTGTTCGCCGCCGTCAGCGCCAGCGTGCCCAACCCCGTCTTCCGCAGGCTGCCGTTGCTCACGACGCCCGAGAGGATGCCGACGAGATCGACCTGCCCCTTAATCGCAGCGACAGTCTGCTCGGCTCCATTGAGGTCAAGCGGGTTTTGGAAGTCGACCGCCTGCTCCGCATTCGCAGCCCCGAAACCAAGACGCCCAGTTGCCGACGGGATGAAATAGGTCTGCCCAAACGTCAGCTTCGGCGATGTGCCGGTGATGTTCACGACCTGCGTCGCCGAGCCATAGCCGGCGAATCCGGAGGTGCCCGTCGACACCGAGAGATTGATACCGGAGTTCTGGTTCCCAAGTGCCCGAGCGAAAGTACCCGAAGTGAACCCCAGGCCGATGGCGCCGTCATAGACGAGGATTCCCGAGGTATTCCCCGACGTGCCGCTGCCGCCGGGCAGTGATTCCGGTGTATCGAAACGTATCGCGCCGCCTCGGATATGAAACTGGCTCGCAGAGACGCTCCCGAATGCATTTGAACCGGACAGCCGGAGCGTGCCGGCGCCCAACTTCGTGAAGACTTTGTTGGAAGACGGAGTGCCGATGTTGCCGCCCAGGCGGAGCGTGTTCGAAGGGATGTCGAACGTGACGCTGTCGGTTGTCGTGACGGCTCCATCGCCAAGGTCGAGGTCATAGGGCCCGACGAACGTGACCGTGCCACTGGCGATGCCCAGGCTGATCGGGCGATTCCCCGCGAGCGTAGTGACGGCCGCCGTGTTCGCCAGCGTGCCCTGCGTGAGCGTGAGCGTGCCGCCGACCGCACTGGGGTTGCCGAGCACGAGCCGGGCCGTCGGCCCGTTGAGCCTCACGTTGCCGGTGTTCGATCCTGACAGCAGCAGCGTACCCTGAGAACCGCTGAGCGTCCCGGCGAACGTGTTGTTCGCCGTCAGCGCCAGCGTTCCGGAGCCGACTTTCTGAATGATGTTGGCGGTGTTCGTGCCAGTGATCGGCTGATCGACCGTCAGCGTGTAGTCACCGCCGATCCTGCCGCCGAGGCTGGAAGCGATCCGAGTTGAGATTGTCAGATCCTTCGTCGTGCCAAGTTGCATACTCGCGGCATCGATGAGGTGGAGCGTGCCTGATCCTAACGCGGCGGCGTCGCCGATGAGAAGCCAGCCACTGCCCGTACCCAATCGCCAGCTGCTGGTATACGTGGATGCCTCCTTGATGGCGAGGGTCCCGCTTCCCTGAATTTGACCACCCTGGGACGTCGGACCGGCACCATTACCAGTGATCGTGCGGACCGTCAGGCTTCCTCCATTGACTTGGACACCTGACGCGACGGAGACGGTCGTCGTACCGGTGAACTCCATAGATCCGCCGGCAAGTTCGAAACGGGGCGCGTTGCCATTGACGGCCCAACTCGTGTTGTTCGAAAGGACGAGCGGTCCTGCAGCATTTGTAAACGCCAAACCGGAGCCAAAAACGACTTCGCCCGCCCCCAGAGCGTTCGAGTTCGTGATCGTCACAACGGTGTTGGCTCCGAAAATGGTCTGCCCCCTGAAACTGTTGCTTCCGGAAATCACGAAGCTGGTCGACCCGGTTCCCGCGGTACGAGAAAACGACATGCCCCCCGACCCGGAAATGCTACCGGCGAGGACGAGCGTCGATCCGGCAGTTCCACTGATGGTCCGCTGCCCCGCCGCGGCCAGGTTCATGCCGAGGTTGATCGTGTTCGTGCCGGTCGTCGCGAGATTGAGAATCGAACCGGACAGCACGACCGAGTTGCCGCTGAGCGTGAAGCCCGAGGTCGTGAATCGGATTCCCGCCGTGCCCGATGCGCCGAGCGTGAGGTTCGTCAGGTTGTTCGAGCTCGACAGGCCGGTGGCGCCGCTGAAGACGAGGCCACGCGTCCCGCTGTCGACTGGAGCCGTGCCGTTCCAGTTGCCTGAGTCGCTCCAGCTCGTGGTCGAGCCGAGGCCCGTCCACGTGATCGTCTGAGCGATGGCCGCGCGCGGCGCGGAGGCGCAGAGGGCCAGACAAGCGATTACACCGACGGCGAAGCCCGCCGCGCGGCCCAGTCCGCCGGGCACACCCCGACAACCACGCGCTGCGGCCGCGACAAAGACGCGGTTACTGCGGTAAGAAGAAAAGCCGTCCAAGGGAGATCTCTCGAGGCTCGGAGAGGGATTCAGGCCCCGCCCAAAACCAACTTTTTCTAAATAAATCCTCGCCGCGGTGCAATTCCCCGGGAAACCCGTCCGAACTCCCGCCCTGTGGGGAGAAAAACCAAGAAGTCCAGCTGTTTTTCAGCCCTTTCGAGGGCGTTTCAAAAAAACAGAAAGAATTGTCGCGAGAAAGAGATAGTTTTTATCGGGCAGGCTGGAACGCCCCCGGACTGCGCCGCGGCCCCGGCGGCCTTCGGGAGCGGCGAAGCAAAGTCGGGGCGGAGAGATTCGAACTCTCGACCTCCTGGTCCCAAACCAGGCGCGCTAGCCAGACTGCGCTACGCCCCGCGATGCGGCCCTTCGACCGCGAATCGCCCCGAGAGTGTACCGCACCGCCCGGCCGCGGCGGACGACGGCTTCGTGGTGCAGGCTTCCGGCATCGCGGGACCGGCCTTCAAGCCGAAAACAGCCGCAGGCCGAGCCAGACCGCCCCGAGGGCCGCCACGTTCGTCGCCACCACGTAGGCCAGCGCCGCTGCGGCACGGCCGCCGGAGAGCATTTCCACGGTCTGGAAGGCGAAGCTCGAATAGGTCGTGAACCCGCCGAGCAGGCCCACGAGCAGGATGGCCTCCTGCTGCGGCGAGACCAGCCCGCGAGCGCGGGCCCAGGCGTGGAAAACGCCGAACGCGAACGAGCCGGCGACGTTCACCGCCAGCGTGCCCCAGGGAAAACCCGTCCCCAGCAGGCGGATCGCGAGCGTCGTGCAGCCTGCCCGCAGGAGCGTCCCGGCGGCGCCGGCGAGACCGAGCAGGGCGACGTGTCCGATCGGGTGCATGGTGGTGGGCTCGCGTGATCCCCGGGCCGGTGGCGCCTGACGCCGTAGAATCCCGGGCTCGGGATTCCCGGGGAATCGACTCGGGACCCCAGGGAATCCTGGCCGGAGGCGGCCCACCATGTCCACGCCGGCGTTCACGGCCCGGGGTCTCACGCGGGTGTACCCCATGGGCGAGGTGGAGGTGGCCGCCCTCCGTGGGGTCGACCTGGACCTCGCCCGCGGCGAGGTCGTCGTCATCCTCGGTCCCTCCGGCAGCGGCAAGTCGACGCTCCTCAACATCCTCGGGGCCCTCGACGCCCCGACCTCCGGGAGTCTCGTCTTCCACGACCACGTCTTCCACGATCACGACCTGACGACCGCCGACGAGGCCGCCCGGACGGCCTACCGCCGCGAGCACGTCGGCTTCGTGTTCCAGTTCTACAACCTGCTGCCGGCGCTGACGGCGCTGGAGAACGTGGCCGTCGTGGCCGACATCGCCGGCCACCCGATGCCGCCGGAGGAGGCGCTCGCCCTCGTCGGACTCGCCGACCGCGCCGACCACTTCCCGGCACAGCTCTCCGGTGGCGAGCAGCAGCGGGTGGCGGTCGCCCGCGCGATCGTCAAGCGGCCCGAGGTGCTGCTCTGCGACGAGCCCACGGGCGCCCTCGACGCCAGGACCGGCGTGATCGTGCTGGAGGCGATCGCCCGCGTGAGCGCCGAATTGGGCTCGACCACGCTCCTCATCACCCACAACGCCGGCATCGCCGCGCTCGCCGACCGCGTGCTCACGATGTCCGACGGCCGGATCGCCGGCGCACGGAGGAACGCCGTCCGGGCGGCCCCGCGCGACCTGCACTGGTGACGCCCCGTCGCATGCAGACACTCGATCGCAAGGTGGTTCGCGACGCCGTGCGGCTGGCCCCCCAGCTGGCCGCCGTGGCGGTCGTCATGGCCTGCGGCGTGGCCGTGCTCGTGATGTCGTGGAGCATGCTCCGCTCGCTCGAAGCCACGCACCGGCAGTACGCGGCCGAGTCGCGGTTCGCCGACGTGTTCGTGGGACTCGAGCGGGCGCCCGAGATCGTGGCCCGCCGGCTCGCCCTGCTCCCCGGTATCGATCGGCTCCAGACCCGGGTCGTGAGGGACGTCACGCTCGACCTGCGGGCCGCGGACGGCCGGCGGCTGCCTGCCGTCGGCCGGCTCGTCTCGCTGCCCGACCCGGCGGCCGGCGACGGCGGGCTCAACCGGCTGCACCTCGTGCGCGGACGGATGCCCGAACCCGGCCGGGCGGCCGAGGCGGTCGTCGGCCAGGGGTTCGCGACGGCGCACGGCCTCGCGCCGGGCGATCGCGTCCACGCGGTCCTCAACGGCCGCCGCGCCCGGCTCGACCTCGTGGGCGTGGCCACCTCGCCGGAGTACGTCTACACCATCGGCCCGGGCGGGCCGTTTCCCGACGACCGCTCATTCGGCGTGTTCTGGATGGGCCGCCGCGGCCTGGCCGCCGCGTTCGACATGGCCGACGCCTTCAACGACGTCGTGGCCACCCTCGTGCCCGGCGCGAGCATCCGCGACGCCTGCCGGGAGCTCGACCGCGATCTCGACCGCTACGGCGGCCGCGGGGCCTTCGGCCGCGAGTTCCAGACCTCGCACCGCTACCTCGTCAACGAGCTGCGCGAGCTGCGGAACATGGCCCGCGTGGCGCCGGTCGTGTTCCTGGCGGTGACGGCGATCCTCATGCACCTGGTCGTCTCGCGGCTGGTCGGCACGCAGCGGGAACAGATCGCCACGCTCGCCGCCTTCGGCCTGCCGCACCGCGAGATCGGCTGGCACTACGTGAAGCTGGCGGCCGTCGTGCTCGCCTGCGGAGCCGCCCTCGGCGTGCCGCTCGGCTGGTGGCTGGGCGTGAACCTCACCGGGATGTACTCGCGGTTCTTCCGCTTCCCGGTGCTCGCCTTCCGGCCCGACCCGTGGGCCATCGGCTGGTCGGTCGCGGTCGCTTCCGCGGCGGCGATCGCCGGCGCCGTGCAGTCGGTCGCCAGGGCGGTCCGGATCCCGCCGGCGGCCGCCATGCAGCCCGAGCCGCCGGCCACCTACCGACCGTCGCTGCCTGAGCGGCTGGGCCTCGCGGGCTGCCTGGCCCCGACGACGCGGATGATGCTGCGGCACCTGGAACGCCGGCCCGCCGCCAGCGGGCTCTCGATCCTCGGGATCGCCCTGGGGGCGGCGGTGATGGTGCTGGGGATGTTCGTCGGCGACGCCGTCGAGGAGCTCGCCGACTTCCAGTTCACTCAGGTGCAGCGGTTCGACCGCTCGGTGGCCTTCGTCGAGCCGGCGGGCGCCGAGGCGGTCGCCGCGCTCGGCAGGCTCCCCGGCGTCGTGGCCGTGGAGCCGTTCCGCATCGCCGCCGCCACGCTCCGCTGCGGCCCCCGCGAGCGCCGGCAGGAGATCATGGCACCGACGGCCGAAGGTGATCTGCTGCGGATCCTCGACCATCGCGGGGGCGTCCACCAGCCGCGGCGCGACGGCCTGGTGATGAGCACGCGGCTGGCGGAGCTCTTGGAGGCCCGGCCGGGCGACGAGATCGAGGTGGACGTCCTGGAGGGCCGCCGCCCCCGGGCCCGGCTGGTGGTCGCGGCCACCGTCGACGACCTCGTGGGCACGTCGGCCTGGCTCCATGCCGACACCCTCCAGGCCCTGCTCGGCGAGGGGCCCACCGTCTCCGGGGCGTTCCTGGCAATCGACTCCTCCCGGGCCGCGGAGGTCGACGCCCGGCTCGCGGACAGCCCGCGGGTGGCCGGCTTCGTCTCCCGCGGGCTGCAGCTGGCGACCTTCCGCGACACGATCGCCCGCACGCTCCTGCGGATGCGGACGGTGAACACGCTCTTCGCCGTCGCGATCGCCTGCGGCGTGGTGGCGACGACGGCCCGGCAGAGCGTGATCGAGCGGTCCCGCGATCTGGCGAGCCTCCGTGTGCTCGGGTTCACCCGCGGGGAGGTGGCGGCGATCCTGCTCGGCGAGCAGGCGATCCTCACGCTCTGCGCGGTGCCGCTGGGCCTGCTGCTCGGTTACGGATTCGTGGTCGTGACGACGTGGGGCTACGATACGGAGCTGTTCCGGGTGCCGGCGGTGGTCCGGCCGCGGACCTACGCGGTCGCGGCGGCCACCGTGTTCGCCGCGGCGTTGACCGCCGCGCTCGTCGTCCGCCGGCTGCTCGACCGGCTCGACCTGGTGGCCGTCCTCAAGGCGCGGGACTGACGACATGCCGAACCGCAGGCCCTCCAGCCGCCGGATTCCCGGCCGCCTCGTCGCCCTCGCGGCCGCCGCCGCAGTGGCCGGCGCGATCGGTTGGGGCCTGATGCCGCGGCCCGTGCCCGTCGACGCCAGGACCGTGGGCCGGGGCCGACTGGCCGTCCGCGTGGTCGACGACGGCGTCACGAGGATCAAGGAACGGCACGTCGTCTCGGCGCCGCTGGCGGGGCGGATGAGCCGCGTCGACCTCGAGGCCGGCGACGAGGTCCGCGGCGGCGGGACGGTCGTGGCCACGATCGAGCCGACGGACCCGGCGCTTCTGGATCCCCGCGCCGAGGCCGAGGCCCAGGCCCGCGTGGAGGCGGCCGAGGCGACCCGCGAGCTGGCCGGCCATGCCCTGCACCGGGCGAAGGTGCAGGTGGACTACACGGCGGCCGATCTCGACCGCGCCCGGCAGCTGTTTCCCTCGAAGGCCGTCACCCGCGAGCAGCTCGACGCCGCCGAGCGGGCGTGGCTGACCGCCGTCGAGGAGGTGGACGAGGCGGAGCAGGAGGTGCACGTGACCGAGCACCTCGTCGGCATGATGCGGGCGGCGCTCGTGCGGTCGCGGGGGGCCGGCGGGACGCCGGACGGCCCGGCGGTCGGGGGCCCCGACTGGCGGCTCGACGTCACCGCCCCGGTGGACGGCCGCGTGCTCCGCGTGCTGCGGGAGGACGCCGGCGTCGTCGCGGCGGGCACGCCGCTCGTCGAGGTGGGGGATCCGCGGCAGCTGGAGGCGGTGATCGACCTCGTCTCCGAGGACGCGGTGCGGGTGCAGCCGGGCGACCGCTGCGAGATCACGGCCTGGGGGGGCACGGTGCCGCTCACGGGGCACGTGCGGCTCGTCGAGCCGCGGGGATTCACCAAGGTTTCGCCGCTGGGGGTCGAGGAGCAGCGGGTGAACGTGGTCGTCGACTTCGACGTGCCGCCCGACGAGCGGGCCGCGCTCGGCGACGACTACCGCGTCGAGGCGGCGATCACGGTCGACGAGGCGGCCGACGCCGTGCTCGTGCCGCTCTCCGCCGTGTTCCGCCGCGACGGCCAGGAGGCCGTGTTCGTCGTGGCGGCCGACCGGGCCCGCCTGGTGCCGATCGCCACCGGCCGCCGTGGTGACCGGGAGGCCGAGGTGCTCGAGGGCCTCGTCGGTGGCGAGCGGGTGATCGCCTACCCGGGCGACACGATCACCGACGGGGCACGCATCCGGCCCCGCTCGACCGTTGACCCTTGACCGCCGACCGCCGACCGGGGAGCCGGAGGCGAGCGTCGGAGGAGCCTTGAAGCGTTCGCCCCCCGGAGCACCGCACTGCCGCAGGGGCCTCCGCGAACGATTCACAGCGACGGAGACGCTCGCCTCCGGTGCCCCGGTCACTTCCGCCGACCTCGATATACTGCCGCGGCGTCCGAACCTTTCCGCACCGTCCCGCGTAAAAATTCGTCCACCCGTCAGCCACCCCGGGAAAAGCCTGATACGGAATGCTCGAATTCCACAATCGCATCGTCTTCGTCGGCTTCGGCGCCGTCGCCCGCTGCACCCTCCCGATCCTGCTCGATCATGTGCGGATCGCGCCCGAGCGGATCACGATCCTCGACTTCCAGCCGGACCACGAGGCGCTGCGGCCATGGATCGCCCGCGGTGTCTCGTTCGTCGAGGGGAAGGTCGAGCCCGGCAACCTCGGACGGCTGCTGGGGATGCACCTTTCGGCCGGCGACATCCTCATCGACCTGGCGTGGAACATCGACTGCATCGAGATCCTCACCTGGTGCCACGAGCACGGCGTCCGGTATCTCAACACCTCGGTCGAGCTCTGGGATCCATACGCCCATGCGCAGGGGGCGCACCCGACGGAGCTGACGCTCTACTGGCGGCACATGAACATCCGCCGGCTCGTGGAGAGCTGGGGCGGGCGGGGGCCGACGGCCGTGCTCGAACACGGGGCGAACCCGGGCCTCATCAGCCACTTCACGAAGCACGCCCTGCTCGACATCGCCGCGCGGGCCCTCGACGAGCGAAAGTTCACCGGGGCCGCGGCCGAGCGGATCGCGGGGCATGCGAAGTCCCAGGCCTTCAACCACCTGGCCCACGAGCTGGGGGTGAAGGTGATCCACTGCAGCGAGCGTGACACGCAGATCTCGAACAAGCCCAAGGAAGTGGACGAGTTCGTGAACACCTGGAGCGTCGAGGGCTTCCGCGAGGAGGGGACCACGACCGCCGAGCTCGGCTGGGGAACCCACGAGAAGGAGCTGCCGAGGTTCGCCTTCCAACACGAGCACGGGCCCCGGAGCCAGATCTGCCTGGCGCGGATGGGGATGAACACACAGGTCGTCAGCTGGGTGCCGCACTACTCGATCGTGGGCATGGTGGTCCGCCACGGCGAGGCGTTCACGATCACCGAGAAGCTGACCGTCCGCGAGGGAGAGCGGACGATCTACCGCCCCACGGTGCACTACGCCTACTGCCCGTGCGACGCCGCGATCGCCAGCCTCCACGAGCTCCGCGGCTACGACTACGAGCTGCAGCCGCGGATCCGGATCATGTCCGACGAGATCACCGGCGGCTCCGACATCCTCGGGGCGCTGCTCATGGGCCACCCGTTCACCAGCTGGTGGTGCGGGTCGGACCTGTCGATCGAGGAGTCGCGGCGGCTCGTGCCGCACCAGAACGCCACGACGATGCAGGTGGCGATCTCGGTCGTCGCGGCCACGATGTGGATGATCGAGAACCCGGACCGGGGCGTCGTCGTGCCCGACGACCTGCCGCACGACTACGTCCTGCGGATCGCGAAGCCCTACCTGGGCCGGTTCCTCTCGCTCTCCAGCGACTGGACGCCGCTGAAGCACTACCGCAACGCCTTCCCCGGCTCCAACGACCCGCAGATCGACCGCGACGACCCGTGGCAGTTCAAGAACTTCCTCATCACGGACGGAGACTGACCGGCTTGAACCAGAAGACGCTGCTCCAGCTCGCCAAGAAGCACGGCACCCCCCTGTTCGTCGTCGACCACGCCGAACTGAGGAAGAACTACGCCCTGTTCCGCCGGCATTTCCCCCGGGTGCAGGTCTACTACGCCGTGAAGGTCAACAGCGACCCGGCGATCGTGAAGACCTTCTACGAGCTGGGGGGCAGCTTCGACGTCGCCAGCATGCAGGAGTTCCACACGGTCCACGAGAACATCCGGAAGCTGCCGGCCAAGGCGCGGCAGGACTTCATCTGGGACAAGATCATCTACGCCAACCCGATCAAGCCCGTCGAGACGCTGCGGGAGCTCGACCAGTACCGGCCGCTGGTGACCTACGACAACGAGGAGGAGGTGAAAAAGATCGCTCGGCATGCACCCCGGGCGGGCCTGGCCCTGCGCCTGCGGGTGCCGAACACCGGCTCGATGGTGGAGCTGTCGAGCAAGTTCGGGGCCCTGCCCGGCGAGGCGGTCGACCTCATCCGTTGCGCCCACGACCACAAGCTCGTGGTGGAGGGGCTCTCGTTCCACGTGGGCAGCCAGTGCACGAATCCCGAGAACTACGTCCAGGCGCTGCACCTCTGCGCCGGCATCTTCGCGGAGGCGAAGTCGCGGGGCTTCGAGCTGAAGCTGCTCGACATCGGCGGCGGGTTTCCGGCGGCCTACGACGCGAGCGTGCCGAAGTTCTCGGCCTTGGCGAAGAAGATCAACCACGAGATCGACCGGCTGTTTCCCCCGTCGGTCGAGATCCTGGCCGAGCCGGGCCGGTTCCTCGTGGCCTCGGCCGGGACGGAGGTCTGCAAGATCATCGGCAAGGCGGTGCGGAACGAGAAGCTCTCGTATTACGTCGACGACGGCGTCTACCACACGTTCTCGGGCGTGATCTTCGACCACTGCACCTACCACCTGAAGAGCTTCAAGCGGGGGACGCCGCAGATCTGCGCCGTCTTCGGGCCGACCTGCGACGCGCTCGACACGATCAGCCTGGCGGAGCAGCTTCCGGAGCTGGAGATCGGTGACTACCTCTACAGCGAGAACATCGGGGCCTATTCGGCGGCGAGCAGCACGCACTTCAACGGCTTCCCGCCGGCGAAGGTGATCCACGTCAACCGCTGAAGGGCCGGCGGCGAAGACCCGGTCGCACGGCGACCGGGCTACAGACCCGGTTGCACGGCAACCGGGCTACCACACGGCAACCGGACTACCCGCTTCGGTAGACCGGTTGCCATGCAACCGGAAACCCGGCCGCAAGCCGCCTACGACGGCCTGACCGCCTCGACGAGGTGGTAGCCCTTCACCTCCTCGCGGGCGACGGCCGTCCACATCCGCGGCAGGTTCTCCAGGTACCACGTCGGCTGCTTCGTGACGACCAGCAGCGTGCCGCCCGGTGCCAACGCCAGCCGGGCCGCTTCCACGAACAGCTCGGCGAGCCGGAAGTCGGAGTAGTAGGGGGGATTGGCCAGCGCGAGGTCCCATGTGCCCGGCTGGGGCACCCGGCCCTGCGCCTCCAGCGCCACCGTGACGTTGGCGAGTCCGTTGAGCTCCACGCCGCGGCGGGTGCAGGCGACGGCCCGCGCCGCCGAGTCCAAGGCGTGCACGACGATGCTCTCGTCGCGGGCGGCGATCCCGAGCGCGACGCAGCCCGAGCCGCAGCCGATGTCGAGCACGCGGGTTTCCGGCGCGACGTCGACGGCATTGAGGAGGTGCCGGGCCCCGGGATCGATCCGCCGGTGGGCGAACACCCCGGGCCGCGTGACGGCCTTCAGCAGCCGGTCGCGGTCGCGAAACATGATCTCGCAGGAGAAGTCGCGGATCCTGGCCGGCTCGTGGGTCTTCTCCACGACGTAGGCGACCGTCGCGGGCTTCGGCCCCGGCTTCGCGTGCGGCGCCGGCCGGACGCGGACGGTCTCGCCCGTCTCGACCAGCTGGCCGTGGAGCCAGGTGTCCCGGGGGTTGTCGATCGCCGCGACGAGCCGGCCGCCGATCGCGAGGTTCACCAGCACCGCCTGGAGGAGGTCGCGGGAGAGTTCCGCCTCGCCGCTCCGCGACAGCGGCACGACGGCCAGGTCGTAGGGGCCGGGGGGCATGTCGGCGACGCAGGCCGCGGCGAGATTCGCGGCGGGAGGCGACCACGACGCGGCGGCCGCCTCGCAGGGATGGAGGTCGAGAAACCAGGCGGTGACGGCGGCCTCCGGCCGCTCCAGGGCCAACGCCCGTGCGGCCTGCCCGCGGCCGGCCGTGGTGCACACGATCCGCGTCCCCGGGAGCGTGCGGGCGACCTCGAGGGCGTGGGCCTCGGCGGGCCGCGCGGGGAGCGGATCGGTGGAGTGCGTCATGGGTTCGGCGAGCATACTCGACCGCCGCCGGTCTTTCCGGCCGGCTCGCCGGAGCCCGGTTGCCGCACGGTAGCCCGGTTGCCATGCAACCGGGAATCCGCGTCGCGGCACCACTCTGCGACGCGTCGCCCCACGCAACGTCGCCCGCAATCCGGTCGCACGGCGACCGGTCTA
The DNA here is from genome assembly GCA_044339885.1 of Pirellulales bacterium. Classification (GTDB taxonomy): domain Bacteria; phylum Planctomycetota; class Planctomycetia; order Pirellulales; family UBA1268; genus QWPN01. The sequence goes on along the minus strand of JBIIUP010000047.1, from coordinate 2,936 downwards.
CCGAAGCGGTCGCACGTCGACCGCGACCGGGCCGCGTCATCGCGACCCGGCCAGCTCGCCGGAGCCCGGTTGCCGCACGGTAGCCCGGTTGCCGTGCAACCGGGAGTCCGCGTCGCGGCACCACCCTGCGACGCGTCGCCCCACGCAACGTCGCCCGCAATCCGGTCGCACGGCGACCGGTCTACCGAAGCGGTCGCACGGTGACCCGGTCTACCGACCGGCGTCGCGCGATGCCACCGCCGGCGTCAGTCGGCTCGCCGCGGCCGCTCCCCGTCACGCGGAGGGCCACGGCCCGGACCACGCTCGCCACCGCCGTCCCCCTGCCGTCGCTGCATCATCTCGGAGGCCAGCGTCTCCAACTCCGCGCGGTCGAGCTTGCCGTCGCCATCGGCGTCACAGCTCATCGCCCGGGAGACGAACCTGCCCGGACCGGGCCGCTCGCCATCCGCCGGTCCGCCGGATTCGCGGCGGCCCGCCCGCGGTGGCCGGCCGTCTTCGCCCGGCGCCCCAGGGGGGCGTTCGCCCCGGGCGCTCGAGCCCGGCCCACGGTCCGCCCCGCCCGGAGGCCGCGGGGGCCTGAACTCATGGCGATCGATCCGGCCGTCACCGTCGGCGTCGAGCCGGGCGATTGCAGCCGGGGCAGCCTTGATCTCGTCGGCGTCGAGTTCGTGGTCGCGATTCGCGTCGAGCGCCGCCCGCAGCGGGTCGCGGTGTTCCGGCGGCGGCCCGTCCGGGGGCTGGGCTAGCGCCGAAGTGAAGCCGTGCACGAGCATGAATGCCGCCACCAGTCCGAAGGTCGCGCCGTGTCGCATGTCGGAGTCCTCGAGGGGAAGTACGGGTTCGTCTCCGGGACTTCAACGGCCGGGGCGAAGGAAGGTTGCGGACGCTTCGGTAGACCGGTCGCCGTGCGACCGGATTGCGGGCGACGCCGCGTGGGACGACGCGTCGCAGGGTGGTGCCGCAACCCGGATTCCCGGTTGCACGGCAACCGGGCTACTGCACGGCAACCGGGCTACTGCACGGCAACCGGGCTACTGCACGGCATCCGGGCGACCGGGGGCGAAGCATCGCTACGGACTCGGCCGCTGCGGACGCTTCGGTAGACCGGTCGCCGTGCGACCGGATTGCGGGCGACGCCGCGTGGGACGACGCGTCGCAGGGTGGTGCCGCGACGCGGATTCCCGGTTGCACGGCAACCGGGCTACTGCACGGCAACCGGGCTACTGCGGGGCTACCGAGCTAGCACGGGGCGAACGGCTGCCGAGCGGCGGACGGTCGCTACGGGCTCGGCGGCAGCGGTTCGAGCGTCAGCGGATCCCGCAGCGGCAGGTGCGTCACCTTGCCGCCGAAGAATTCCTCCATGCTCGCCCGCTTCTCCAGGTCGCCCGGGGCGATCGCGGCCCAGTCGCCCACCACCAGGATCGCCATCTTCGCCGGGTCGAGATGCTTCTGCGCCACCCGGCGGATGTCCTCCGCGGTCACCGCCGCCACCCGCTTGCGGAACGTCTTCCAGTAGTCGTCCGGCCGCTTCGTCCACTCGTCGTCGACGAACACGCGGAGCATCCGCGGCTTGCTCTCGAACTGCCGCGGGAACGTCTCGATCATTCCGCGCTTGGCCGTCTCCAGCTCCTCCGCGGTGACCGGCTCCTCGCGGATCCGGCGGATCTCGTCGAGCACGATCTTCGTCGCCAGGGCGACGGTCGCGTTCTTGCTTTCGAAGCCCGCGCGGAAGTCGCCGGGATACGTCACCCGCGGCGAGACCGCCGACCGCACAGAGTAGGCGAGCCCCTCGTTGCTCCGCACCTTCTGCATGAGGCGGCTCGTGAACCCGCCGGCGCCCAGGATCTCGTCGAGCAGCATGAAGGGAATGGCGTCGGGATCGTCCCGCTCGATCGACCGGCAGCCCACGACCACCTTGCCCTGCGGAATCTCCTTGGGCACGTGGTACAGTCCGGGCTCGAGGACGGCCGTCGGCGGCACCGGGTCGGGCGCCGGCGGCCGCCGCTCCCAGCCGTCGAAGGCCTTGGCGAGCTTGGCGAGCATCTCGCCCTCCTCGAAGTCGCCAGACACGGCCACGATCGCGTTGCCGGGATGGTAGATCCGCTTGTGCATGTCCGCGAGGCGTTCCCGCGTGACCGCGGCCACCGTCGCGCCGGTGGGCTGGGACGACTCGAAGTGCGTTGGGCCGTAGAGCAGCCGCTTCCACTCGCGACCGAGGATCGACGAGGCATCGTCGTTCCGCTGCTTGAGAGATTCCACGACCCGGGCCTGGGCCGTCGCGAGCCGGGCGGCGTCGAACCGCGGCGTCCGCAGCATGGCGAGGAACAGCCCGAGGCTCTCGTCGAAGTTGCTCTTCAGGCAGTTCATCGACGCCCGCGTGAACGTGTCGTCGGCCGCCACGCCCGCCTCGGTCGCGAGGAAGTCGAGCGTCTCGTCGAACTCCGCCGGCGCCATCCGGTCCGTGCCTCCCTCGCGGACCAGCCGGGCGGTCAGCGCCGCCAGGCCCGGCACGTCCGCCGGGTCGAGCGACGCGCCCCCCTTGAACGTGACCGCGAGCGTCACCAACGGGAACTCGTGCGACGGAGCGAGGTAGACCGGCGTCCCGTCGGGCAGCGTGCGGCGGAAGGCCTTGGCATCCGGCGGCTCGAAGGCCAGCGGATCGAAGACGATCTGCTCGGGACGCGCGGGGATGCCGGCGGCGGGGGTCGCGGCACGGGCGGAGGCCGCGACGACGGCGATCACGAAGAACGGAAGCAGGCGGAGGGTCGGGAGCATGGGAACGGCGTCCTGGTGCGGGGGGTTCACTTCGGGGCCGGCGCGGAACCGCGTCGGAATGAGGCGACGCTGCGGTTGGCCTCGGTGAAGTACTTCAGGGCCACCCGCCGGATGTCGGCCGCGGTCACGGCCTCGTACTTCGCCGGCCCCTCGTTGATCTC
>JBIIUP010000236.1:0-4434 GCA_044339885.1 Pirellulales bacterium | reverse complement strand
GCCCCCCGGCCCGTCCGGCGGCGTCGAACCTCGGAAAGTGTACCACCGGGAACTTCCGGCGCACCCCTCGGCCGCGGTGGCCCCCGTTGCGACCGGCGGCGCCCCCCAGCCGCCTGCGGTCTAGAGCCCGTAGGCGGGTCCGTAGCGCTCCCGCAGGCTCTCCAGTAGCCAACTCTCCGACGGGGGTCGACCGGTGGCCTCCTCGACGAGCCGGTCCGAGTCGAGCGTGCGGCCTGCGGCATGCACCCGCCGACGCAGCCAGTCGAGCAGGTCCGTGAAAGTCCCGGCGGCGAACCTGGCGGGCAGGCCGGGCAGCTCCCGATCGGCGGCGGCCATGAGCTGCGCGGCGAACATGTTGCCCAGCGTGTAGGTCGGGAAGTAGCCGATCAGTCCGGCGCTCCAGTGGATGTCCTGCAGGACTCCCTCGGCATCCCGCGGCGGCCGCAGGCCGAAGTCCCGGACGAAACGCTCGCTCCACGCCGCGGGGAGGTCTGCGACGGGGAGGTCGCCGTGCACGACCGCGCGCTCGAGGTCGAACCGCATCATGACGTGCAGGTTGTAGGTGACCTCGTCCGCCTCGACGCGGATGAACGAGGGCTTCACGACCAGCAGCGACTCCTGGAGCCGCGCGGCATCCACGTCGCCGAGGACTCCGGGAAAGGCGGCGCGTGCCACCGGAAGGCACCAGGCCCAGAAGGCCGGGGAACGGCCGACCATGTTCTCCCACAGACGCGACTGCGACTCGTGGATGCCGAGCGACGCGGCCTCGCCCGGGGGAAGGCCGAACCACTCCCGGCGCAGCCCCTGTTCGTAGAGCCCGTGGCCCGCCTCGTGGAGCACGCCGAACAGGGCGGTCGGGAGGTACCGCTCGTCCCAGCGGGTGGTGATCCTGCAGTCGTCGGGCCCGAGCGTGGAACAGAACGGGTGGTCGGTGGTGTCCAGCCGGCCGCGGTCGAAGTCGAAGCCGATCCGTGCGGCCACCTCGCGAACGAAGGCCTGCTGCGCGGCGATCGGATAGAGCCGGCGGAGCGGCTCGTCGTCCGGCTTCCGCCGCGCTTCGACACAGGCCTGCACGAGCGGCACGATGCCGGCACGCAGCCGCTCGAACCGTCCGGCCACGTCCCGCCACCGCCCCCCCGGCTCGTAGTCGTCCAGAAGCGCGTCGTAGGGGTCGCACCCGGGCAGCTGGCAGGCCGCCTGTTCGCGTTTCAGGTCGAACATTCGCCGCAGCCACGGCTCGAGAAGCGGCCACGACGACTCGGTCCGGGCCCGGGCCCACGCCTGCTGGGCCTCGACCGCGGTCCGGGCCAGTTCCTCGACGAGCCGCGGCGGCAGTCGGGCCTGCTTGTCGAAGTCGCGTTTGAGGAGGCGGATGGTGGCCTGCTGATCCGGCGTGCCGCCGGTCGCGAGCGGCCCCTCGGCCAGCGCGGCCAGCCGGTCCCCCTGGGCGGGATCGGTGCGGACCCGGTGCGCGGCCGCGGCGACCGCCGCCGCCTGCTCCCCGCGGTGCGAGCCGGCCGCGGCGGGCATCATCGTGAGCTCGTCCCAACCGAGCACGGCCTCCACACTCGCCAGCACGGCTGCCCGCCGCCCATGGCCGCACGCGGCGGCGAACAGCTCCTCGGCGGCGGTCGGGGCGGACATTCGCGGTGGCCTGGAGGCGTGCCGGCACTGCACGCCGGCCCGAAGCCGCAGAGTATGCTGACCGCATGGCTCCCCTGGCAACGCCGTCGACGCCCCCCGCCACGCTGGATGCCCTCGTCGTCGCCCCGCATCCCGATGACGCGGAACTGGGCATGGGGGGCACGATCGCGGCGATGCTCGACCGCGGGCTCCAGGTCGGTGTTCTCGACCTCACCGACGGGGAACCGACCCCGCGCGGGTCGGTCGAGATCCGGGCCCGCGAGACGGCCGCGGCGACCGCGGCGCTCGGCCTGCGGTGGCGCGAGAACCTCGGGCTGCCGAATCGGCGACTGCGGGCGACGCTCGCGGCCCGCGGAGCGGTCGCCGGCGTGATCCGCCGCATGCGTCCGCGATGGCTGTTCGCCCCGCACTGGGTCGACGCCCATCCGGACCACGTGGCCGCGACACGGCTCGTGGAGGCCGCGCGATTCTGGGCGAAACTCACGAAGTGCGACCTTCCGGGCGATCCCTGGCATCCGGAGCGGATCTGGTACTACGCCTGCGTCCACCTCAAGGCGGTCCGCCGCCCCGCGTTCGTGGTCGACATCTCGGCGACGTGGGGACGGAAGCGGGACAGCCTGTCCTGCTACGCCAGCCAATTCCCCCCGAGCGCCCCGCCGCCGTCCGTGCTCGACCGCGTGACCGCGGCCGACGCCTGGTGGGGCTCGATGATCGGCACCGCGCACGGGGAGCCGTTCTGGTCCCGCGAGCCCGTGGGCCTGCGGGGGTTCGGCGATCTGCTGTAAAGCCCGCGGCGCCCGCCGGCACGCCGTCCCTTCGGCCGCCGTTCGCCGGCACAGATTCCCCAGAGTCATGCGCGGCTCGACCGGTCCGGGCATGGTTGGCCCGATCGCGGAAACTCGGGGGGACCATCGGCTGCGACTGGGCCGGCCGGGCCCGGCGTGCCGATAACCACCGAGCGTTCGTGTGCGCCGACCGCCGACCGGTTCCGAGGACCGTCATGACCTCTCGCGACGTCAACGTCATCGCGCTCGTCAAAGGGGGCGAGCGGTACGTCTTCCTGTACGACGACGACAGCCGTGACGAGGTGCTCGCCGCCCTGGGGAGGCACGCTGCCAACCCCGACCTGAGCTTCTCGTGGTACGACGCGGCCGTGCTGGGCCAGAAGGTGCGGCAGAACACCCCCAAGCCGCGGCGCATCCGCTTCGGACCGCGGGCCGACCGGCCCGCGCAGGGGTGAGCCGCCGCCCATGACGACGGCCTCCACGCCGCCGCGCGGGGAGTTCGCCCGGGCGATCGAGCGGTTTCTCAACCATCTCGCCGCGGAGCGGGGCTGCTCGCCGCTGACCAGCAAGAGCTATCGCGAGGATCTCCTCCAGCTCGAGGAGTTCCTCCGCTCGGCCGGCTGCCGGGGCCCCGCCGACGCCACCAGCGCGATCCTCCGGCGGTTCGCCTCCGGCCTGCACGCCGCCGGCTACGCGGCCTCGACCGTCGCCCGCAAGCTGGCGAGCATGCGGAGCTTCTACGCCTTCGGCCTCCGCGAAGGCTGGGTTCGGTCGAATCCCGCCAAGCCGCTCCGCAGCCCGAAGCGCGGCCGCAAACTGCCGAAGTTCCTCACGGGCGACGAGATCGCCCGTCTCCTCGCCGCCCCGCGGCCGGCCGCTGCGGGGGGGCTCCGCGACCGCGCGATCCTCGAGCTCATGTACTCCTCGGGGGTCCGCGTGCGTGAGCTCGTGAGCCTCGACGACGGCGACCTCGATCTGGCCAACGCCACCATCCGCGTCCGCGGCAAGGGCCGCCGCGAGCGACTCGGGATCGTCGGCTCCCACGCCCGGGCGGCCCTCCGCGCGTGGCTCGCGGTGCGGCCCCGCCCGACCGCGGCCCGCGGCCCGCGGCCCCTGTTCACGAACCGGCTCGGGGGCCGCCTCTCCGTCCGCGGCGTCGCCCGCCTCCTCGAGAAGCACCTGCTCGCCGCCGACCTCGGCGGCCGGGCGAGCCCTCACACGCTGCGGCACAGCTTCGCCACGCATCTCCTCGATGCCGGCGCGGACATTCGCAGCGTCCAGGAGCTGCTCGGCCACAAGAGCCTGGTGACGACCCAGATCTACACGCACGTCACCACGAGCCGCCTGCTCGACGCGTACGACAAGGCGCACCCGCGGGCCCGGTGACCGCCGCCGATCGGTCGCACCATCCGGCCCGACCGTCGCGGCCCGTCAGACCAGGCCGCGACGCACGGCCCACACGGCGGCCTGCGTGCGGTCGGTGACGGCCAGCTTGCGGAGGATGTTCTGGACGTGCTCCTTCACCGTCTCCACGCTGATCGTGAGCGACTGGGCGATCTCCTTGTTGGAGAGCCCCAGGGCCATGTGCCGGAGCACCTGCGTCTCCCGCTGCGTCAGCGGGATGTCCGGATCGGGCGTCGCCACCCGGTTGGCCATCGTCGTCGCCACCCGCCGCAGCTCGCCGGCCCGCATGGGAAGCTGTCCCGCCGCGGCGCCGGTGATCGAGTTGACGAGTTCGCTGCGGGTGCAGCCCTTGAGGATGTAGTCATGGGCCCCGGCGGCGACCGCCCGGGCCACGTAGGTCGGGTTGTCGAACGTGGAGAGCATCACGCACCGCACGCCCGGCATGTCGTGGCGGATCTTCTCGAGGGCCTGGAGCCCGTCCTTGCCGGCCATGCGGATGTCGAGCAGGACGACGTCCGGCTTCAGCTTCTTCGTGAGCTTGACCGCCTCGTCCCCGTTGGCGGCCTCGCCCACGATCTTCACCTCGCTGCCCGCCAGCAGG
>JBIIUP010000235.1:0-4442 GCA_044339885.1 Pirellulales bacterium | reverse complement strand
ACGACTTCCAACTCGCACGACACTCCACGTCGCGCACGCCGGCACGATAGCGGCGGAGCCGGCCGCCGGAATGCCGAGCCCTCGACAAAGTGACGAATCCGGCGCGAGCTGGGACGAATCCGCCGCGAGCTGGGACGAATCCGCCGCGGGACCGACTGCGGCACAGCGGCCGGCGACCCGCGCGACCCTGACGATCAGCCCCCGTAGGCGGCGTAGCGGCGGGTGCCGCGGCGCCAGGCGATCCGGCAGGCCGCCGCCATGACGACGACCCACCCGGCCTCGATCACGAGCGACCGCACGAGCTCGGCGCCGCGGATCTTCCCGAGCCAGACGGCGGCCGGGAAGTAGGCCGTGTATTCGAACGGCAGCCAGCGGACCACGTCGGCCAGGCTCGTGCCGGGCAGGCCCGTCGGGATGCCGGCGAGCATGTCGATCGGGAACATGTGGCCGGAGAGCAGGTACTGCACGAGCATGTAGGCGAACACGATGCTCGACACCTCGAGCACCCAGAAGCCGATCATGCCGAGCGTGGCCTCCATGAAGAAGCCCAGGAGGAAGGAGAGCACGAGCGACAGGATGAACGCCGCGATCGTGGCCGCGTCCGGCGGCGGCGGGAAGTACCCGCGACAGACGAAGAACACGGCCGCGAACGGCAGGGCTGCGACGGCGTAGTAGACGAGCTTGTGGGCGATCCGCGCGGCGAGCAGGAACCCGATGTAGTCGACCGGCTGCACGAGGTATTTCTTCACCGAGCCGTCGCGGACGCTGCGGGCGATGCCGGTGGAGAGCCCCGGCATGCTCGAGAAGGCCCGCGTGAGCATCGTGAGCAGGTAGTAGGCCACGATGTCGTTCCGCGAGTAGCCGGCGATGTCGGGCCGGCTCGTCGCGGCGAACACGGCCGTCCAGAGGAAGACCTGCGTGACGATCGGCAGGAACCGCATGAGCGTGCCGAGGGCGAAGTCGCCCCGGTAGACGAGCCGCTCCTCGAGAGAGATGACGAGCATCGTCCACCAGGCCCGCAGGCCCGCGGCCGGGCCGGCGGCGAGCCGCGCGGCGGTGTCTCCCGCCGCCGTCATCGCGCCACCCCCGCGACGGGACCGCGCGCCGGCGGCGCCGCCGACTTGAAGAGCTCGGCGACGATCTCCTCGAGCGGCACGTCCTCCACCGACACGTCACGGACGCCGTCGCTCCGCAGTATCTCGGGGAGCACGTCGGCGATCCGGCCGCGGTCGATCCGCAGCACGACCCGCGGGCCGCGGACCTCGCAGGGAAACCCGAACCGCTCGATCCGGGCGGCGGCAGCCGCCTCGTCGAGGTCGAGCGTGACGATCTTGTGGGTCGTGAACCGGTCCACGATCTCCGCGAGCGGCCCGTCGTGGACGATGTCGCCGTGGGTGATCACGACCACCCGCTCGCAGAGGGCGGCGACGTCCTTCATGTAGTGGGTGGTGAGCATCACGGTCGTCCGCCGCTCCGCCTGAACCCGGCGGAGGAACTGGTGGATCGTGTGCTGGGCGACGACGTCGAGCCCGATCGTGGGCTCGTCGAGGAACAGCACCTCGGGCTCGTGGAGGAGCGCGGCCACGAGCTCGAGCTTCATCCGCTCGCCGAGCGAGAGCTCGCGGACCGGCTGGAGCACGAGCCTCCCGACCCCGAGCATCTCCACCAATTCGTCCCGGGTGCGCTCGAACCGGGCCGCGTCGAGCCGGTAGATCTCCTTGTGGAGCCGGAAGCTCTCGGCGGCGGGCAGGTCCCACCAGAGCTGGTTCCGCTGGCCCATGACGAGCGCGAACCGGCGGCGGAAGTCGTCGGCCCGCTCCCAGGGGACGTGGCCGAGCACCCGGGCGGTGCCACGGGAGGGGGTGATGATGCCCGAGAGGAGCTTGAGGAAGGTCGTCTTGCCGGCGCCGTTGGGCCCGAGGAGGGCCACGAATTCGCCGCGGCCCACGGCGAGGTCGACTCCCCGCAGCGCCTCCACCGCGCGGCTCGTGCGGTGGAACAGCCCGCGGACGCTCGCCAGCAGCCCCTCCGGCTTGTCGTAGACGCGGTATTCCTTCGCGAGTCCGGCGACCTCGATGACGGGCGCGGCCGCTCCCTCGCCGCCGACCCCGCCGGTGGTGTTGTGCATGCGGAGAGTATAGGTGAAAACGGTGTCCTTCCCGGGAGTCGCCCCCATGTTCCGCGTCGGTCTCGGCCACGACACGCACCGGCTCGGCCCCGGCGACGGCCTCGTTCTCGGGGGCGTCACGCTCGCGCACGACCGGCGGGCCGTCGGCCACAGCGACGCCGACGTCCTGCTCCACGCGATCACCGACGCCCTCCTCGGGGCGGCGGCCCTCGGCGACATCGGCGAACTCTTTCCCGACGACGATCCCGCCAACCGGGGCCGCGACTCGGCCGAAATGCTGCAGGCGGCCCACGAGCGGGTCGCGGCCGCCGGCTGGCGGCTGGTGAACCTGGATTGCGTCATCTTCGCCCAGCGGCCCAAAATCCTCCCGCACCGCTCCGCGATCCGCCGGAGGATCGCCGCGGTGCTCGGCGTCGACGAGTCGGCCGTCTGGCTCAAGGCCAAGACCGGCGAGGCAGTCGGCCCGATCGGCGAGGAGCTGGCGATCGCGGCCGAGTGCGTGGCCCTGGTCGAGCGCCGGACCTGAAACACCTTCCCGACGGGAGCGACGAACCCACGATGGCGATGGCGGAAGCGACGACGGCGGCGGGCTCCCCGGGCGGCCTGCCGAAGATCGAGATCTACAGCACCCTGACGAAGCGGAAGGCGGCGCTGGAGACGGTCAGGCCGGGCCACGTCGGCATGTATCTCTGCGGCCCCACGGTCTACAAGCCGAGCCACATCGGCCACATGGTCGGCCCGGTGATCTTCGACACCGTGAAGCGCTACCTGACCTATTCCGGCTGGAAGGTCACCTGGGTCGTCAACATCACCGACGTCGACGACAAGATCATCGCCGAGAGTACGGCCCGCGGGACGACGATGGCCCGGCTCGCCGAGGAGATGACGGCCGACTACCTGGAGAACCTCGCCTGCCTCGGCGTGAAGGGCATCGACGAGATGCCGAAGGCCACGGAGCACATCGGGACGATCGTCGCGTTCATCGAGGGGCTCATCGCCAAGGGGTGCGCCTACGCCAGCGATGGCGACGTCTACTTCGACGTCACCAAGGACTCCGACTACGGCAAGCTCACCAACCGCTCCGTGGAGAGCATGCAGGGCGAGGGGGGCTCGACGGCTGAGCGGAAGCGGTCGGCGGCGGACTTCGCGCTCTGGAAGAAGGCCAAGGCGGGCGAGCCGTCGTGGGACAGCCCCTGGGGCCCGGGCCGGCCCGGCTGGCACATCGAGTGCTCCGCGATGAGCAAGGCGATCCTCGGGCCGCACTTCGACATCCACGGCGGCGGGCTCGACCTCGTCTTCCCGCATCACGAGAACGAGATCGCCCAGAGCGAGTCGCTCCACGACTGCCCGATGGCCACCTTCTGGATGCACAACGGCCTCATGCAGGCGGCCGGCGCCGCCGGCAAGGTGGGGGGTCGGCCGCGCGGCGACGGGGGCGCGGACGGCTCGTCCGCCGACGAGGCCGCGGCGCAGGCTGCTACCAAGATCAGCAAGTCGACCGGCGCCGAGCCGTTCAAGAACCTGCTGGCGAGGCACCGGCCGGAGGTCATCCGCGTCCTGCTGCTCTCGACCCACTACCGCAGTCCGATCCACTTCGGCGAGGAGCCGCTCAACGAGATCGCCCGTGCGCTGGAGGCCTTCGAGCGGCTGTTCGCCCGCTTCGCGCGGATCACGGGGCGGTCGTTCCATGCCTTGCCGCACCGCGACCGCCGCGCCGGCGACGCCGCCGGCGGCAGCCTCGGCGACGAGGGACGCTCCCTGCGGCAGAAGTTCCTCGCGGCGATGGACGACGACTTCAACACGGCGATCGCGATCGCGACGCTCTACGACTTCGTCCGCATGGTCAACAAGTTCATCGACCAGCACGGGCTGGAGGGGGCGAAGCCGGCCGGTGAACTGGCGACGCTCGACGCGATGATGCTGACGCTCCGGGAACTCACGGGCACCCTGGGCCTGTTTCTCGAGGAGCCGCGGGCCCGGACGGGCGGTGCCGACGAGAATCTGGTGGCCAGGCTCATGGACCTCGTCATCGAGATCCGCGCCAACGCCCGCAAGGCGAAGGACTTCGCGACGGCCGATCTGGTGCGAAACAAGCTCACCGCGGCCGGAATCGTCCTGGAGGACCGGCCCGACGGGACCGGCTGGGCCCGGAAGTAGCCGCGGGACCGCCGCAGCGCTAGCCCTGGTCGGCTGTGGTTATCATGACTGCGACGCCCGTCGGCAGCGTCGACCAGCCTCCGCCGGAGTCACGGCATGACCGCGTCACCGCTTTCCGGTCGCCCGCTCGCCACGTGCTGCGGCCTCGTTCTCGCCT
>JBIIUP010000234.1:0-4451 GCA_044339885.1 Pirellulales bacterium | reverse complement strand
AACCGATCCGGGCCCGCGCCGAGAATTCCGCCGGCGGCGGGAACACCCGGTTTTCCTGGAGAACGCTCGAGACCTTGCCAGCCGCCTGCGGTGCAGTCATTCCATGAGTCCCCTGGTCCGTCAGTCCTCCGGGCGGTGATCGCCCCGGAAAAGCGGGCCCATCAGAGCATCCGATCCCGCGGCGGGCAATGGGGCGGGTCGGGCCGCGGACCGGGATGGGCCTTGGGGCTGGCGGCCGCGGGGGCGTCGCCGAAGCCGATGCCGAGGGCGCGGGCGGCCTGGACGGCGGACGACGCCGGGTCGACCTGCGAGAGCGTGCGGATGGCGTCGGCGATCGGCACGCTCTCGATGTGGGGGGGACGGTAGCGGACCATCTGTCCAAACCGCCCCTCGTGGACGAGGTGGACGGCGTGGGCGCCGAACTGCGACGCGAGCACCCGGTCGAAGGCGGTCGGCGTGCCGCCCCGCTGGAGGTGGCCGAGCACGATCGCCCGTGCCTCGCGACCGAGCCGCGTGGCGATCTCGCGGGCCACGATCTCGCCGATGCCGCCGAGCCGGACCTGTCGCTGCTCCCCCTGGCCGCCGTCGTGCACGAGCCGGCCGTCGGGCAGGTGCGCCCCCTCCGCCACCACGACGAGCGTGAACCGCTTGCCCGCGGCGTCCCGCTCGACGACCTTCGCGCAGACCTCCTCGAAGGTCCAGGGAATCTCCGGAAGGAGGATGACGTCGCCGCCGCCGGCGATTCCCGCGTGGAGGGCGATCCAGCCCGCGTGCCGTCCCATGACCTCGAGCACCATGATCCGCTCGTGGCTGGCGGCCGTGGTGTGCAGCCGGTCGAGGGCGTCGGTGGCGCAGGCGACGGCGGAGTCGAAGCCGAAGGTGAAGGCCGTGCCGCCGAGGTCGTTGTCGATCGTCTTCGGCACGCCCACCACCGGCAGCCCGTGCTCGTGGAGCTGCTGGGCGATGGCCAGGGAGCCGTCGCCGCCGACGCAGACCAGCCCGGTGACGGAGAGCTCCCGGAGCGTCCGGGCGGCCTGCTCGAGCAGCTCGGGGTCGATCTGCCGGCGGTCGCCGGCGCCGACGAGGGCGGAGAAGCGGCCCTTGTTGGTGGAGCCGAGGATCGTGCCGCCCTGGAGGAGAATGTTGGCCGTGCTGCGGGGCGTGAGCGGCTCGTAGGCGACGGGCTCGGCGAGTCCCTCGAACCCGCGGAGGAAGCCGAGCATCTCGTAGCCCAGCCGCTCGGCGGCCTTGGTGGCGGCGCGGATGACGGCGTTCAGGCCGGGGCAGTCGCCGCCGCCGGTGAGGATGCCGATGCGTGGTCTGTGGGGAGGCATGGCCGGCGAGTCTATCCGCGGGCTGGCCGCTCCCAAACCGCATCCAGCCAGTCGAGCACCGTCTCGAACGCGGCGATGCCCAGCTCCTGGCGTCGCTGCGGCTCCTTGGGGGCGAGCGGATCGGCCACGATCGCCGCCGTGCGGATGCCGGCGTTCAGCCCCGCCTCCCAGTCGACGGGGGAGTCGCCGAGCATCCAGGCGGCCCGAGGATCGATCCCGTGCCGTTCGATCATCTCCCGGATGAACCGGGGCGACGGCTTGCGATACCGCGGCGGCTCGTCTGGCGTCTCGGTGGCGATGCACACCGCGTCGAACGGCCGCGGCCCCAGCCCGAGCAACTCGATCATCCGCTCGTTGCAGGCCTCCACCTCGCCGAGCGTGAACATCCCGCGGCCCACGCCCGACTGGTTCGTGAGCAGGAAGAGCTTCACCGCGGCGTCCCGGGTCCGTGCCAGAGCCTCGCGAACGCCCGGCAGCAGGGCGACGTCCGCCGGATCCCGCAGGTACGGCACGTGCTCGATGAGCGTGCCGTCCCGATCGAGGAAGATCGCCGCAAGCGGTGCTCGGGGAGCGCTCGGTCGCATGGCTCTGAAACCTGCCTGAAATCCGTTCGGTTCACGAGGATTCTCGGCCACCGTCCGCGGCGGTCGCCCGTGGCCCGATCCGGCTCCACGGCAGGCAGGCGACCGACGCGAGCAGCGCGACGCAGCCGGCGAGCCCCAGCACGACGGCCACCTGCTGCAACGACGCGTGCCACCGCGCGAGACACGCAAGATAGCCGACCGCGCACGCCAGCAGGGGCAGGACGACCGCGATCCGGCGCTGTGCGAGCTCGAAATTCATGATGAAGAAGGTGAGGCTCAAGGGACACAGCCCCCAGACCACGAGCCGCACGAGATGCACGATGTCCGGGGAAGGATCGCCGGAAAGCAGCTTCAGGACGGTCCCGGCGAACAGGCTGCACAGCAGGGCCGTGCCGCCGAGCACGATGGATGCGAGCACGAGCGCCTTGCCGAGCGTCCGCCAATTCCCGCGTGTCACTTCTCCGCTCGACACGACCTTCGGAAACATCGCCGTCACGATGGGCTGCGGCAGGAAAAGGATGATCCGGCCGACCATCGCCGCGACGGCATAGCGACCCGCCTCCTCGGCGGCGAAGTAGTGTTTGACCATCACGACATCGGCGTTCATGAGGATGGCGTAGCCGACGTAGGCGAGGGCATATTGGCCGCAGTACCGGTAGAACCCGGCCACTCCCGCCGGCTGCTCCCAGGCCCGACCGAGCACCTGCCGCACGGCCACGACCGACACGAGCACCACGACCACCATGGAGGCGGCGTGCCCGAGCAGGGCACCCGCGGCGGCTCCGCCCGACGCCACGAACAGCACCGCCAGGAGGAGCCGAGCCAGGCTGCCCACGAACCCGACGCCGGCCAGCCACGCGAAGCCCTGGGCCCCCTGGAGCGCGCCCGTGAACGCCGAACCGCCGACGCTCGCCGCCACGGCGGCGAGCGTGAGCAGGAGCGGAGCACTGCCATCGAGCTTGAAGTAGCGCAGCAGCGGGCCCGACGCCATCACGGCCAGTGCCAGCACCCCGATCCCGGCCCCGGCCACGTCGCGGGTGACCGCCGCGACCAACCCCCGTGCCTCCCGCTTCCGACCTTCCTTGAGGAATGCGGCGGTGAACTGTGCCACCGCCCAGGGCAGTGCCGCCAAGGGCATGGTGATCGCCGCGAATACGCCGAGCATCGCCACCAGGGTGCCGTACTGCACCCCGTCGAGCATCCGCATCATCGAGGCCTGAAACAGCAGGTTCGTCACGTTGGCCGCCTGGGCGCAGGCCAGCAGGATGACGCTGTGGCCGACGAGGTGGTCCCGCTCGAGCCCCCGCGGATGGATGAGCGGACCGAGGAACCGGTCGTACAGGCCGACGATCCACCGCAAGGGCGAGTACAGCAACCGCAGCCGCACGATCGCCACGCCCATTTCAGCGGACACGGGGAGAATGTCGATCTTCGACCCCGCGACGTCGTGCCAGGTGGTGGGGATCTCGACGATCGTCCGGCCGGCGCGCTGCATCTGGAAGAGCAGGTCAACGTCGAAGGCCCAGCGGGTGATGCCCAGGCTGTCGAGCACCGGAGCCAGGGCGTCCCGCCTCATGAGCTTGGCACCACACTGCGTGTCGGTGAGCCGCAGGCCGAAGAAGAGCCGCGTCAGCAGGTTGAAGACCCGCGAGGCGATCCGGCGTGCGAGCGGCTGCGGTGGGCTGACCGTGGCCCCCCGGCACCAGCGCGACGCCACCGCGACATCGGCGGAGCCGATGCGGTCGACGAGGTCCTGGAACGCCTCGGGGGGCGTCGCGCCATCGGCATCGACGAACCCGACGAGACCGCCCGTCGCCGCGCGGAATCCGAGAACGAGGGCGCCCCCCTTGCCGATCGCCCGTGGCTCGACGATGCACCGCAGCTGCCGAAACCGCTCGGCGTGTCGGCCGACGACCGCTGCGGTGCCATCCGTCGAGCCGTTGACGACGACGAGGAACTCCACGCCGTCGCCGTAGCGTTCCGCGAAAAACGGCAGGTACGCATCGAGCATCGGCCCGATCCGTGCCTCCTCGTTGTGCGCGGGAATGATCAGCGAAACCTGCATGCAGCCGTCCGACTTTTCATCACGAAGGCCTCACCATCGATCTATCACGGCAACGACTCCGGCCACGCGTTCGGCGAAGAGGCCGCCACGCTCCGCCGACTGGCCAGTCGTACCCAAAGGGGAGCGGTTTCTAGACTACCCCACCTCCGGAAACGAATTGCCTGCCCGATCGACGGCACCTTATATTCTCGTTCCCACGGGTCCTCCGGGCTCCGCGCATTCACCCCGGCGTCGATTCGGAATCGCGCGAGCAGGATACCCAAACCCGTCGACGCCGGAGCATTGTGTTTCCGGATACCGGGTGGATTCACGGGTGACTCGCGCTCCTTTCCTCCATGCACTCATGGCAGCCTCGATGACTGTTGCAAGCGATCATGCCGTCCGCATCTTGCAGAGGATTCTTGCCGTTCTCAAGCATTGCTCACTGCGCTTTTGCGGGCGATGCACCAAGGCTTTTCCGGTCGCTTC